>NZ_JAAQWL010000005.1:0-422489 GCF_012985495.1 Pseudomonas sp. WS 5146
CCGGAGTGGACGAACCTCTGGTGTTCCGGTTGTCACGCCAGTGGCATTGCCGGGTAGCTATGTTCGGAATAGATAACCGCTGAAAGCATCTAAGCGGGAAACTAGCCTCAAGATGAGATCTCACTGGGACCTTGAGTCCCCTGAAGGGCCGTCGAAGACTACGACGTTGATAGGTTGGGTGTGTAAGCGCTGTGAGGCGTTGAGCTAACCAATACTAATTGCCCGTGAGGCTTGACCATATAACACCCAAGCAATTTGAGTCGAAAGGCCAGATTGCGGTGTGTGAAGACGAGATGAACCGAAAGTTCGACGCTCACAAAACACCGAAAGCTGTCACATACCCAATTTGCTGAAGCGAAGCCAACTGGCTACGACTCAGTACCCGAATTTCTTGACGACCATAGAGCATTGGAACCACCTGATCCCATCCCGAACTCAGTAGTGAAACGATGCATCGCCGATGGTAGTGTGGGGTTTCCCCATGTGAGAGTAGGTCATCGTCAAGATTAAATTCCGAAACCCCTGATTGCTAACGCAATCAGGGGTTTTGTTTTGGGCGGTCGAAAACCCAAACCGGTCCAAAGCTGCCGACAAATTTGCACAGTTATTTCTGAACCAGACCATTAGAATAGGCACCTAACCTTTTTTAGAGTTCGAGCCCTATCTATGCCCGATCCGGTTGATACCGTCGAGGTGTCGCAGTTACCACTTGAGGATCTGGTGGCATGCCATGAGTGCGACTTGCTGATGCGCAAACCCGCACTCGCCCTCGGTGAAAAAGCCCAATGCCCACGTTGCGGTTACGAGCTTTACGCTCACCGCCACAACGTGGTTGAGCGAAGCCTCGCTTTGGTGCTGGCTGCACTGTTGCTGTACATCCCCGCGAACTTTTTACCCATCATGCAGCTCAATCTTCTCGGGCAGTCTTCGCAGGACACCGTATGGAGCGGCGTGGTAGGTCTGTTCGATACCTGCATGCAAGGTGTCGCAGCCGTGGTGTTCCTGTGCAGCATGGGCATTCCCCTGCTCAAGCTGCTCTGCCAATTGGCGGTGTTGCTCAGTATCCGTTGGAACATCGGCCGCAGTTATGGGCTGTTGCTTTACCGCATTTACCATCACCTGAAGGATTGGGGAATGTTGGAGGTTTACCTGATGGGCGTGCTGGTCGCGATCGTCAAGCTCGCGGACATGGCCTCCATCACCATTGGCCTGGGGCTTGTCTGCTTCGTCAGCCTATTAGTGGTTCAAGTACTGCTGGAGGTGGTGATGTCGCCCCACCAGATCTGGCAAGCGCTTTCAGGAGAGGATGATCATGCGGGCGATTGATGCGGGCATTCTGATTTGTACCGAATGCCACGAGCTGAACAAGCAAGAGGCGGATACCGATGAGCAACTGTGCACCCGTTGCGGTGCGCTGATCCATGCGCGTCGCCCCAACAGCCTTGTGCGTACCTGGGCGTTGCTGATCACTGCAGCGATCCTGTATATCCCGGCCAATCTTTTGCCAATCATGACCATCAACTCTCTCGGCCAGGGTGATCCCAGTACGATCATGGCGGGCGTGATTCAGCTGGTGCAGCACGGAATGTTCCCCATCGCTGCGGTGGTGTTTATCGCCAGTATTCTGGTGCCGACGTTCAAGCTGGTGGGCATTGGCCTGTTGCTGTTCTCGGTGCAACGTCACCAACCGTTGTCCGCACAACAACGCATTATCATGTACCGCTTTATCGAATTCATTGGCCGCTGGTCCATGCTGGATATCTTCGTGATCGCCATCCTGGTGGCGGTTGTTAACTTTGGGCGACTTGCCAGTGTCGAGGCCAACCTTGGTGCTGCAGCGTTCGCCAGTGTGGTGATCTTGACGATGCTTGCCGCAGTAACTTTTGATCCCCGACTGATTTGGGATAACACGGAGTCGGACGACGACCATGAGTGATTTGCCTAAAGCTAAAACCCGCCCGGCCTCTAACTGGTCGGCCATTTGGGTGCTTCCCCTGATTGCGCTGATCATCGGCGGCTGGCTGGGATGGCGTGCCTATTCCCAACAGGGCATCGAGATCCAGGTGCGCTTTGAAAGTGGCGAGGGCATCCAGGTCAACAAAACCGAAGTGGTCTACAAAGGCATGACGGTGGGCAAGGTCAAAGCCTTGGCCCTGGATGACGAAGGCAGCAATCGCGGGGTGATCGCCACCATCGAGATGAACAAGGACGTCGAGCAATACCTCAAGACCAACACACGCTTCTGGCTGGTAAAGCCCAGCGTCAGCCTCGCCGGTATCACCGGCCTGGAAACCCTGGTCTCGGGTAACTACATTGCCGCCAGCCCTGGCGATGGCGAGCCCACGCGCAAATTCAAGGCGCTCTCCGAAGAGCCGCCGTTATCTGACGCCAAGCCTGGCCTGCACCTGACCCTTAAAGCCGATCGCCTCGGCTCACTGAACCGCGGCAGCCCGGTGTTCTACAAACAGATCCAGGTTGGCCAGGTCAAAAGCTACTTGCTGTCCGAGGACCAGAGCACCGTCGAGATCAAGGTCTACATCGAGCCGACTTACGCCAGCCTGGTGCGCAAACACACGCGTTTCTGGAACGCCAGCGGCATCAGCATCGACGCTAACCTGTCCGGCGTAAAAGTGCGTAGCGAATCGCTGTCCAGCATCGTCGCCGGCGGTATCGCGTTCGCCACCCCAGAAAATCGCAAGGACAGCCCGCCGACCGATCCGAGCCTGCCTTTCCGTCTTTATGAGGATTTCGACGCCGCCGCCGCCGGCATCAAGGTCAAGGTCAAGCTCACCGACTTCGAAGGCCTGCAGGCTGGGCGCACCCCGGTCATGTACAAGGGCATCCAGGTTGGTAGCCTGAAAACCCTGAAGATTGACCCGGACCTGTCCAGCGCCCATGCCGAGCTGACCCTCGACCCACTCGCCGAAGACTACCTGGTGCAAGACACGCAGTTCTGGGTGGTCAAGCCGTCCATCTCCCTGGCCGGCATCACCGGTCTGGAGGCGTTGGTAAAAGGTAACTACATTGCCATCCGTCCCGGTGACAAAGGTAGCGCACCGCAACGTGAGTACGTTGCCCGGGCCAAAGCACCTCCACTGGACTTACGCTCCCCCGGCCTGCACATGGTGCTCTTCACCGACAACCTAGGCTCCCTGGATGTGGGCAGCCCGATTCTCTACAAACAGGTCAAGGTCGGTTCGGTGCAGAGCTACCAGTTCTCGCGCAAGAACAAGCAACTGGTGATCGGCGTCCACATCGAGAAGGAATACGAAAACCTGGTCAACGGTTCAACGCGTTTCTGGAACGCCAGCGGCGTCACCTTGACTGGCGGCCTTACCGGCGGCATCCAGGTGAAGAGTGAATCCCTGGCCAGTCTGATGGCTGGCGGTATCGCCTTCGAAACCCCGGAACAGAATGTACCGTTGAAAAAACGTATCCCGCGTTTCCGCCTGTTTGCCGATCGCGACGCGGCCAACCAGCACGGGACCCTGGTGACCATCAAGGTTGATCGCGCCGACGGCCTGCGCCCCGGCACGCCCGTACGCTTCAAAGGCCTCGACGTGGGCAAGATCGAGAACGTCGACCTCAGCGCCGACATGCAGTCGGTACTGCTCAGCGCCCGGATCACCCAAGTGGCTGATCGCATCGCGCGCAGCGGCAGCCAGTTCTGGGTGGTCAAGCCTGAGCTGGGCCTGATGAAAACCGCAAACCTGGAGACTCTGGTCACCGGCCAATACATCGAAGTGCAGCCCGCCGTGAAAAACGCCGGGCCGCAAAAGAGCTTCGTCGCGTTGGACAAGCCACCAGAGGCTGTTCACCAGCAAGAAGGCCTGAGCCTGGTCCTCAGCGCCGCACGCCGTGGTTCGTTGAAGGAAGGCGTGCCCGTCACTTACCGTGAAGTCACTGTAGGCAAAGTCACCGGCTACGAATTGGGCCAGACCGCCGACCGGGTGCTGATCCACATTTTGATCGAACCTAAATACGCACCACTGGTGCGCAGTGGCAGCCGCTTCTGGAATAGCAGTGGGTTTGGTTTGGACTTCGGCTTGTTCAAGGGGGCGACGGTGCGCACGGAATCTCTGGAGACGTTGGTGGCCGGTGGTATCGCCTTTGCCACGCCGGATGGCGAGCGCATGGGCAATGCGGCGCGACCGCAGCAGACGTTCCCGTTGTTTGATAAGTTTGAGGATGAGTGGCTGACCTGGGCGCCTAAGATTCCATTGGGCAAGTAGACCGCGGCGCGGCCATCGCGGGCAAGCCCGGCTCCCACATTGGAATGCATAACTCCTGTGGGAGCCGGGCTTGCCCGCGATGAGGCCCCCACCATGACTGCAAAACCCCAGCCCATAAAAAAGGCCGCGATCCAAACAGATCGCGGCCTTTTGCATTTCAGCGTCTCCGATTAAACCTCATCCAACTCCGGCTCATCCGCCTGCACATTCACCGTCGCCTTCACCACATCATGACGACGGATGTACTTCCAGTCCGCCTCATCAATGTAGATACCATTCGGCCCGCTGCCGCCTTCCAGGTCGATCGCCACTTGGGCGGACACCTGCGGCTTCACACTGGCCAAAATCGGCACAAAGCCCAGCTGCAAACTGGTTTCCAGCAACGCCGCCTGGTTCTTCTCATCGATGTCCGCTGCCTCATCGAGGTAGTACGGTAAACGCACGCGCCCGGCCTGGTCACGGTCCATCAAGTGCAGCAACAAGTACATGTTGGTCAGCGCCTTGATGGTCATGGTGGTGCCGTTGGACGCCGCGCCGTCGATGTCGGTGTGAATCACCGGCTGGCCATGCACCTTGGTGATTTCAAATGCCAGCTCGAACAAGTCCTTGAGGCCCAACTGGTTATGGTTGGCGGCCACAAGACGGGCCAGGTATTCCTTGGCCTCTTCGTTCTTGTTGTCCTGTTCGGCGCTCTGGCTCAGGTCGAACACCGACAGGGTTTCGCCTTCTTCATACTGACCGGCACTGTGGATGATCTGGTCGATATGCTTGAGGGCTTCCTTGTTCGGTGCAAGCACGATACGGAAGCTTTGCAGGTTGGACACCTGACGCTTGTTGATCTCGCGGTTAAACAAGGCCAACTGGTGCTCAAGGCTGTCGTAGTCGCTGCGGATATTGCGCAAGGTCCGCGCAATATCGGTGACGGCTGCACGGCGCGCCTTGCCTAGGGTCAGGGCTTCATCGGTGCGGTGCGCATAAGCGTTGATCAGCAATTGCAGACGACGCTCTACGTCATCCTCGCTGTCGAACTTGGCCACGCCCTTGAGGCGCACCTGTGCATACAGCGCCTCAATCTGGCCATCAGCGCGCAGCAAACCTTGCCAGCTGTCCTGATAGTCATTGAGCAATGGCAACAGGTTGTCCATCGAGTCGTCGACCGGGTCCATGAACGGTGTGCCGAACGGCAAGTCGGCCGGCAACAACTGACGGCGGCGCAGGGCGTCATCCAGCGTGCGTTGCTTGGCTTCCATATCGCCGATCTGACGGCCGACCAGTTGCAGCTTGGCCGACAACTGCTGGACACGCTCGGTGAAGGCATCACTGGAGCGCTTCAACTCATCTTGCGCGGCTTCCATCTGCGCCAGGTTTTCGAGCTTCTCGCCTTCTTCCGCGCTCAGGGTTTGCGCGCGACGGAAGTCTTCCAGCGCCTTCTGCGCATCCAGCACTTGCTGGTACAGGGCTTCGGTCTGGGTCTTGCTCGCCGCACGGTCAGAGGCTACGGCCTGCTGCGTCTTGAGCTGCTTGAGTTCTTTTTCCAGGCGCTCTTTCTGGTCGCGCAACGCCGCGCGATCGGCCAGCGCCTGCAAGGCCGGTGGCTCAATATGGGAGATGTCGATCGACAGCCCCGGCACTTCAAATTTTTCACCCTTGAAGCCATCAAGGATCTGCTCCAGGGATTTAACCCACTGGCCATCCTCATCCAGCGTGATGCCATGCTCGCCCAGCGGCAAACTGAACAACGAACTGTTGAACAGGCGCATCAGACGCTCGACGTCCTGTTGTGAGAATTCTTCACGCAGTTTGGCGTAACTGTTGTTGTCGGCATGGTCGAGCTGTTGCTTGACCGACTTCAGGCGTTTCTCCAGGTCACGCAAGCGCTCATCCAGGTCCTCAGCGCTGAACTGACGGGATTGCGCCAGGGCGCCCGCCAATTCATCGTGGGCATCCTTGGCCGCCAACAGTTGCTGCTCCAGCACCTTGACGTCATCCACCAGCGCAAAGCGATGCTTAAGCACCGACAGCTCGCCCAACCAACGCTGGATGCCACTGATCTCGCGCTCCAGGCGCATCAGCTCCTGGGTACCGCCACGCTGATCGTTTTGCAGCGCGTCCTGCTCGTTACGGTAGTGCTCGGCCTGGATGGTCAGCTCTTCCTTGCGCGCACTGGCGTAGTCTGACCAGGTGCCGAGCAACGAATCCAGCAAGGGCGACAGGCGATGCAATTTGCCGCGCAATACATCGCGCAAGCGCACGCCATTGGCGAGCGCTTCAACCAACGGCCCGGCAGCCACCAGCGAGTTGTAGTCCTGCTCCATGCGCCTTACATCACGGAAGGCTTCTTCGCACGCAGCGATGTAGTCCACGCTGCCGGAACGCAGGCTGTGTTCGAACGCATCCAGGAACAATTGCTTGAGCTTGGCCGCGGTGATTTCGCGCATGTGCAGCAGGTTGATAAACAGCGCGCGGAAGGTCTTCAGGCTCTGTTCGCTGGTGGAACGCAGCGGAATCAGGGTCAGGTCCAGTGGGATTGACGTGTGGCCACCGACCAGCAAACGGCGCAGTTCATCCGGTTTGAGTTCGTAGGCTTTAAGGCCTTCGCGCTCAAGGTTGGTGAACAGCTCTTTTTGACGCAGGCAGGTGTCGTTCTTCTGGTAGTGGGCCAAGTCCAGCTTGCCGGCATAGGCAAAGAACTGGTGACCGAAACCACCGCCCGGGCCGCGCCCGACCACGCCGATTACGTGCGGGCCGTGGGGCAGCGAGACTTCCACGAGGATGTAGCTGGTGTCGGTGGCAAAGTAGAAGCGCCGCGATTGTTCCAGGGTGTACTTGCCGAAACTCATGTCCGACATACGCGCCAGGATCGGGAACTGCAAGGCGTTGATCGACGCAGATTTACCCAGGTTATTCGCGCCGTACACCGACAACGGTTCCTCCAGCGGGAACAAGCCCAGGCTGTAACCCGCGGTGTTCAATAGGGCGAAGCGGCGGATGCCGTAACGTTCCTTACTCATGCGTCGGTCTCCTGTTCTTCGGCAATGGCGCGGGCCAGGGCGTCTTCTTCGCTTTCTTCTGCGAAGTCGCTGAGGTCCAGCGGGTCATCGGTTTTCAGCAGTTTTTCATCGCTGTCTTCATCGATGATTACCGGCGCCGGCAATGGCAACACACTGTGCACGCTGGCGGCCAGGTCACGGTCCTGCTGCACGGACAGGCACACATCAAGGAAGCGGTGCATCGGCGGCAGGAAGCGATAGATGCCGTTGTCTTCGCTGGCAAAACCCAGTTGGGTCATGCGGCGCATGATCTTTTCTTCGAGCTCTTCCTGGGTCTGCACTTCGGCCTGGATAAACAGGTCGCGGTACTTTTCCAGCAACGACGGCAACTCATCGCGGCCCAGGCTGCCGCCATCGAGCACGGCGACCGGGTCGCGGCCCTGGTCGGCCAGGTGCTCGACGATGATGAAGGTGAACAGCGCCAGACGTTGCGCGGTCTTGTTGACCTGCGCCGCAGCCACGGCAGTGTCCGGCACGAAGTAATAGAAACCGCGTGTGTCACACACCAGCTCAAAGCCCAGGGCCTTGAACAGTGTGCGGTACTGGTCCTGGAAGTTCGACAGTTGTGCGTACAGCTCCGGGTCGCGGCGGCTGACGTGGTAACCCTTGAACAGCTCGCGAAAGATCGGTGCCAGTTGGGACAGTTCGGATAGATCAAGATGCATAAGGCGTGCTCGCAGAATTCTCGGTGGCATCGGTGCCAGCCGGGAGCAGGGCGAATGAGCGCAGGCTGACCTGGTGCTCGTGTGTGTGGTAGTCGCGGCGTTCCAGGCGTTCGCGCTTGAAGCGTTTTTCCCGCGAGAGCCGTGAGAACCAGTACAGCAATTCATCGGTGGCGCCGTCCGGTTCCTGCTCCAGCAGCCAGGTCATCAGGTCCGGCATCGGTAGCGCGTCTTCGCAGCGCTCGAGCATTTCCTTGACCGTGCGCGGCGCACGCTGGGCTTCGCCCTTGTGGGATTTGTGCGCCTTGGGGAAACGCGCCGGTTTCGGCTCGAAATTGGCCAGGGCATACACGTACGCTTCGACCTGGCTGGCACTGCCCAGGAAGGTACTTTGAGGCCGGGTAAACATCGGCATCGCCGCTTGCGGCACCGCGTCCAGGCCTTTACGGCGAATGGCCGACAAGGCCAGCGCCGCGCCACGCGTCACGGCGTTGTGGCGGCGCGCTTCTTCGCGCAGCGGCAGCAGCAGTTCGCGGGCATGGCGCAAGGTGAGCTGGGCGCTGGTTTGCATTTCGAGGATGCGCGCGTGAGTACGCAGCAGCATATCGTCGTCGACCAGATGGCCGAGGCGTTGCTGCTCGGTGAGCATGCGCAGCAGCACATTCTCGACCTTGCGCACGCCTTGCTCGAAGGCGCCGTCGGCGTTCACCAGTTGGATCATGGGTTCGACGTATTCGTCCCAGGTCGCCAGTACCTCGGCGTAACGCTGGCGCAACGGGATTTGCCGGTCGCTGGTCTTGGCGCGGTCGGCCACGGCCGCCAGGGCTTGTTCGTCGTTGGCGAGTTTTTTCAGCACGTCCCGCACACGCATATCCAGCAAGCGCAGTTGGCGGGCCAGGTCGTGGCCATCACGGATGTCAAAGGCGTCCTGGATGTAACCGGCCAGACGCTCAAGGTGGCGCAGGTAGGCTTCGATTTCCAGGCACAGGCCAAGCCGGTGCTCCTTGCGAAGATAGGCGAGGAAGTCGTGGATCTGTGCATTGAGCTCGAAACGGTTCGGGCTCTTGGCGACAGGCACCAGGATATCCAGGCGAATCCACACGTCCAACAGGCTGGTGATGTCCTGTGGCGTGCTGTCCAGTTGTTGGGCCGCCAGTTGTGCGCGCAGCTCGCCCAGGCTCAAGGTGCCTTGGTCGAAGTGTTCGCACAGTGGCTCAAGCAGGGCCCAGTGTTCGGCGAGGGCGCGCAAGACGCGCTTGGGTTCGATCATCGGAATGGCCGGCTGGTTGGCGAATAAAAGTCGCGATTGTACTGCATCAGGCGCGGGATTTATCCACAGCCGGTCAGTGCGCAGTGGGCGATTGTTACCGAACAGCGGTAGAATCCCCGCTCTTTAGTTATCCACAAGTGGCCGAGCTGTGCTTATCGAGTCCCGACGTCGCGCTTACTTGACTGCCATGCAGGTGGTCAACTGGCTGCCCCGCACCGAACTGCCGTTTGCCGCCCCATCGCGGCCCGAGCTGCTGCAGGCGCTTGAGCCTTATGAGGCGTTCGAGGTGTCGGGCGAGGAGGCTGCTGCGCCGGTGGCGGTGGTCAAACCCACGCCAGAGGCTCGCCCCGCTGTCGAACGCGTGAAAGTTGAAGTGCCGCGCCCGTCACCCGTGGCCAAGCCCGTGGCGGCCGAAACGCCAGCGCCGGTGGCCAAGGCAGCAGTGGTGCCACCGCCACGTTTCGCCCTGCAATTACTGCGGGCCGGGCGTTGCCTGCTGTTGGTGGAACTGCCCACCGGCGAACGTTTTCAGACCCGCGACCCGGCCTACATGCTGCTAAAAGACATGCTGCGCGCCGCCGGCCTGCCCGACAGCCCGCAAATCGTCGGCGACCCCGTGCGCTGGCCGCTGCTGGTGCGCGGCAACATGGACCAGGGCCCGGACGCTGCACGGGATTTTGTCCAGGGTTTTGTCTCGGCGCGCCTGGAAGACGAACCCTGCGTGTGCCTGTGGCTGATCGGCCTGCCCGCCGTGCGTTTTGCCGGTGAGGCGAATGCCGAAGCCTGGTATCGCGAGCTGCAGGTCGAAGGCCTGGGCTCGGTATGGGCCTTGCCGGGCCTGGAATTATTAATGGAAGAGCCACAGCGTAAGGCTGATGTCTGGCAAGCCATGCGCCGGCTGATGGCGCGCTGGAAAAGTACCGATGAGTGAAGCTTTATCGTTCCGCCCGATGACCGAGGCGGACCTCGACGCCGTACTGAAGATTGAATACGCGGCGTTCAGCCATCCCTGGACCCGTGGGATTTTTCTTGATGGGCTGGGCAAGTACCAGATCTGGCTGATGTTTGAAGGTGAGCAGCAGGTGGGCCACGGTGTGGTGCAGATCATCCTCGATGAAGCGCACTTGCTGAATATCACCGTCAAACCGGAAAACCAGGGCCGTGGCCTGGGGTTGGCGCTGCTGGAACACCTGATGTCGCGCGCTTATGCCGCCAGTGCGCGGGAGTGCTTCCTGGAAGTGCGCGACAGCAATACTGGCGCGTTTCGCTTGTATGAGCGCTACGGCTTCAACGAAATCGGCCGTCGCCGCGATTACTACCCGGCCGTGGGTGGGCGCGAGGATGCCGTCGTAATGGCTTGTACGCTGGTCGACTAAGGCATAAACCCGATGTGCAAGCCGGCCCCTGTGGGAGCTGGCTTGCCTGCGATAGCATCACCTCGGTCTGGCTGAAACACCGAGGCGCCTGCATCGCGGGCAAGCCCGGCTCCCACAGGGGAAGTATTCACAGGCTCAACTGTGTTGTGTCAGCGGTTACCGTCTATCGGGTCAATATCTGCCAATTCCGCCTCGTCCAGGCCATTGCCACCGCCAATCTCGTCCTCATCCACAATGCTCAGGTCATAATCCGCCGGATTATCCTCACCGGCCTCACGAGCATCCCGGGCGCCATCCTCATGGATCAGCGTTTCCGGGCTCATGTCATCATCCGTGGGCTCATGATCATCGGTCGAAGCCCCGGTCATGCCGGCTTCACGTACCCGTTCGTCGGGCATCAGGTGTTCGCGCTCGCGGCGCGGCAGCTCATCACCGATTTCTGCGGTCGGCTCTTGCTCGTCAAAATCCAGCTCGCGCATCTCGCCCATGCGGTCTTCGTTGTCATCAATCGGTTCGGGTTGGGTAGCGCCGTAGGGACGTCGTGATTCAGTCATGGCCAATCCTCATACTGTGGGGCTTATAGTGTGTGGACAGGCACGGCGCCCCAAAGATTCAAGCTAATTGCGCCCGGGCGTGACCCGGACGAGCGGTTGTCTGTCACAAAGCTGCGCATCATTCCTGAGGCTTTCCCTGATGAACGAACTACAAGACCTGCTTGATAACAACGAACGCTGGGCGGATGCGATCAAACAGGAAGATCCCGAATTCTTCGCCAAGCTCGCCCGCCAGCAAACCCCGGAATACCTGTGGATCGGCTGCTCCGACGCCCGTGTACCGGCCAACGAAATCGTCGGCATGCTGCCCGGCGACCTGTTTGTGCACCGCAACGTGGCCAACGTGGTGCTGCACACCGACCTCAATTGCCTGTCGGTGATCCAGTACGCGGTGGACGTGCTCAAGGTCAAACACATCCTCGTCACCGGCCACTACGGCTGCGGCGGCGTGCGCGCTTCGATGCAGGACCGCCAGTTCGGCCTGATCGACGGCTGGCTGCGCACTATTCGCGACCTTTATTACGAAAACCGCGAGGTGCTGGCCCAACTGTCCACCGAGGAGGAGCGGGTGGACCGCATGTGCGAGCTGAACGTGATTCAGCAAGTCGCCAACGTCGGCCACACCAGCATTGTGCAAAACGCCTGGCACCGCGGGCAGAGCCTGTCGATTCACGGCTGCATCTACGGCATCAAGGATGGCCGCTGGAAGAGCTTGAACACCACCATCAGTGGATTCGAGCAACTGCCGCCGCAATATCGCCTGCGCCCACTGGGCGAAGCCTAAGGCCGTTTGCGCACGCGCCAGTGGGTCATGAACGCCTGGCCTTCGGCGCTCAATGGCTCCTTGGCGCCGGTGATCCAGCCCCGGCAGTTCAGCTCGCCGCATTGGCAAGCGAACTGCCGGAACAGCGCATCTTCGGTGGTGGCGTAATCCATCGTCAGCAAGGTGCCGGGCGCAATGGGTTGCACGGTCCAGACTTCCAGGTACGTGGCATCGAAAAACACGTTCGGATTGCAGGAGTGCAACATCAGGCGACTGAACCACGGGTCATAGAGGTGGATGCGTGACGAGAGCTGCAAGGTGTGGGCACGTCGTTCGCTCAACGCATAGCCGGACACTCTGGCAATGCGCACGCGGCTGTCAAAGGCGACGCATGCTTTGAGCGCGGCGCCAATGCCATTGGCATCGTGTACGACCTGGAAGTGTTCACTCGAAGGGTAACCCTGTTCAACGAGCACCGTTTTGAAGGGGTAAAGGCAGTCACTCACAGCAGTTTTAGCCTTATCCATGGCTTGAGTTTTCATAACTCTCCTGGGCTAGGCTGCATCGACCTGCGATGGGGTCTGACTTCCAGTCTTGCAGCGGATGGGTGCCGTTCAAGACTCGCTGAAGTTGTAGGCGATTTCTACTGTCAGATCTGACAGTAGAAACCGGTTATATTTTGTACGATTTACAGTGCAGGGGCAGTAACAGCAGGGATTGGGGCGGCGTCTTTCAGCTGTTTCAACTGCGCCTTGATGGGCGGGGTGGCGCATTTGGCGTTGGCTTGCTCCGGGGTCAGGTTGCGCACCGAGGTGTAGAACAGCTCACAGGTCTGCTCCTTGCGCGTGACTTGCCAGGTGTTCATGCACGCCTTGAGCAACACATTCGGGTCACTGGCGGGTTTCTGGCCCATGCCGGCTTGCCAGCAGGCGGCGCTCAAATCTTGCCCCATCACTTTCAAACCGGCCTCATCGGCTTTTTGTTCATTGCCGTCATAGCTGGCCGGATCTGCCGCATACCAGATGTAACTCGGGTGGTTGGAGCCCAGTACCGACACGGTTTTACCGGCAACCGGGCTGATCTGCGCCAGCCCCAGCACGGCGACGGTTTGGCCGTACTGTTGTTTGATCCAGTTACGCACCGGTGCGCCGAATGCCACCATCGGCAATGAGCCGTTGGCGTGCAGGCTCAGCTCCTTGACCATGCGCGTCTGGTAGTCGGCAAAGTAGCTGTAGACGTTTTCCAGGTCCTTGCCCGCATTGGACGGCGCGGCGATCGGCGCAATATCGATGATGGTCTGGTAGGCCGGTGTTTCCGTGGCCGGGATGCCATTGTCCGTGAGCAAAGTGGCCCAGCGGTCAGTGGTAGCCGATTCCAGGTAATCCTGGGCCTGGGTCAGCGAGTAGTCGGGCGGGAAGTGCAGCAGTTCGATGCTCTTGCGGTTTTCCAGGGCCATGCCCAGCGGCAGGAACAAGTACCAGTTGTAGGCCCACTTGCCGTCGCTGTTAAGTTTGCTGGCGCCCTGGTAGGCCAGGTCGGCGGTGTTGAGCAGCGTGGTCAGGGGCTGGCCGTAATGCTCGGGCACGCCGCTGAAGGTGGCTGAAACCTGGCCGTCGTGGGTTTTCACACTGACCTTGGCACGGCTGTACCCGTCGCGCTGCAAGCTCTGGTTCAAATAGTGCTCGGCGGTCTGCTCCAGCGTCCATGGCCGAAAGCAGATTACGTTGCAGTTATTGGGGAAAGCGAACAGTTGGGTGACGCGTTGCGTGCTGCCCAGTGGTACTTCGATGTCGGCCTGTACGACCGCACTGGTCAGCAGTGCGGCCAGGGTGAAGGACAGCCTGGTCGGTTTAAACATAGTTGGTTCCTTGTCAGCGAAAGCCCGTCTGCGCGGGGTGAAAGCCCACTTGCACACAGTAGCGGTTGACCAGGAAAACCGCGTGCTAAATCGCCAGGCATGTCGCTATTGGATAAGAAAACCTACCGGTTGAACTGCAAGGCGTTGCTCAAATCGCCCATGGGCTTCTGGCCGCGGGCGATCATCGCGTCATCGCGCTGCTTGAGGCCGTCCAGTGTCTCCAGCTGGAACACGCGGGTGATCAGACGCAGGATCGACGCGGTGTCGTAAACCGTATGGTCCACCGTGCCTTTGCGTGCAAACGGCGACACCACCAGCGCCGGAACCCGCGTGCCCGGGCCCCAGCGATCGCCTTTGGGCGGTGCCACGTGGTCCCACCAGCCGCCGTTTTCATCGACAGTGACCACCACCACCATGTTTTTCCACTGCGGGCTTTCTTGCAGCACTTTCAAGGCGCGGGCGATATGGCGGTCGCCCGAGGCCACATCGGCGTAGCCGGCGTGCATGTTCAGGTTGCCCTGGGGCTTGTAGAACGTCACGGCGGGCAGCTTGCCGGCCTGGGCATCGGCGAAGAACTTGTTGGTGCCGGAATCATCGCCCAAACCGCCGTCACGCAAGCGTTTGTCGCGCTCAGCACGGTTTTGCGGGCCTTGTTGCTTGAAGTAGTTGAACGGCTGGTGGTGGTACTGGAAGTTCGGAATCTTCGGGATACCGCCCGAGTCCTTGAACTGGTCCAGCGTCGCTTGCCAGGCCCCGGCGTACCAGGCCCAATCGACGTTCTTTTTCGACAGTTTGTCGCCAATGTGTTCGTGGGTTTGCGGCACCAGCACGTTGGGCAGATCGGGCTTGGAATAGTCCGGGTTTTGAGGGTCGCGGATCCAGGTCGGCCAGTATGGCGGTGCCAGGGTGTTCACGCCGTAACCGTCCGGCGTCAAGGCGCTGGGGCCGAACTGCGGCGGGCCGGTCATGGCGCTGGCCGGCGACTTGTCCAGCGGCTTGAGGCGCGGGTCGGTGGGGTCATCGCTTTGCAGCGTGGCTATTTGCGCCTTGGCCACCGATTGTGCGGCATTCGGATAAAACGGCGCGGTGGCGCTGATCAGGTACTGGTGGTTGAGGAACGAGCCACCGAAAGCGCCCTGGAAGAAGTTGTCGCACAGCACAAACTCCTTGGCCACGTCCCACAGACGCAGGGAATATCGACTCTGGGCGTAGTACCCCATCACCAAGCCACCGGAATCGGCCCAGGCGACAAAGTTGTCGTTCTTGCCGCCGTTGATCTGCATCTGGTTCTGGTAGAACACATGCCACAAATCACGAGTGACCAGGCTCAAAGGCAGGTCCTCGGCATTCGGGCCTTTGAGGGCGAATGGCGCGTTGGGCAGGTTTTCCTGGAATTGCACTTCGCTGGGGTAAGTCACCCCGTCCACACTTTGCGGGCCGACTTGCAACACGCCGCCCCAGGCCGGTGGCAGGGTGCTAAGCAGGCTGCCATCACGGTCACGTTGCTGCACGTCGGCTGCGGAGAGCGCCGACAGTGGTTTCTCCACGCCAGGGAAGTCTGCGAACAGGTTATTGAAACTGCGGTTCTCGGCGTAGATCACCACGACTGTCTTCACCTGCTCGTGCAAGGCCTTGTCCAGCTCTTGCGGTGTAAGCGGCCGCACCTCTGGCTTGCCCGCAGGCTCGCTGGTATTGCCGCAAGCACTCAAGGTCGCACCAACCCCCAGCACCGCCGCGCCCCCGAGGAAACGCCGACGGCTGGTGTCCACGGCCGGTTGGGTTACGGAATCGGGAGAAGGGCGGTCTTCGTGCTCGTCACTCATTGTTGGGCGTTCCTGCTGGCTGATTGTTGCAAGATATTTCGCAGGACGGTAGCAATGCAATGTGACGGAACGAAGACAGCGGTTAGAAAGCTAAAGGGTGGTCACAGCAAGTGCAGTGCCAGTTGGCTGCCCGCGCGCAAGTACTCCACTTGAGCCGTCAGCGCATCCTTGACGATTGCCTCACCCGTGTCGGTCAGCTTGGCTTTTTTTGCATCGATGACCGTGGTTTGCAAAAGCTGCATGGCCACGTCCATCACTTTTTGGAAGGCTGTGACGTTATTGTGCAGGCCAAACTCATTGACGACGGCAGCCATACGCCGATCGGCATCGTCTCGCAGAGCCGTGTACTCGACGAACGACACGTGGTCGTCCTTGTAAATATCATTGATCAACTCTTCCAGTGATTTGGACAGGGGCGTCATCGGATTTTCCTTGGTGTTTGTGGGTGGTAATCCAAGGCAGGTTAATCAAAGGCGCGAGGGAGGGAAGTCAGAGGCTGTCACTGCAATAAGTGGGAAAGCCCGATACATCTGGCCAGGGAATTAGCAATGCAATGTGACGCAATGACGAGGTTGATGTAAGAAATCGGGCATGTATACACACACCCTGGCACTGCTAAACTGCGTCAATAATGGATGCCACCGAGGTGAACCGTGAAACCTTCAATCGCCCTTGATCTAAAACGGGCCGCCGTCAGAGAGGTGGTGGGGCGTTTCCGTATCTCAAATCCAAGGGTGTTTGGGTCTGTCTTGCTGGGTACCGATCAAGAAGGTAGCGACCTTGATCTGCTGGTAGATGCTCCGCCGGGGACCACGCTTTTTGATCTTGGTGGATTGCAGGTAGAGCTGGAGGATCTGCTCGGGGTCAATGTGGACCTGCTGACGCCTGGCGATTTACCACTGAAGTTTCGCGCAAAAGTGTTGGCTGAGGCACGCCCGGTATGACAGTAAATCGCCTCGGGGACTACTTGGATCACATAAGGCAAGCCACCGCTGATGCGATCACATTTGTTGACGGCTTGAACAAAGAAGAGTTTCTGGAAGACAGACGTACTCAACAAGCAGTTGTCATGAGTCTGATCATCATTGGTGAGGCATCAACAAAAATCATGGATCAGCATCCAGATTTCGCTGCGAGTCACCCGCAGATCCCTTGGCGTAGCATGCGCGGGATGCGCAACCGGATTGCCCACGGTTATTTCGATATCAACCTCGATGTGGTTTGGGACACGATCCAGGATGCGTTGCCTGATCTATTGCATCGCCTTCCTGTGGTTCCAGCCTGACTGCGCCTGTGCAACAAGCGCAGTCAGGGGCGTTTAAGGCATCACCGGCGGCAAATACTTCAACGTCGTCCCCAGCGCCCACAACAGAAACAACACCAGCGGCGTGTGCACCAGCAACTGCACAAATGAAAACCCGATCAGATCCCGTGCCTTCAGCCCCAGCACGCCCAGCAGCGGCAGCATATAAAACGGGTTGATCAAGTTCGGCAGTGCCTCAGCCGCGTTATAGATCTGCACCGCCCAGCCCAGGTGGTATTGCAGGTCATTGGCCACTTGCATCACGTAAGGCGCTTCAATAATCCACTTGCCACCGCCCGACGGGATAAAGAAGCCCAGCACCGCCGAGTACACGCCCATCAACAGCGCGTAAGTGTCGTGGGAGGCGATGGAGGTGAAGAACAACGAGATATGGTGCGCCAGGGTCTGGCCGTCACCGCCTTTCACCACGGTCATCAACGCGGCGATCGAGCCATACAACGGAAACTGGATCAGCACGCCCGTGGTGGTCGGCACGGCACGCGCCACCGCATCCAGGAAGCTGCGCGGACGCCAGTGCAGCAGCGCACCGACCATGATGAACAGGAAGTTATAGGTGTTAAGCCCCGAAATCGCGCTGATCGCAGGTTTGGTCGAGAACTCATGGAACAACCAGCCAGCCGCCAGCAAGGCCAGCAGGATGGTCAGCAGCGGGCTGTGTTCCAGCCATTCGCCCGGACGCGTCGGCGGTTGTGGTTTGGGCATATTGAAGGCCGGGTCGACACCACAGGCCTTGGCATCACGCGCACTATTGGGGCCGGGTGCGGTGGCATAGGCGATGATCAGCGACACCACGATCAGCGCCAGTAACAACACGCCCGATTGCCACAGGAAGATGGTCTCGGTGAACGGGATCATCCCGGTGATCGACAGGATCGACGGCGGCAAACTGGCCGGGTTGGCCTGCAACTGCGCCGCCGACGACGACAGCCCCAATGCCCACACGGCGCCCAAACCCAAATAAGCCGCAGCCCCGGCGGCGCGGTAATCCATGCGCAAATCCGTGCGACGGGCCAGGGCGCGTACCAGCAAACCGCCAAACACCAGGGACAAGCCCCAGTTGAGCAAAGAGGCGACCATGGAAATCAACGCGACCCACGCCACGGCCGAGCGGCCATTCTTGGGGATACGTGCCAGACGGTCGATCAGCTTCACGGCGGGCGGCGAACTGGCCACCACATACCCGCCGATCACCACAAAGGCCATCTGCATGGTGAACGGGATCAGGCTCCAGAACCCGTCACCAAAGGCCTTGGCGGCTTCGGTCGGCGCGGCACCCATGCCCAGGGTCGCCACGGCAACAATGATCACCGCCAGGGCGGCAAACACCCAGGAATCCGGAAACCAGCGTTCGGCGAAGTTGGAACAGCGCAGGGCAAATCGGGCATAGCGGCTTTCTTCGATAGCATCGGCCACGAGTCTTTCCTCTTGTATTTATTATGGGTGTTGGCAGTTTTACGGCATGTTCCGCTACGGGCATTGATATGGGAATGCAGTTATCTTCATCGATCCATGAGGAAAACAAATATATCTGTCGCGATTGCCATCACTGGGCGCAGCTCATAACCTGCACGCCATTTTGTTTGTCTGCCGAGCCTTTACATGACTGCCACCTTTTCCCCACGGGCGCAGCGTTTTTCCCCTTCCGACTACAAAACCCTGGGCCTGGCCGCCCTCGGCGGCGCGCTGGAAATCTACGACTTCATTATCTTCGTGTTCTTTGCGCTGACCCTCAGCCAATTGTTCTTCCCGCCGGAAATGCCCGAATGGCTGCGCCTGCTGCAAAGCTTCGGCATCTTCGTCACCGGTTACCTGGCGCGCCCGCTGGGCGGCATTCTGATGGCGCACTTCGCCGATCACCTGGGGCGCAAACGCGTGTTCAGCCTGAGCATTCTGATGATGGCCTTGCCGTGCCTGCTGATCGGGATCATGCCCACCTACGTGCAAATCGGTTATTTCGCCCCGCTGATTCTGTTGGCCCTGCGCGTGCTGCAAGGCGCCGCAGTGGGCGGCGAAGTGCCGAGTGCCTGGACCTTCGTCGCCGAACACGCACCGCGCCACCACCGAGGCTACGCGCTGGGCTTCCTGCAAGCGGGACTGACCTTCGGCTACCTGCTCGGCGCACTCACGGCCACCTTGCTGGCGCAAATCTTCACCCCCGCTGAAATCCTCGACTACGCCTGGCGCTTCCCGTTCCTGCTCGGCGGCGTGTTCGGTGTGATCGGCGTGTGGCTGCGCCGCTGGCTCAGCGAAACCCCGGTGTTCCTCGAAATGCAGGCTCGCCGCCAGGCCGCCGCTGAAATGCCGTTGCGCACCGTCCTGCGCGACCATCGCGCTGTATTGCTGCCGGCAATGATCCTCACCTGTGTCCTGACCTCGGCAGTCGTGGTGTTGGTGGTCATCACGCCCACCATGATGCAAAAAACCTTTGGCATGAGCCCCAGCCACACCTTCGCCCTAAGTGCGCTGGGGATCGTCTTCCTCAATATCGGCTGCGTACTCGCCGGTTTGCTGGTCGACCGCATCGGCGCCTGGCGCGCAGTGCTGGTCTACAGCCTGTTGCTGCCGGTGGGCATTGCGGTGCTGTATGCCAGCCTGATCAGTGGCGGCGTGTGGCTGGGCGCGGCGTATGCCGTGGCGGGCTTGAGTTGCGGCGTGGTGGGCGCGGTGCCGTCGGTGATGGTCGGCCTGTTCCCGGCGCAGGTGCGGGTGTCGGGGATTTCGTTTACCTACAACATTGCCTATGCGTTGTGGGCGAGTACAACGCCACTGTTGCTGATCGCGTTGATGCCGACCAGCCCGTGGATTTGCGTGGGGTATTGCGTGGTGATGGGCGCGGTGGGCGTGGCGAGTGTGGCGCTGTTTGGCAAGCGCCACCCAGTAAACGTTGTTACAAATGGCACCTGGGGCCATTAATTGACGGGTAGGGGAGGCGCTCCTATAGTCACGTCCATTCCTGACGAGCACATCTACCCCCCATGACTCAGACCGCCTATATCAACCCTGCAATCCTGTTCTGGTCTCGCCAGCGGGCGGGGCTGTCTGAGGCGCAGGTTGCAAAAGGCCTCATGGTCAAATTGGAAAGGCTGAAGGAGTGGGAAGGCGGCCAGAGCCTTCCCTCTTTTCACCAGGCACAAAAGTGGGCCGCCATTGTGCACGTCCCTTTCGGCTATCTTTTTCTCCGGGCTCCTCCTCCCGAGCATCTCCCTCTTCCAGACCTGCGGACCCTTGGTGGCGTTTTACCAGACAAGCCCAGCTTGAACCTGATGGACACAGTGAAAGACGTGCTCCGCAAGCAAGACTGGTACTTGGAATACTTGCAGGATCATGAGCGTTCACCTTTGCCCTTCGTGGGAAGCTTCACTAGCCGTTCGGCCATCAAAGATGTGGTTGCAGATATTCGTCGCGTACTTGGCGTCACGGATGCTTTTGCTCGAATGGGTTATGAAGACTATGTCAGAGCTTTGGTGAGTGGTGCAGAAGAGGCCGGGATTCTCGTCATGCGCAGTGGTGTTGCTTTGGGCAATACCCACAGGAAACTTGATGTCAGTGAGTTTCGAGGATTTGCGATCAGCAATCCTATGGCGCCTGTGGTTTTCATCAACAGCGCGGACGCGCCAACGGCACGCCTTTTTACTTTAATGCATGAACTGGCTCACATCTGGATTGGCAGCACGGGCGTGTCTGATGGCAGCAATCAAAGTGCCCGTCAGGAGGAAGCATTTTGCAACGCCGTGGCGGGAGAGTTTCTGGCGCCGGAAAATGTTTTTCGAGCGCATTGGGATTCGGATGTCCACTGGGAAGAAAACTTGGGGCCATTGGCTGGACGTTTTCGCGTCAGTACATTGGTGATTGCCCGTCGTGCCCGTGACCTTGGCTACATCAGTAATGATCAATACGGCACTTACTACCGTCGGATCTTGCAGGAGTATCGAGATAAAGAGGGTAGTGGAGGGGATTACTACCGCACAGCGGCTATCAGGAACAGTGCTCGGTTGAGCAAGGCCGTTCTCGCAGAAGCGCAGAGCGGGCGGATTTTGTTGCGAGACGCAGGAAAACTGTTGGGTGTGCAGCCAGCCAAGTTGAAAACTTATGGGATGAAGCTATCGGCATGAAGCATCTATTGGATTCGAATACGTTGATCGAGGCCAAGAACCGTTATTACGCGATGACCATTTGCCCAGGCTATTGGGCCTGGATACTGCAGCAGCATCAGGCGTTGGAAATTGCCAGTATTGTTCCGGTTCGTGACGAGTTAGCCAAAGGCAATGACGAGTTGACGCAGTGGGTAAAGGGCAATTCCAGCTTGTTTGAAGACTCGAACGATCAACAGACCCAAGCAGCCTTTGGGAATATCGTCTCAAGAATTGCTGAACAGGTATCGGTAATGAAGACTGGTGCGCTGGAGGAGTTTCTTGAGGGCGCAGATGCCTGGCTGATAGCCAAGGCTATGACGACAGGGGCGGTAGTTGTCACGCATGAGGTCTATAACCCTGACATCAAGCGCAAGTACACCATTCCTAATGTCTGCTCGCTGTTTGGCGTCCCCTATATGAACACCTTTGAATTGCTCGATAAACTCGACGCTCGTTTCGTGTTACATCACTGACAAAGTGAGGGGAAGAAGGCTTCCCCTCGATGTGGCGTCTTCAGGTCAAAAAGTGCCAGAGCAGCAGCGTACCGACCAGCCCGACCACCGAAACAATCGTCTGCAACACCGACCACACCCAAATCGTCTGCTTCAGCTGCAAACCAAAATACTCACGCACCATCCAGAACCCAGCATCGTTTACGTGGCAAAAGAACACCGAGCCCGCGCCAATCGCCAGTGCAACCAAGGAACTCTGGGTCGCGGCCAGCCCGGCCATCATCGGCGCGAGGATGCCCGCCGTAGTGGTGGTAGCAACTGTCGCCGAGCCGGTGGCCTGGCGCAGGGCCACGGCGATCAGCCAGGCCAGCAGCAGATACGGCATGTGCGCGCCTTCGGCGACCTTGCTGATGGTCTGGCTGACGCCGGCGTCCAGCAGGGTTTGCTTGAGGCCGCCGCCGGCGCCGATGGTCAGTAGTAACACGGCGATGGGCGCGAGGGCTTTGCGCAGGGTGTTGCCGACTTCGGCACGCGGCATGCCGGCGGCCCAGCCCAGGCAGATGACGGCAGCGATCACGGCCAGGCCGAGGGCAATCAGCGGTTCACCGAGGAACTTCAAGGTCAGGCCGACGGTGCTTTCGGGTGGCAACGCGACTTTGGCCAAGGTGCTGCCGAGCATTAAAATCACCGGCAACAAAATGATCAGCAGCGACACACCGAAGCTCGGCTGGCGTGGCGCCTTGGGCGGTGCGCTGAACAGCGCGCCGATGTCGGCCGGCTCATCCACGTGCAGGCGCTTGGACAGCCAGTTGCCATAGAGCGGGCCAGCGAGAATCACTGCCGGCACCGCCAGGCAGAAGCCCAGCAGCATGGTCAGGCCCAGGTCGGCGTGCAACGCGCCCACCGCAATCAACGGCCCCGGATGCGGTGGCATCAGGGCGTGCAGGGTGGTCATGCCCGCCAGCGCCGGGATGGCGATTTTCAGCAGTGGCTGGTTCGAACGCTTGGCCATCACGAAGATGATCGGCACCATCATCACCAGGCCGACTTCGAAGAACAGCGGCAACCCAATCACCATGGCCACCAGCGCCATCACCCACGGCAGTGACTTGCCTTTGCCCAACCCAAGCAAGGTGGTGGCGATGCGGTCGGCCGCGCCGGATTCGGCCATCAGCGCGCCGAGCATCGAGCCCAGGGCGATGATGATCCCGGCTTCACCGAGGATCGCCCCGGCGCCTTTGCTGAAGGCTTTGGCGACTTCTTCCGGCGGCAGCCCGGCGCCCACACCGGCGATGAACGTACCGATCAGGATCGACAGGAACGGCGGCAGTTTTGTGGCGCTGATCAACACAATGATGCTGGCGATGGCCAGCAGAACACAAAACATGAGGCGGGTGTCGTGAACCATCCACGCGGCAGTCGATAACTCCAAAACGGGACTCCTTATCGAACAGGTTGGCTAATTTGTTTCTTTTTGTTTCCTGCTCGAAAAGCATACCTGATAGAACTGCCGCAGCGCATGCATGGGCGATTTTGGTGCGCTCAATCTAACGATGAGCTGGCGGGCGAGTGACAAGTTTGCAAGGTATGCGCGGGAATTTGGCCTATAGCTCTATGATCAACGGACTACACACCACGAGGACATGCCATGAGCGCAGGACACAGCCACGCCCAAGTACGCGCCGGCCACGAACGCAAGTTATGGATGGCCCTGGGGCTGACCGGCAGCTTCATGATTGCCGAGGTTATTGGCGCTTTTGTCACCGGCAGCCTGGCGTTGTTGTCCGACGCCGCGCACATGATGACCGACGCCCTGGCCCTGGCGATTTCCCTGGTGGCCATTCAGGTCGCCAAGCGTGCGGCCGACCGCAAGCGCACTTTTGGTTATGCGCGTTTCGAAATCCTGGCGGCGGCCTTTAATGCGCTGCTGCTGTTCGCCGTGGCGTTTTACATCCTTTACGAGGCTTATCAACGACTGCAGGCGCCAGCCGAAATCCAGTCCACCGGCATGCTGGTGATTGCGGTGCTGGGGCTGATCGTCAACCTGATCTCCATGCGCCTGCTCAGTGCTGCCAGCGGTGAAAGCCTGAATGTGAAGGGCGCTTACCTGGAAGTCTGGAGCGACATGCTCGGTTCTATCGGCGTGATCATCGCGGCGGTGGTCATCATGTTTACCGGCTGGGGCTGGGTCGACTCCGTGGTGGCGGCGGCGATTGGTTTCTGGGTGTTGCCACGCACCTGGACGCTGCTCAAGGAAAGCATGAACGTACTGCTGCAAGGCGTGCCGGACGGCATGGATATCGATCAGGTTGAGCAGGCCATTCGCAGCGTGCCTGGAGTCAAGGACGTACACGACCTGCATATCTGGGCGCTGACCAGCGGCAAGAATGTGCTCAGCACGCATTTGGTCGCGGATCCGTCCCAAGGCACTGAGCAACAAATCCTCACAAGGGTGACGGAATTGCTGCACGAACAGTTCGATATTTCCCACGTCACCTTGCAGGTCGAAGGCGAAGGTTTTCATCACGACGACCCTGACGAGGTGCACGCTTGAGGCTGTGCCTTTCGGATTTGTAATCTTTGCTCCACCGCTCTGATAAGTCGCGAAAGCTACATTGCCCCCGCTGGTAAACCTCAGCGAATTCATGGGCGTGGAACTCTCGTTATGGCACTTTCGTTTAGAACATTTTTGGGGGGCGCAGCGTTGTGGGTAGCGGCGAACGCTGCCCAGGCGCAAACCCTGACTCTTGATTCAGCCCTGCAAACCGCCTTCGCCAACAACCCCGACCTGGCCGCCGCGCAATGGGAAATCGACATTGCCCAAGGCGGCCGCCAGCAGGCGGGCTTGATCCCCAACCCAGTGGCTTCCTGGGATGCCGAAGACACCCGCCGCAACTCGCGCACCACCACCATCAAACTCAGCCAGACCTTGGAGCTGGGCGGCAAACGCGGTGCGCGCATTGATGTGGCAACACGCGCTCAGGATGCCGCCGCGTTGACCCTTGAGCAGCGGCGCAATGGCCTGCGCGCCGATGTGATCGACAGCTACTACGGCGCCCTGCGTGCCCAGGAGCGCCTCGACCTGGCGCAACGCTCAATGGCCTTGGCCGAGCGCGGCCTGATGGTCGCCAATGGCCGCGTCAAAGCCGGCAAATCGTCGCCGGTAGAAGCCACTCGCGCCCAGGTGCAGTTGTCGGAGATCCGCCTGGAGCTCAACCGCGCACAGATCGGCCTCACGGATGCCTACCGCCGCCTCGCCGCCAGCACCGGCAGCGCCACCCCTGACTTCCAGGCGGTCGCCACGCAAAGCCAATCCGCACCACCGTTGCCGCCCTCGGCACAACTGCTGGCGCGCCTTGAGCAAACCACCGAGTTACGCCTGGCTGAACTGCAAATTCAGCAAAACGAGGCCAGCGTGGGCCTGGAAAAAGCCCAGCGAATTCCCGACCTCGACGTGTCGATCGGCAGCCAGTACGACGCCAGCGTGCGTGAACGTGTGAACGTGGTGGGTGTGTCCATGCCGATCCCGTTGTTCAACCGTAACCAGGGCAATGTGCTTGCCGCCAGCCGCCGCGCCGACCAGGCCCGCGACCTGCGTAACGCTGTCGAACTGCGCCTGCGCACCGAGACCCGCCAGGCCCTGGACCTGTGGCAAACCGCCGATACCGAAGTGCGCGCCTTCAACCAACAGATCCTGCCCGCCGCCCAAAGCGCGGTGGACAGCGCCACCCGTGGCTTCGAGATGGGCAAGTTCAACTTCCTCGACGTGCTCGACGCCCAGCGCACCTTGATCGCCGCACGCACCCAATACCTCACGGCGACCGCCCAGGCCACCGATGCCTGGGTGCGCATCGAACGAATTTACGGCGACCTCGCCCGGTTTTGATTTTTTCTGGAGTCCTCTATGAAACATAAACATGGCGTGGCGCTGGCCGTCGCCCTGGGCCTGATGCTGTCTGGCTTTGCCGTCGCCGATGAAGAAGAAGGCGCGCTTGAACTCACTGAACAGCAGATCCAGGCCGCCGGTATCCAACTCGCCCAGGCGCAACCGCGCTCGATCAGTACAGTGCTGACGCTGCCGGGGGAAGTGCGTTTCGACGAGGACCGTACCTCGCACATCGTCCCGCGTGCGGCCGGTGTGGTGGAGGCGGTGAAGGTCAACCTTGGCCAGTCGGTGAAGAAAGGCGAGCTGTTGGCGGTCATCTCCAGTCAGCAGATTTCCGACCAGCGCAGCGAGCTGGCGGCCAGCGAGCGCCGGGTCGAATTGGCGCGCACTACGTTCCAACGCGAGCGCCAATTGTGGAAAGACGAAATCTCCGCCGAACAGGATTACCTGCTGGCGCGTCAGACCTTGCAAGAGGCCGAAATCGCCCTGAACAATGCGCGCCAGAAGATGACTGCCCTCAGCGGCAGCGCGGTCCTGGTCGGCGGCAATCGTTATGAACTGCGTGCGCCGTTCGCCGGCGTAGTGGTGGAAAAACACCTCGGCGTCGGCGAGGTGGTCGGCGAGACCAGCAACGCCTTCACGCTCTCGGACCTGTCCCAGGTGTGGATCACCTTCGGTGTGTTTCCCAAGGATTTGAACAAGGTCCGGGTCGGCAAACCGGTGAAGGTCACCTCCACGGAAATGGGCACGCAGGTGCAGGGCGCCGTGGCCTATGTGGGCAACCTGCTTGGCGAGCAGACGCGTACCGCCACCGTGCGCGTGACCGTGCCCAACCCCGATGACGCCTGGCGCCCGGGCCTGTTTGTGACGGTGCAATTGGCCACCGATACCTACCAGGCCAAGGTCACCGTGCCAGAAACCGCGATCCAGACCGTCGAGGACAAACCCTCAGTGTTTGTGCGCACTGCGCAAGGCTTTATCACCCGTCACCTCGAACTCGGTGTGAGCGAAAACGGCTACGTCGAAGTGCGCCAGGGCCTTGAGGCCGGGGCGCAGGTGGCCACTGTCGGCAGCTTCATCCTCAAGTCCGAACTGGGTAAAGGCTCGGCCGAGCACGCCCATTGATCCTGCGAGTGATTCCCCATGTTTGAGCGCCTTATCCAATTCGCCATCGAGCAGCGCATCATTGTGCTGCTGGCGGTGCTGTTGATGGCCGGTGTCGGCATCGCCAGCTATCAGAAGTTGCCCATCGACGCGGTGCCTGACATTACCAACGTGCAGGTACAGATCAACTCGGCGGCGGCCGGTTTTTCGCCGCAGGAAACCGAGCAGCGCATTACCTTTCCGATTGAAACCGCCATGGCCGGGCTGCCGGGTTTGCAGCAGACGCGTTCGCTGTCGCGTTCGGGGTTGTCCCAGGTGACGGTGATTTTCAAAGACGGCACCGACCTGTTTTTCGCCCGGCAATTGGTCAATGAGCGCCTGCAAGTGGCACGCGGGCAACTGCCGTTGGGCATCGAAACCGCGATGGGGCCGATTTCCACCGGCCTTGGCGAAATTTTCCTGTGGACCGTCGAGGCCGAAGACGGCGCGCGCAAGGACGACGGCACGCCCTACACGCCGACCGACCTGCGCGTGATCCAGGACTGGATCATCAAGCCGCAACTGCGCAATGTGCCGGGCGTGGCCGAGATCAACACCATCGGTGGTTTCGCCAAGGAATACCAGATAGCCCCGGACCCCAAGCGCCTGGCGGCCTACAACCTGACCTTGGGTGATCTGGTCACGGCGCTGGAGCGCAACAATGCCAACGTCGGCGCCGGTTACATCGAGCGCAGTGGCGAGCAATTGCTGATCCGTGCGCCGGGTCAGGTGGCGTCGATTGATGATATAGCCAACATTGTGATCACCAGCTCGGATGGCACGCCGATCCGCGTGCGCAATGTGGCGCAAGTCGAAATCGGCCGCGAGCTGCGCACCGGCGCGGCCACCGAAAACGGCCGTGAAGTGGTGCTGGGCACGGTGTTCATGTTGATCGGCGAAAACAGCCGCACCGTGTCCCAGGCGGTGGCGAAGAAACTCGAGGAAATCAACCGTTCGCTGCCCGCCGGTGTGGTCGCCGTGACGGTCTACGACCGCACCAACCTGGTGGAAAAAGCCATCGCCACGGTGAAGAAAAACCTCTTCGAAGGCGCGCTGTTGGTGGTCGCGGTGTTGTTTCTGTTCCTGGGCAATATCCGCGCGGCGCTGATCACGGCGATGGTGATTCCGCTGGCAATGTTGTTCACCTTTACCGGCATGTTCACCAACAAAGTCAGCGCCAACCTGATGAGCCTCGGCGCGCTGGACTTCGGCATTATCGTCGACGGCGCGGTGGTGATCGTCGAAAACGCGATCCGCCGTCTGGCCCATGCGCAGCAGCGACATGGGCGGTTATTGACGCGCAGCGAGCGCCTGCATGAAGTGTTCGCGGCGGCCAAGGAAGCACGGCGTGCGCTGATCTTCGGGCAGTTGATCATCATGGTGGTTTACCTGCCGATTTTCGCCCTCACTGGCGTGGCCGGGAAGATGTTCCATCCCATGGCGTTTACCGTGGTGATTGCGCTGCTGGGCGCGATGATTCTGTCGGTGACGTTCGTGCCCGCCGCGATTGCGCTGTTCGTGACCGGCAAGGTCAAGGAAGAAGAAAACCTGGTGATGCGCACTGCGCGTCGGGTCTATGCGCCGGTGCTGGATTGGGTCATGACGCGCCGTTCATTGGTGTTCGGTTTGGCGGTGTTGACCATCGTCGCCTCGGGCGCGGTAGCGAGTCGCATGGGCAGCGAGTTTATCCCCAGCCTCAGTGAAGGCGACTTCGCCCAACAGGCTTTGCGCGTACCCGGCACCAGCCTGTCGCAATCGGTGCAGATGCAGCAGCAGCTGGAAAAAATACTGATCGCCCAAGTGCCGGAAATCGAGCGCGTGTTTGCGCGCACGGGCACGGCGGAAATCGCTTCCGACCCGATGCCGCCGAACATTTCCGACAGCTACGTGATGCTTAAACCGAAGGACCAATGGCCAGACCCGAAGAAGTCCCGCGAGGCGCTGATTGCCGATATCCAGCGCGCCAGTGCGATTGTGCCGGGCAGTGCGTATGAACTGTCGCAACCGATTCAGCTGCGGTTCAACGAGCTGATTTCCGGGGTGCGCAGCGATGTGGCGGTGAAAGTATTTGGCGATGACATGGCGGTGCTCAACAAGACCGCCGGGGAAATCGCCGAGACCTTGCAAAAGCTTGATGGTGCCTCGGAGGTGAAGGTGGAGCAGACCTCCGGCCTGCCGGTGCTGACGATCAATATCGACCGTGACAAGGCCGCACGTTTTGGCCTGAACGTGGGTGATGTGCAGGACACCATTGCCGTGGCCGTGGGTGGACGCCAGGCCGGTACGTTGTACGAAGGCGACCGGCGTTTTGACATGGTGGTGCGGTTATCCGACGCGTTGCGCACCGATATCGAAGGCTTGTCGCGGCTGTTGATTCCGGTGCCGGCGTTGGCCGGGAGTGCGGCGGGGCAGTTGGGATTTATTGCGTTGTCTCAGGTCGCCAGCCTGGACCTGGTGCTCGGCCCGAACCAGATCAGCCGCGAGAATGGCAAGCGTCTGGTAATTGTCAGCGCCAACGTGCGCGGGCGTGATATCGGCTCGTTTGTCGAAGAGGCCGAGACGGCCATCAGCACCCAGGTGAAGGTGCCCGCCGGTTACTGGACCACCTGGGGCGGCCAGTTCGAACAGTTGAAGGAAGCCTCCGAGCGTTTGCGCATCGTGGTGCCGGTGGCGTTGCTGCTGGTGTTCGGGTTGCTGTTTATGATGTTCAACAACCTCAAGGACGGCTTACTGGTGTTTACCGGGATTCCGTTCGCCTTGACCGGTGGCATCATGGCGTTGTGGCTGCGCGATATTCCGCTATCGATCTCGGCAGGCGTGGGCTTTATCGCGTTGTCCGGTGTGGCGGTGCTGAACGGCCTGGTGATGATTGCCTTTATCCGCAACCTGCGTGAAGAAGGCCGCTCGTTAGCGCTGGCGGTCAACGAAGGCGCGCTGACGCGCTTGCGCCCAGTGTTGATGACGGCGCTGGTAGCGTCACTTGGATTTATCCCCATGGCACTCGCCACCGGCACCGGCGCCGAAGTGCAGCGGCCGCTGGCGACGGTGGTGATCGGCGGAATTATTTCCTCTACGTTGCTGACCTTGCTGGTGCTGCCGGCGCTGTACCAATGGGCGCATCGCAAGGAGGAATGATGCGTATGAGCTGAGCGGGCTTGGTAATGAAATCACCAAAGCTCCCACAGGGGATCGGCTTTGTTGCTGCGGTTTCGGTTTGCAGGGCCATCGTGTCGAACGCAGATTCCACCAGCAACAAAGCTCAACTGTGGGAGCTGTCGAGCCCCAGCGAGGCTGCGAAGGCGGCGGTACAGGCGAGATATAAGGTGCCTGACCCACCGCTTTCGCAGCCTCGCTAAAGCTCGACAGCTCCCACAGGGGATCGGCTTTGTTGCTTGGGTCTTGGTCAGCAGGGCCATCGTGTCGAACGCAGATTTTGCCAGCGACAAAGCTCAAATGTGGGAGCTGTCGAGCCCCAGCGAGGCTGCGAAGACGGCGGCATAGGCGACATATAAGTTGCCTGACCCACCGCTTTCGCAGCCTCCCTAAAGCTCGACAGCTCCCACAGGGGATCGGCTTTGTTGCTTGGGTCTTGGTCAGCAGGGCCATCGTGTCGAACGCAGATTCCACCAGCAACAAAGTTCAAATGTGGGAGCTGTCGAGCCCCAGCGAGGCTGCGAAGGCGGCGGCACAGGCGATATATAAGGTGCCTGACCCACCGCTTTCGCAGCCTCGCTAAAGCTCGACAGCTCCCACAGTGGATCGGCTTTGTTGCTTAGGTCTTGGTCAGCAGGGCCATCGCGTCGAACACAGATTTTGCCAGCGACAAAGTTCAAATGTGTGAGCTGTCGAGCCCCAGCGAGGCTGCGAAGGCGGCGGCACAGGCGATATATAGGGTGCCTGACCCACCGCGTTCGCAGCCTTGCTAAAGCTCGACAGCTCCCACAGGGGATCGGCTTTGGTTTGAAGTCCGCATTCCCTATTCAGGCAATACCCGAGGAAACACCAGGCGAAACAAGGTAAAGCCACCGGGCAGGCTGCGCACATCAACCTGCCCCTGGTGCAGGGCCATGATTGATTGCACGATGGCCAGGCCCAGCCCGGTGCCGCCTTCGGTACGGGCGCGGCTGCTGTCGACGCGGTAGAAACGTTCGAACAGGTGCGGCAGGTGCTGCGCCTCAATCCCCGGGCCGGGGTTGCTGACCGACAGCGCAACCTGATTGCCATAGGCCTCCACCAGCATTGAAATATGCGACTGCGCCGGGCTGTGGCGAATGGCATTGGACAGCAGGTTGGACAGGGCACGTTGAATCATCAGGCGATCGCCCTGTACCTGGGCATCGCCGCTGAGGGTCAGGGTCAGTTGTTTGTCTTCGGCACTCAAGGCGAATAAATCCATCACTCGATGGGCCTCTTCTGCCAGCGACACTTGGGTAAATGAGCCTCGCGCGGCTGGATGGCTGACCTGGGCCAGAAACAGCATGTCGGAGACGATGCGCGCCAGGCGTTCGAGCTCTTCGGTGTTGGACTCCAGCACTGCTTTGTATTCCTCCGGTGGCCGCTGGCGGGACAGCGTCACCTGGGCCTTGCCCATCAGGTTGGTCAGTGGCGCGCGCATTTCGTGGGCAAGGTCATCGGAGAACTGCGACAGCTGTTGCACGCCCGCGTCCAGGCGGTCGAGCATCACGTTGAAGCCATGGGCCAGTTCGCCCAGTTCCTGGGGCAGGTTGTCGATGGATAAACGGTGGGTCAGGTCCTGGGTGGTGACCTTGGCCGCCACATGACTGAACTGCTTCAGTGGAGCGAGCCCGCGTTGCACCAGCCACCAGGCGCCCATGCCGATCAGGATCAGCAGCATCGGCAAGGCAATCAACGTGGCGCGCAGGTAGGCACTGAGCAACGCCTGGTCGTCCATGCGGTCCAGCGACAGCAGTACGCGCACCCGTTCGCCATTGGCCAGACGCATCAGGCTGGAGGCGCTGAGCACCTGGTTGCCATTGCTGTCGGCCCAATTGAGGTAGCCGAGGGTTTCCCTGGGCGTGAAGTCCGTCAACAAAGGCTCCTGGGGCTTGGCGCCGATGCTCAGCAAGACGCTTTCATCCGGTGCGGTGCCGACGATGGTCAGGTAGAAGTTGTCGTGGCCGATCACCAGGTCCATCAATGAGTGCGGGCGGGCGCGGATGCGGTTGGCATCCAGGCCTTGGGCCAGGCTGTGCTGGATCTGCTCCATCTTGCTTTCCAGGTTCTTGCGCGCCAGCTTTTCCAACTCGTGGGTCAGGGCCACGTACGCCAGGGTCGCCAGCAACAACACCAGGCCTGCGCCCATCAGGCTGACCGTCAAGCCGAGGCGCATCGACAAACTCCCGGTTCTCATCCACGTGCCTCCAGCACATAACCCACGCCGCGAATGGTGTGGATCAGTTTCACTTCGCTCTGGTCATCGACCTTGGCCCGCAGGCGGCTGATGGAGACTTCCACCACATTGGTGTCGCAGTCGAAATTCATGTCCCACACCAGCGAAATAATCTGCGTGCGGGTCAGTACTTCGCCGGTCTGGCGCATCAGCACCTGCAGCAGCGCAAACTCCTTGGTGGTCAGGTCGATACGCCGGGTGCCGCGATAGGCGCGATGGCGACGCGGGTCCAGTTCCAGGTCCAAAACGCGGAACACGTCCGGCTGGGGGATATGCTCACTGCGCCGCAACAGGGTACGCACCCGCGCCAGCAGCTCGGGAAACTCGAAGGGTTTGACCAGGTAATCATCGGCGCCCATGTCCAGGCCCTTGATCTTGTCGGCCAGGCGGCCACGGGCAGTCAGCATCATCACCCGTTGTGTGCCATTGCGGCGCAATTGCTCCAGCACTTCCCAGCCATCCTTGCCCGGCAGGTTGACGTCGAGGATGACCAGCTCATAGGCGTGCTGCCCGGCCAGGTGCAGGCCGTCGATGCCATTGGACGCGCAGTCCACCACATAGCCGCTTTCATTCAGGCCCTGTTGCAGGTAGTCGGCGGTTTTTTGCTCGTCCTCAACCACAAGGATACGCATGGGGGGTTACCTTTTACTGAGGGATAAGGGCTCCATTTCCTTATGGAATCAGGTGTTTTTGGAGTAGGAAAAGTCTGAACCGTGAAGTAGCTTCAGGGTCAACTGCGACCATTGGTCGCTGCTAAACCTGCCCGCAAAAAAAAACGCCCCGAGGGGCGTTAAAAATTCATCTCTTTCCAAAGGAGCTACAAAAAAGCTTCTAGAGACGAATGTTGCTCGGTGCAAATAAGTTGATGCGAGTATAGGAACTTCAACTTAACGGGAAGCTGAGCTCAATATTACAGTTTTGATACCTGGCTATTTGTGAACAGATGTTAGTTAACGGCAAACGAATGTAAGGGCTCACAGTGCAACCAGTGGATACTCGGCAATCAAGCGAACTTCCTCCAGGTCTGACTCGAACGCACTGGAGCGCACCGTGGCCTGGCGTAAACGCAAGGACAAATCCTTGAGGCTGCCACTTTGCACCACGTACTTGGCCTCGATATCCCGCTCCCATCGGCGTTGATCGGTCAGCGGGTTACCGGCTGCATCGCGGCGCATGTACACCGCGTTGGCATTGCTGTAGTCGGCGCCAGTGCCTTTGGCGTAGCGGGTCATGAATGAGAGGCCGGGAATGCCGAAGGCCTGCATGTCGAGGTCGTAGCGGGCCATCCATGAGCGCTCCTTGGGCGAGTTGAAGTCGCTGTACTGGATCGAGTTATTGAGGAAGATCGAGTCCGACTGGCGCAGGTAGTCGAAGTCGTCATTGCCATTGTTGCGCTGGTGCGAGAGGGCCAGGCTGTGGGCGCCGACCTTGACCCCGAGCCTGGCGCTCCAGATGTTGTTGTTGAATTCGCCCAGCAGTTTTTTGCCTTCGTCCACGGCCTTGTAATAGTTCACGTCACCGAACAAGGACACGTTTTCACTCAATGGGTAACTGGCGTTGGTGCCGACGTAGTACTGGTCCCAGGCGTCCTTCAGGCGGCTGCTGTACGCACTGACACTGAGGTGTTTGTTCACCGCGTATTCGCCGCCGAAATAGCCGATCCAGGGCGAGTCGACCTTACCTGCATAGAAGGTCGCAAAGCCCTTGTTCATGCCGCTTTCACTCGGCTGGCTCATGCCGCTCAAGCGCCCGCCTTGCAGGCTCAGGCCCTCAAAGCTGGTGTTGTGAGCGGTGACGCCGCGAAAGCTTTCCGGCAACAGGCGCGAATCGCCAGCGGCCACCACCGGCGTGGCGGGGAACACATCGCCAGCTTTTATCACCGTATCCAGCACCCGTAGTTTCGCCGCGCCGCCGAATTTGCTGTAGCTGCTTTCGGGGTGGTTGTCGCTGTCTACCGGCAGCACGCCGAACGACCCCTTGCCGCCGCTGCGACCGGTGCCCGAGTCGAGCTTGAGGCCGTACATGACGAACGCATCCAGGCCGAAGCCAACGGTGCCTTGGGTAAACCCGGATTCGAATTTGCCGATCAAGCCCTGCGCCAGGGCTTCAGAGTAACCGTTGCCGGTAGGGCTGGACTGGCCCTTGCGGTCATCGCGGTTGAAGTAAAACGTGCGCGCCAGCACGTTCACGCTGCTGCCTTCGATAAAACCGTCGGGCTTGTCCTCTAAGGCCACGGCCGCCAGGGGCAGTGCGGCGAGCAAGGAAAAGGGAAGGATATGGTTAGTAATGCGCATGGTTCGCTCCTGGGTAGTGGCAGTTTTCAGCTTCTTATAGAGGCGGGCGTTCTTATTGATCTGGCCCGGGCCGATAGTTGCAAACCGTGGATAACGAACTCATGGCGTGAACATTACAATTCTGGAAACTCACGGCCACCTAACAAATAAGTAATGTTTTGGTGAACATTGCGTCAGGGTTGGTTGATTAATCTCGTCACTGAACTTTTCTGACGAGGAACTAATGATGAACGCTTATAAAGTTGCCCTGGGTGTATTGGTCGCGGTCCTGTCTTTTGGCGCGTTGGCCGAAGGCGGCGGGGACCGCACCTTTGCCCTGATGATGGAGCGCAATGAAAAAGCCATGGCTGCTTACGCCGAAAAGAAGGGCAAGCCCGCACCCGAGGTGCAGGCCTACCGCTATGGCATGAAGCTGGACATTGAGAGGGTGGTCAACGTAACGCCGCCGATCCGCTCCTGCGAAGCGGTGCCGTCACGCATGACCTATGAAGACTCCACCGGCAAGCTCAATACCCTGGAATACCAAGTGATGGGTGTGTGTCGAAACAACGGCGGTTAATGGATCCAAAAAAAGACAGCTGGCTGCGGCGAAAAAAACGCTTCAGAAAACGCCCGCAGCGCCGATGCAGGTCAGATACACCTCACCCAATGCCATCGGTGCCTCATGTTCAATACCCGCCTGAAGCAAGAGCTGTCTGCTCTTCGCGAAGAATTGTCGAGCTTGCAGCAGGTCAAGGAGAGCCTGGAAAGTGAAATGCTGTGCCTGACGCTGGATGCCGACGGCCGGGTGGAGTGGGCCAATGCCAACTTCCTGCAAGAACTGATTTACCAGGCCAGCAACATCGTGGGGCGTCTCATTGATGAGCTGGTGCCGCCGCATGTGCGCCAGGACGAATTCCAGCTGCGCTTTAAAAATGCCCTGGTGCGCGGCGAACACTTCGCCGGCACCGTGCGCCTGATGCGTGGCAACGGCAAGGAAGCGTGGCTGCGCTCGATTGTGCAGCCGGTGCGCAACTCGGAGGGGCGCATCAAGCATTTTTCGATTTACTCAAGCGACCTCACCCGCACCATCGAGGCGTCGCGCGAGCATGAAAACCTGATTACCGCGCTGGTGCGTTCCACGGCGGTGATCGAATTCGACCTCGACGGGCATGTACTTACGGCCAACGATCGCTTTCTCGCCGGCATGGGTTACAGCCTGGCGCAGATCCAGGGCAAACATCACCGCATGTTCTGCGAACCGCAGGAGTACAACAGTGGCGAATACCAACAGTTCTGGAAGCGCCTGAACGCCGGTGAATTTGTTGCGGCACGCTTCAAACGGGTCGACAGTCATGGCCGCACGGTTTGGCTGGAAGCCACGTACAACCCGGTGCTGGACGCCAATGACCGCCTGTACAAAGTGGTCAAGTTCGCCACGGTGATTACCGATCAGGTCAATCAGGAACAAGCCGTGGCCGAGGCTGCCAATATCGCCTACAGCACCTCGCTGCAAACCGACAACAGCGCCCAGCGCGGCACCACCGTGGTAACCCAGGCGGTGGATGTGATGCGTGATCTGGCCAAGCATATGCAACAGGCCGGTGACGGCATCGAGGCGCTGAATGCCCAATCCCAAGTGATCGGCACTATCGTCAAGACCATCAGCGGTATCGCCGAACAGACCAACCTGCTGGCGCTCAACGCAGCCATTGAAGCGGCACGTGCCGGTGAACAGGGCCGTGGCTTTGCGGTGGTGGCCGATGAGGTACGTCAGTTGGCCTCGCGTACCAGCAAAGCCACGGAAGAGATTGTCGGCGTAGTCCGCCAGAACCAGGACATGGCCCGCGATGCAGTGACCTTGATGAACGATGGCCGCCTGCAGGCCGAACAAGGCCTGGCCCTGGCGGCCGAGGCGGGCACGGTGATCGTGGAGATCCAGGACGGTGCGCAAAAAGTCGTCAGCGCGGTGGGCCAGTTCGCCAATCAGCTGTCGAGCTGACCCGTAGGGCGTGTGCTTGAGGTATCGTAGGTTTTTTCTTGCTTGAAGAGCCGACCCTCCATGAGCCCGACCCACCGTCGCCCCGTTCCGCTGTCCAAGGCCTACCGCTTGCTCAACCACGGCCCGACTGTGCTGGTCAGCGCAGCCCACGATGGCAAACGCAACATCATGGCCGCCGCCTGGGCGATGCCGCTGGATTTTGAACCGCCCAAAGTCGCCGTGGTGTTGGACAAGTCCACCTGGACCCGGCAACTGCTGGAAGGCGCCGGCACGTTTGTGTTGCAAGTACCCTGTGTGGCGCAGGCCGATCTGGTGCAGACGGTCGGCAATACCAGCGGTTCCGAGACCGACAAGTTCGCCGCCTACGGCCTGCACACCTTCAGTGGCGAGCACACCCAGGCGCCGCTGCTGGAAGGCTGCGTGGCCTGGCTGGAGTGCCGCTTGCTGCCCGAGCCGCACAACCAGCAGACCTACGACCTGTTCCTCGGCGAAGTGATCGGCGCCTATGCCGACGAGCGCGTGTTCAGCGACGGGCATTGGCACTTCGAAGGGCATGACGAATTGCGCACCTTGCACCATATCGCCGGCGGAAATTTCCTCAGCATCGGTGCGCCGGTTGTCGGGCGCGAGCTGTAAGCCACGGCTGCAGCGTGCTGCAGGCCGGGTGAGTGTTTTTGCCGGCGACCCCGCATTGTGGGAGCTGGCTTGCCTGCGATAGCGTGTGTCAGGCACTCAATATATTGACTGATGCACCGCAATCGCAGGCAAGCCAGCTCCCACAGGTTTAATCGCATTTCAGGTGGGCCAATCAGCGCCCTAGCATCTTCACCCATCGCGACGGCGGCATGCCGTAGGTGCTGCGAAATTGCCGGGTCATATGGCTCTGGTCGGTGAAACCTGCGGTCAGCGCCGCGTCCACCAGCGATTGGCCCTGGGCCAGCAAGCTGCGCACCAAGTCCAGCCGGCGCATGGTCAGGTAGCGGTAGGGGCTGGTGCCGAACAACAAACGAAAATCTCGCGACAGCGCCCAGCGATCGCGACCGCAGTGGTCGGCCATTTCATCCAGGGTGATGCTGCGGCCCAGGGCGCTGTGGATAAACTCGCGGGCGCGCTCGGCAGCCACATAATCGAACGACTTGCGGCTGATGATCGCGCCGGATGCCGCGTTCAGCGCGTGTGCCAGGTCGAACAGGGCGTCCTGTTCCTGCATCGGGTCAACCGGGCAGTCGAGGTTTTGCAGCAACACTTCGCTGGCGCGGAAAAGGCGTGGGTCAGTCGACAAACCGTTGTGGATAAACGGCAGTGGCCGACCACCGAGAATCTGCTGGATCAGCGCCGGCTCCACATAAATCATCCGGTACTTGAACCCCTCCACGCTGCTGGCGCGGCCGTCATGGGATTCATCGGGGTGAATCACCATGGTCCTGCCCGGCAGGCTATGGGTCATGCAGCCACGGTAGTGGTAGCTTTGCACGCCAAACAAGGTGCGGCCGATGGCGTAGGTGTCGTGGCGATGCGGGTCAAACGCAAAGCCTGCAAAGTACGCCTCGATACGGTCCAGGCCGCTGGCGTGCGGGGCGCGGTGCAGCCAGTCGAGGGTGGAAGTGGGTTGGCCCATGATGACTTGTCACATGTAGAGGTGGAAACACGTTAACCGAGTCTGCATCGGTTGTCTGCCGAGGTCTTGTACGATTGTGCAGGCGTTGGGCGAGGCCTATGATCCGGGTTCGTGTACTGCGCTGACGGAGCTGCCCATGGACGTTATCAACCCTGCCTATGTGGCCCCGCTGGTCTCGCTGGCGCTGCTGTGGACAGTCGCTGTCGTAACGCCTGGGCCGAACTTTTTCAACACCGCGCAGTTGGCTGCCAGCTGCTCCAGGCGCCATGGCGTTGTGGCGTCGGCGGGTGTAGCCAGCGGCACGATCATTTGGGGCTTGGCGGGCGGCTTGGGCATCAAGTCGCTGTTTACCGCCGCGCCGATGCTCTACCTGGCATTCAAGATCATCGGCGGTTGCTACCTGATCTACCTTGGGCTCAAGTTGTTCAAACGCTCGGCTCCGGCTGCGGGCCAGACGGTTCTGCCCGACGCACCGCGCCGCTCATTGTTCTCTGCCTGGCGGTTCGGGTTACTGGGCAACTTGTCCAACCCCAAGGCTGCGCTGTTCGTCGCGACGGCCTTTGCCTCGACCATGCCGCCATCTCCTTCGCCCGCGCTGCTTACCCTGGCCGTCATCACCATGGCCACCTTGTCGTTCAGTTGGTATTCCAGTGTTGCCCTGGTGTTTTCCAGCGAGCGCATGGCCAGCCTTTACGCGCGTTCACGCAAATGGCTCGACCGCTTCGCCGGTGGTTGCTACCTGCTGTTCGGCGCACATCTGGTAGCGAATCGCTGACCGCTCATGGTAAGAAGCCTTACTTTCAACAGTGAGGCCGGGTCATGAGCAAGGTGCGTGTAGGTATTATTTTTGGTGGCCGTTCGGCCGAGCACGAAGTCTCGTTGCAGTCGGCGCGCAATATCGTCGATGCGCTGGACCGTTCGCGCTTTGAGCCGGTCTTGATCGGCATCGACAAGGCCGGCCACTGGCACCTCAACGACACGTCGAACTTTCTGATCAACCAGGAAAACCCGGCGCTCATCGCTCTTAACCAATCCAACCGTGAACTTGCAGTGGTGCCGGGCAAGGCCAACCAGCAAGTGGTGGAAACCTCCGGTCAGGGCCTGCTGGAACATATCGACGTGATCTTCCCCATCGTCCACGGCACCCTCGGCGAAGACGGCTGCCTGCAAGGCCTGCTGCGCATGGCCGACCTGCCTTTCGTCGGCTCCGACGTGCTGGGTTCGGCGGTCTGCATGGACAAAGACATCAGCAAGCGTCTGCTGCGCGATGCCGGTATTGCTGTCACACCGTTTATCACCCTGACTCGCCGCAACGCGGCGCGTACCTCGTTTGAAGCGGCTGTGAACAAGCTCGGTTTGCCGATGTTCGTCAAACCCGCCAACCAGGGTTCTTCGGTGGGTGTGAGTAAGGTTGGCAACGAGGCCGAGTACCACGCCGCTGTTGAACTGGCCTTGGGCTTCGATGAAAAAGTGCTGGTGGAGTCCGCGGTCCAGGGCCGTGAAATCGAATGCGCCGTATTGGGCAACGACAACCCCATCGCCAGTGGCTGTGGCGAGATTGTGGTGAGCAACGGCTTCTATTCCTACGACAGCAAATACATCGACGGCCAGGCGGCCCAAGTGGTGGTGCCGGCCGATATCAGCGTCGAAGCCCGCGAGCGTATTCGCCACCTCGCCATTGAGGCGTTTGAGGTGCTGGGCTGCGCCGGCCTGGCGCGGGTTGATGTGTTCCTCACCGATGACGGTGAAGTGCTGATCAACGAGATCAACTCACTGCCAGGCTTCACACGTATCAGCATGTACCCGAAGCTGTGGCAGGCGGCGGGGATGAGTTACAGCGAGCTGGTGAGCCGGTTGATCGAGCTGGCGCTGGAGCGGCATGCCGGGCGTAAGGGGCTTAAGATCAGCCGATGAAATGACTCGAGTAACATGTGGCCTCTGTGGCGAGGGAGCTTGCTCCCGTTGGGGCGCGAAGCGGCCCCAAAACCAGACAGCATGGTTCTACCCTGAAATAACGTAGTGGCTAAATCGGGGCTGCTGCGCAGCCCAACGCGGGGCAAGCCCGCTCGCCACAAAAGCGCCCTTGGCACTGATCAGGGGTTGCGAGCAATCCACGAATAGATCAACGTCTTCGCTTCTTCAGGGTGATGCGTGCGCCTGCGATAGCTGGCGAAAGTGGAGGATGTGCAATACGTACACACTTCACTGACTTCGATCTGCTCACGCTTAAGCCCTGCTGCTAACAGCAACATTACCCCGAAGCCGCTCAAATCAAACCAGGCACTTCCCGTTTGCCTGGCATAGGGCGGGGCAATTTCGGGGGGCAGCAATGGCGCCGGTTGTACGAAGCTCCACGGTGCCCGGTCGTCAGGCCACAGATGGCCTTGATCCGCCTGAAACTGCGCAATAAAGTCCTCGCTCACTTCATAGCAGCACGGTTTGATTGACGGCCCGATTGCCACCTGCAACTGCTCCACGGCGATGCCTTTGTCGGCAAATTGCTGCACGGCATTGGCGATGATCCCGCCTTGCAACCCCTTCCAACCGCCATGCACCGCTGCGACCGTCGCACCGTCTTCAGCCGCGATAAGAATGGGCAGGCAATCGGCTGTGATCACCGCAATCGGCTGATGCTCGCGCGTGAACACGCCATCCGCCGCCACGCTGTTGGTTGCCAACTGCGCCTGCCATTCAATCACCGTCGCGCTGTGTACCTGCTTGCAGATGAACACTGCGTCCGGGCGCTGCGGGTCATTGATCGAGCAAAAACCATGGTCGACGCCGCCAAGGGCGCCGAGGTTATCGGCCTGTTGCACAGCACGCTCTCCGTTCGTAGAACATTCAGTCACCGACCGCTTCGCCTTCACGCCGAGGGTCGGCGCCGCCGCTCAGGGTTACCTTGCCTTGAGCATCGCGCGTGCGAACAATGGCCTGGATGCCGCTGGTCATATCGATTTCGCTCAACGCGTGGCCCTTGTCACGCAGCGCTTGTTTCAACGCAGGGCTGAACAGGCCGGCCTCCAACTCGGTCGCGCCGTTGCGGCTACCAAAGTTGGGCAGGCTGATGGCGGCTTGCGGGTCGAGGTTCCAGTCGAGCATTGCCACCAGGGATTTGCTCACGTATTCGATGATTTGCGAACCGCCCGGTGAACCCACCGTCGCCAGCAGCTCGCCGCTCTTGCGGTCGAACACCAGGGTAGGCGCCATGGCTGAGCGAGGGCGCTTGCCGGGTTCGACGCGGTTGGCCACGGGCTGGCCGTTTTCTTCAGGGAGAAACGAAAAGTCGGTCATCTGGTTGTTGAGCAAAAAGCCCTGAACCATCACGTGGGAGCCGAACGCCGCTTCTACCGTGGTGGTCATCGACACCGCGCCGCCCTGGTCATCCACTGCCACCACTTGCGAGGTGGAGATGCGCAGCGGCGAGCGGTCCGGCGCGTAGGCCACCTGGATGCCCGCTGGTGTGCCCGGCTTGGCAATGCCCATGCTGCGTTCGCCAATCAATGTGGCGCGCTGTGCCAGGTAGTTGGGGGCGACAAGGCCCGCGACCGGTACTGGGGTGAAGTCCGAGTCGGCCACATACAGCGCACGGTCGGCAAACGCCAGGCGGCCGGCTTCGGCGATCAGGTGTACGGCTTCGGGCACAGGCTCAAGGCCGGCAGGCGATGCACTCTTCACCGGTTTCATCGGCGCGATGGCCAGGCGCGGGTCACGGGCCTCCACTGCCTGCAAGGTGCCGAGGATCTGTGCGACGGCTATCCCGCCCGACGACGGCGGCGGCATGCCGCACACCCGGTATTGCTTGTAGTCGGTGCACAACGGCGTGCGTTCCTTGGCGGTGTAGCCCTTAAGGTCAGCCTGCGAGAGGCTGCCCGCATTGCGATTGCCCTGGACCTTGCGCGCGATTTCATCGGCAATCGGCCCGTGGTACAGCGCGTCTGGGCCTTCCTTGGCGATGCGCTTGAACACAGCAGCCAGCGCCGGGTTTTTCAACAGTGTGCCGGTGGCTTTAGGCGAGCCATCGGCGTTCAGAAAGTAAGCCGCCATTTCCGGCGACTGGGGAATGTAGCGGTCGGCCGCAATCAGTGCGTGCAAGCGTGGGGAAATCGCGAAGCCTTGCTCCGACAGCCTGATCGCCGGTTCAAACAACTTGGACCATTGCAGGTGCCCGGTCTTTTGATGCGCCATCTGCAGTGCCCGCAAGACGCCCGGAGTGCCGACCGAACGCCCGCCAATCTGCGCTTCGGGAAACGCCATCGGCGTGCCGTCGGCCTTCAGGAACAAGCGCTCAGTCGCGCCGGCGGGTGCCGTTTCACGGCCGTCATAGGCGTGTACGTTCTTGCCGTCCCACAGCATGATGAACGCGCCGCCGCCGATGCCGGAAGACTGCGGTTCCACCAGGGTCAGCACCGCCTGCATCGCTATCGCGGCGTCAATCGCCGAACCTCCCTGGCGCAACATCTCCCGCCCGGCTTCGGCCGCCAGCGGGTTGGCGGCGGCGGCCATATGGCGTTCGGCGTGGCGGGTGGTGAGGTCGGTGCGGTAACCCGAGCCCAGTTCCGGTGCCGGAGGCTGTTCGTTGACAGGTGTGTGGCAGCCGGCCAGCACCAGGGCTGCGGCAACCATCGACAGTTGACGGCGGGAAATCGTGAACACGCGCTGAACTCCGTTCATTTTGAGAATGATCTGTTGTCCTTGGGCAATCCCTTTTACAGGTAAATCGTGCCTTGCAGGTAGAGTGCTGCATGGCCTGAGATGATCACGCGGTCACCTTTGAGTTCACACCGCAGTTGCCCACGGCGCCTGCCGCCCTGTTCGGCGCTCAACTGCGACTTGCCCAGGCGCTCGGCCCAGAACGGTGCCAGCGAGGTGTGTGCCGAGCCGGTGACCGGGTCTTCATTGACGCCCACATTCGGGCCAAACCAACGGGAAACAAAATCAAAGCGCGTGCTTTTGGCCGTCACTGCTATCCCGCGTTTGGGCAGGCCCTTGAGGCGTGCAAAATCTGGCGTGAGTGCCGCGACCTGGGCTTCGTCATCAACGACAACGATATAGTCATCAGTGGCATACACCTCGGCGTGTTCGAGCCCCAGCGCGCTCAACATGCCGGCTGGCGGCTCGCAACGCTCGGGCTGTTTGGTCGGAAAGTCCATTGCCAGTTCGTCGCCATTGCGCGTCACGCGAAGCTCACCGCTGCGGGTGGCAAAACGCAAGATCTCAGGGGGATTCGGGAGTTTGTGAATCAGCACCCAGGCAGCGGCCAACGTCGCATGGCCACACAGGTCCACTTCGACTTCGGGGGTGAGCCAGCGCAGCTCATACACCTCGCCACGAGGCACGAAAAATGCGGTTTCGGAAAGGTTGTTTTCGGCGGCGATGTGGTGCAGCTGCTCTGTGGGCAACCACTCGGTCAGCGGGCAGACGGCCGCCGGATTACCACCGAAGACCTGTTGGCTGAACGCGTCGACTTGATAGATATCCAGTTTCATCACAGGTGCTCCATGTAGGGAGGCAGGACACTAGCAGTGGGTTGCGTGGAGCGTCAAAGTACAGATCCTCAGTTTTTTTGCGCGCATGTGTCCTGGTCAGCCCAGGCGCAACACCATCGCCCCGACGGCAATAATGCCGGCGGCAATGATGCGAGCCTGCGTTAGATGCTCTTTGAGCACCCACGCCGAAATCACTACGCCGAACAGGATCGAGGTCTCACGCAAGGCCGAAACCGTCGCTATGGGCGCGTGTGTCATCGCCCACAACGCCAGGCCGTATGACGCCACAGTGCCTGCGCCCCCGACGGCGCCAAGCTGCCAGTTACGGGCGACGTAGCGACAGAACGCTGCACGCCGCGCGGCTAAGGCCCACGCGGCGAGCGGGATGCCGGTCAGCAAAAATATCCACAGTGTGTAAGCCGTCGGTGCGCCGGATTTGCGCACGCCAAGGCCATCAATCAGCGTATAGCCGGCTATCACCAAGGCGTTTATCAGCGCGAGCACCAGCCCTTTTTTATGACCGGCCGAGGGCGCTGCGGCCATGCTCAAGATACCCAGGCAGATCACCCCAATGCCAAGCCAGGCAAACGCCGAGAGTGGCTCGTGCAACACCAGCACACTCACCAACGCCACCAGCAGCGGCGCAGTGCCACGCATGATCGGATAGGTCTGGCTCATGTCGGCAATGCGGTAGGTCGAGGCCACCAGTACGAAATACAACACCTGCAAAACCACCGATGCGCCGATGAAGGGCCAGCTTTCTCTGGCCGGTAGCGCCAGAAACGGGATGGCCGCCAGCGCAATCAATGAAGCGGCGGATGCAATCATGCAGGTGGTCAGCAGCTTGTCGACGCCGCCTTTGACCACCGCATTCCACGTGGCGTGAAGGGCGGCGCCCAGCAGGATGATTGCGAATACGCTCAGGCTCATGCGTCACCGTTCGTGGGGTTGATCAGCGACGTCAATACATGGTCCACCCACACGCCATTGATCTTCAGGTAGGCCCGCGCGTGCCCCTCACGCTCAAAGCCCAACCGCTCAAGCAGGCGTGCGCTGCGTTGGTTTTCTGGCCTGTAGTTGGCCATGATACGGTGCAGTTTCATCTCTGCGAACACATAGTCAATCGCGGCGCTCAGCGCTTGGCGCATCAACCCTTGGCCTTGGGCCGTCTCATCAAGGGCGTAGCCCAGATGGCAGGCCTCGAATGCGCCGCGCACGATGTTGCTGAAGTTGCAGCTGCCGATTATCCGGTCGTCGCGCAGTATCAGCAGATGCAAGGCTTCGCCGCTGGTGGTTTTCTCGGCCATGGCTTCGAGGCGCTGGGTAATGGCGCCGAGTTCGAAGAAGTCATCATCGCGAGTCGGTTCCCAGGGTTGAAGGTAGGCGCGGTTTTGCACCAGGTGCGTTTGCAAGTCTTGAGCGTGACGAGGGTGAGCTGCGTGCAGTGTCAGCCGTTCGGTGGTGATGCCATGGGTGGGGAAGAGGGGGTTCACGTATCGCCTCCTTGTGGTTGGGGGCGAGTATGCCTGAGGGCTTTTCTGCAGGCATAAAAAAACGGCCTACCTTTCGGTAAGCCGTTTTTAGTACTTGGTGGCTACGCAGGGACTTGAACCCCGGACCCCAGCATTATGAATGCTATGCTCTAACCAACTGAGCTACGTAGCCAAGTGGCGCGCATTATTCGCGTAGAACGCATATGCGTCAAGCGTTTATTTTAAAAATTTATCTACGCTTTCAACTGTTTAAACAGAATAAGGCCAAACGGCGACGAGTGGTGTGGCGGATACGGGTATTTCAGCCACGAAGATCCCACATGGGTTTTGCGGTGTTCTGCTGACGGTATTCAACGCGTGGTCGCAAGGGTGTGGCGCTGTAAACACTTTGACGATGATCCCCAAGGTGCCATTCGGCGCGGCTTGTGATCCTGTTCTGCGCACGGTAAAGCGTCATTCGGTTGGGCAGATATCCCTGCCGCCCAACGCTTGCCCCCCAGGGCTTGCTTACGGATGCTGCGGTGTGTGGGTGACGCGCTTCAGGTGTTCGCGCGCCCGTGACAGACGTGAGCGAACGGTACCGATGGGGATGTCCAGCACGTCGGCGGTGTCCTGGTAACTGCCATCGGTTTCCAGGGAGGCATATAACGTCTTGCGCATCTCAGCCGGCAAATGATCGATGGCGTTCAAGGTTTTTTCCAGCCGGCGGTTGACCTCGAATTCCCAATCCAGATTCTTGTTTTCTTCCTGGCCGTGCCACAGCGATTCATCGAACTCGCAATGCACCGGTTTGGCATACAGGCGCCGGAAATGGTTGCGGACCAGGTTCTGCGCAATGCCGCACATCCAGGTACTGAGGGTAGCCTGGCCACTGAACCGCTCTCTGTTACGCCATGCCTCCAGGTAGGTCAGTTGCAGGATGTCGTCGGCGTCTTCGGGATTGAGTACGCGTTTATGAATAAAACGCCGGAGTTTTTTTTGCTGGTCGTCCGTCAGTTGGAGCATGAATTGAGGCGAGTCGCCAACGAGCTGCGCTAAAGCTTCAATAGGAATATTCACGATTTTTTCCTCAGGGTAGACGCTATCGAAATAATTTCGACGGGAACCCCTTTAGCACTGGCTGTGCCAAACAAAAAAATCTTATAACTTGCTGATTTATATATATAAATAAATTGAAATAGTGTGATTTTGCGCAGGTACTTGCAAAACGATTGGCGGCTTTGTGCAGGTATTTTCAAAGCGGGGAGTGTGGGTGGTTTTTATGGAACCGTATGGCACCGGGTTGCCACATAGAGACACAAACTCCCTGTCCTGGCATGCCCATGAAAGTCGAATTCAACCCCGATCTGCACAGAATCCAGCGCTTGGACCCATCCGTTTCAGAGAAGGTCGCCACGACCCCATCGCAGGATGCCGCGCCAGGTTTTGATGCGCTCGCGGGCATCTTCAGCCAGGAAGCTGCGGCCCATGGCACTGCGTTGACCCGACGTGCCATTGGGGGGCCTGTCACGCCGGTCGAGCAGCTCGCGCAGTTGTATGATCGACTGGGCCATCCCGCCCAGAAAAGCCTGGCAAAGATGGTCATCGTGGCCAGGCAGTATCTGGAGCGCCAGCTTAGTCTCGAAAAATTGGTGGACCTCACGGGTGGAGACCCTGCACGTACCTATGTCGTGCTTCGTCAGCTTACGGCGCAGGCCGAGGCGCAGGTGCGCCAGACCCAATCCGCGTTGACGCGTGATGCGCAAGTCAAGAGCGAGGCAGCGCTGGCTCGGGCAGCGCTGGCGAGGCTGGAGATTCAGTACAAGAGGGAAATACAGGCGGGCCTTAATATTGCCCTGGCGTTGCAGTCAGGCAGTGACGATCCGGCGCAATGCCAGGCGATACGTACGCTCTACTACGCCAATGTGGTCGTGCGCCAATCCCTGGCCAGCATGATGCAGGCGCTTTTGAAAGAGTACGGTGGCGAGCAGTTTACGGTCGGGCTCAACCTCATGCGCCGGGCCCTGGCGGATGATATTGCGGCGTACGTCTCATCGATTCCCACCGCCAAATTGCGCACGCTTTTGTTGGGGTTACAGAGCTGCGGTCAATTGGGCGGGGTACTGTCCAATTGCCAGGACCTGGTTCAGCGTCTGAACGTTGAGCACGACGCCGTTGACCTGTTGCAGCGTCTGTTGGGTTATGCCGGCAATGGCATAGCCCCCTCCGAGGTTCAACTGCTGGCGGATGAATTGGCTGGGGATGCGGCGGCCCGCCAACTGGCCTCTCTCAATGCGCTCTATCCCGTGATCAAAGGTTTGCCTGCGGCCTTATGGCGCGACTCGCGGGGGCGCGAGGAGGCTTTGCATAACTTCCTGCTGGTGATGGATGAGTTCACGCGCCTGGAGAAGGGCCAGATTGAGCCGAGGGCGTTGATGTGACGGTGCTGGCGTTTATCAACCACTGGCTGCTCAAGGTTGCGCAACGTGCTGAAGTCCTTGGTGCTGTGGTGGTACTGGCCATCGTCTTTATTTTCATCGTGCCGCTGCCGACCTGGCTGGTGGACATCCTCATTGCGCTCAATATCTGTATTGCCTGCTTGTTGATCGTGCTGGCGTTGTACTTGCCCGGGCCTTTGGCGTTTTCGTCATTCCCCTCGATTCTGCTGTTGACCACGATGTTTCGCCTGGCACTGTCTATCGCGACCACGCGTCTGATCCTGCTGGAGCAGGACGCCGGCGACATCGTCGAGGCGTTCGGCAACTTTGTGGTCGGTGGCAACCTGGCGGTAGGGTTGGTGATCTTCATGATCCTCACCCTGGTCAACTTCCTGGTCATCACCAAGGGCTCGGAGCGGGTTGCCGAAGTGGCCGCACGCTTCAGCCTGGACGCGATGCCCGGCAAGCAGATGTCCATCGACAGCGACTTGCGTGCGGGACTGATCGACGGCAATCAGGCGCGGGACAAGCGTGACCAGTTGTCCCGCGAGAGTCAGTTGTTCGGGGCCATGGACGGCGCCATGAAGTTCGTCAAGGGTGACGCTGTTGCAGGCCTTGTGATCGTGCTGATCAACCTGTTGGGCGGTTTTTCCACGGGTATGTTCCAGCATGGTATGAGCGCCAGCGAATCCATTGCGTTGTATTCGGTGCTGACCATCGGTGATGGTTTGATTGCGCAAATCCCTGCGCTGCTGATCTCGCTGACGGCGGGCATGATCATCACCCGCGCCGCACCGGATGGGCGCCGGGGCGTGACTAACATGGGCGCAGAAATTGCCCGTCAGATGACCAGCGAACCCAAGAGCTGGATGATTGCGTCAGTGGGCATGCTCGCGTTTGCGGCGTTGCCCGGCATGCCGACCCTGGTATTTATTCTTATCTCACTGATGACCGGCTCCCTGGGCTATTACCTTGCGCGCCAACGTCAACGGCAAGAGGCGCCCGAGGCCGAGGCCACGCAGGCCGTGCGCCCGGAAGAAAACGGTGACGAGGACTTGCGCGGGTTTGACCCGTCGCGCCCCTATCTCTTGCAATTTTCTCCCGTCTTGCGCGGAACGCCTGAGGTGATCGAGCTGGTTCATGGCCTTCGTCAGACGCGTAATGCACTCGTTGCGAATATCGGGCTCACGCTGCCGCCGTTTGAAGTCGAACTCAACGACTCGTTGGCGGACGACGAAATGCGCTTCTGCGTACACGAGGTGCCGATGATCAAGGCCTCGGTTGTCACCAATGTGGCCGTAGAGCGTAAAGCCTTGGCACAGCTGCCTGAGCACGCAATACCAGGCCTGGCTGAACGCGATGAGCAAGATTGGGTGTGGTTGGCGCAGGATGATCCTTTGCTCGATGACCCCCTGCTGGAGCGCTTCAGTGCGACGAGCTTGATCGTCGAACGCATGAAGCAAGCGATGATGCTGTCCGGCCCCCAGTTTCTGGGAATCCAGGAGAGTAAGTCGATCCTCAGTTGGCTTGAACATAACCAGCCGGAATTGGTACAGGAGCTGCAGCGAATCATGCCGCTGTCGCGTTTCTCGGCAGTCCTGCAACGCCTGGCAGGCGAAGGCGTACCGCTGCGTGCTGTGAGGCTGATCGTCGAGTCGCTGATTGAATACGGCCAGCATGAGCGAGAGCCGGACGCGTTGGCGGACTACGCGCGCATTGCGCTTAAAGCGCAGATTTTTCACCAATACAGTGAGGCCGACGGCCTGCATGCCTGGTTGCTGTCCCCACAGACCGAAAACGTGCTGCGCGAATCGCTGCGCCAGACCCAGACCGGGGTGTTTTTCGCCCTTGATAATGACAGCAGCGCTTCACTGATCAACCTGCTCAACCAAGCCTTCGTGGCCCGGCCAAAAAGCAAAAGCGTGATGTTGGTTGCACAGGATTTACGCAGCCCTTTGCGCACTCTTTTGCTTGAAGAATTCAACCATGTACCTGTGATGTCTTTTGCCGAATTGGGGAGCACCTCAAAGGTAAAAGTGTTGGGGCGTTTTGACCTCGGTCAGACTGACCTGATGCGTGGTACTGCGGCATGAGAAGTGCGCCAGTTTCTGCACAGGAGAGCGCTCAATGATGTTTGAGCTGCGTGTTCTCGATGGCCTGCACCAAGGGGCTGCGCTGCCGCTGTTTGGTGAACAGTGGAGCATCGGTGCTCATGCAGAGGCTGACTTGGTGCTCAGCGATCCGGGGATCGCCGAGCAGCATGCGTTGTTGCGGCTGGTCGGATCCAGTTGGTCGGTGCAGGCCCAGGCAGGGCTGTTGCAGGATGCGAAAGAGCAGGTAGTGGCACAGATCACGAATCTGGCGCTGGGCGAACAGTTTGGCGTGGGCGCCATACGGTTGTATGTCGCCGTGGCGGATCAGCCCTGGCCCGAAGCACCCGCCCCGGCCACACCGGCCAAGGTTTCGGCCAAGGTGACGGCCAGGAAAACGTCCCCGCCGTTGACGTTGTCGTCGTTGGGACACTCGCAGCAAAAGCGCCTGATCAGTGTGGTGCTGGTGGTTGCCGTCATCCTCATGGTGGTGGGTATTGCCTCCACGGGTGAGCGTGATCCCCAGGCCTCGTTGATGCCGGCAGTGCCCCACAGAGTCGAGCTGGCCTCGCCATTCGAGGTGCGCCAACAGTTGCTGAATATGCTCAGTGAGCGTGATTTGAGCCAGCGGGTCAGTTTGCAGGTCATCAATGGCCAGGTTGCACTCAACGGCGATGTTTCCGAGGAGGATCTGGCGTTGGTGACGCGCATGCTCGACCGCTTTGGTGAGCAGTTCGACAGCGTTGTACCGGTGATCAGCCGGGTGCGTGCGCGTAACAATGAGTTGCCGTTCAAGATCGTTCAGATTATCGGAGGGGCGAACGGTCACGTTGTGCTGGAGGACGGAACCCGACTGTTTGTGGGGGACCAAGTGGACGACTTGCGCCTGGTGATGATTGACAACAGCAAGGTGGTTTTCGAAGGCGCGCAGCGTTATGAGGTGCGCTGGTGATTAAGGATTTGCAGGCGCGTCTCGACACTTGGCAGCGGCACCAGACCCAGACGTTGGCAGGTTTTGCTCCGGTGACAATGCGCGGGCGCGTGCAGCGTGTGAACGGCATGTTACTGCAATGTCGGCTGCCTCAGGCACGTATAGGCGACTTGTGCCAGGTGGAAAAACAAGGCGATTACATGCTCGCCGAAATTATTGGTTTCGACCAGCAGGATGCCGTGCTCAGTGCGCTGGGTAACCTGGAAGGTGTGCGTGTGGGGGCCAGCGTAGAGCGCCTGGGCATATCCCATCAGGTACAGGTCAGCGAGAAGCTGCTGGGCCAGGTACTGGATGGATTTGGGCGGCCAATTACCGGCGAAGGCGCCAGCGCTTTTGCACTGGTCGACTCACCGGATACCAGCGCTGTGTTGTGCGAAGCGCCTTTGCCCACCGATAGGCCGCGAATCAACCGCGCGCTGGCCACCGGCGTGCGTTCGATCGATGGGCTGTTGACGCTGGGGGAGGGGCAGCGTGTCGGCCTGTTTGCCGGGGCCGGCTGCGGCAAGACCACATTGCTGGCGGAGATAGCCCGCAACGTTGAGTGTGACGTGATTGTGTTCGGCCTGATCGGCGAGCGAGGCCGAGAGCTGCGCGAGTTTCTTGATCATGAACTCGATGATCAACTGCGCGCCAAAGCGGTGTTGGTGTGTGCCACCTCTGATCGTTCGAGCATGGAGCGGGCACGCGCAGCCTTCACGGCGACAGCCTTGGCCGAAGGCTTCCGAAGCAAGGGCAAGCGCGTGCTGCTTTTGATCGATTCCCTCACACGGTTCGCCAGGGCCCAGCGAGAAATTGGCCTCGCCGCCGGCGAGCCTCTGGGCCGTGGTGGCCTGCCACCTTCGGTATACAGCCTGCTGCCGCGGTTGGTCGAGCGTGCCGGGTTGACGCGCGAAGGCGTGATCACGGCGATCTACACAGTGCTGATCGAGCAGGACTCCATGAGCGACCCGGTGGCCGATGAAGTTCGCTCGCTGCTCGACGGCCATATCGTGCTGTCTCGCAAGCTGGCCGAGCGTGGGCACTATCCGGCGGTGGACGTATTGGCCAGCCTTTCGAGGATCTTGAGCAACGTCGCCGAGCCTGGGGATATCCAGGCTGGCACGGCGTTACGTCGGCTGTTGTCGGCGTACCAGCAGATCGAGCTGATGCTCAAGCTGGGCGAGTACCAGCCGGGTAGCGATGTATTGACCGACTTGGCGGTAGACAGTCGCAGCGCAGTGGACAGTTTTCTGCGCCAGGACTTGCGTGAACCCTCGCCAATGGCGGAAACACTGGAGCAACTCAAGGAGCTGACGGCCTATGTCCCATTCTGACGTGTCGATGGCTGAAATCGAGACCCTGCGGCGCCTGCGCCGTCATCGGGCCGATCGCGCTGAGCGTGCATTGCGTGAGGCCAAGCGAGCACGGCAAACCCTGCAGGCACATATCCAGGATGCCCAGCAAACCCTTGAGCAAACCCGCCAGGAGGAGGCTCGGCAAAGTGCGCAGTTGCTCAGCCAGCATCAGGGCCAGGTGCTGACGCTCAAAGCGCTGAAGACCTGGGGGTTACAAGAACGCTCATTGTCGGCAAGCACCCTGCGGGACGAAGGCCAGGTGCAAGCACTGCGAGCGCAGCACACGGAAAAGGAAATAGAGGTTGGCAGTGCCCAGAAGTACGCCACGGTGTGTTTGCGCCAGGTGGAAAAACTTCAGGAACTGTCCAAATTGCTCGCTCAGGAATCGATATGAAACAGGTTTCAAATGCCGCTCCTGAGCAGCGACGCATGCGCGAACTCCGGGAGGAGCGCGAACCCTCCGTGGCGGCCTACGTTCCCGTGGAGCAAGGGCGACTGTTTGCTTATCTGCTTGCAGGCGGTGCTGCAGAGAAACGTTTCGGACATTCGCGCATGGACATCAAGGCCTCAGTCGAGGCAGCCAGGGCCGATATGTTGGTCGAACAATTGGTGGCGCCTATACAGGCCGGTGGGCACTGGCCGCTGCAGTTTGTGCTGTGCATGCCGCGCCTGGGGCGGGTTAACGCACTTGTACACCGTGAGCAGAACACCTGGGCCATTGAGCTGGACGCAGAGGAAGAGGCAACCAACCGTTGGCTGCGTGGCGTGCGGCAGCAATGCCAGGAACGATGCACGCAAGCCTTGGGGCAGCCGGTCAAGTTCTACCTGCCAGGTACCCGTTCATGATGAAGGTGCCCTTTTTGACATTGCCGGTGGTCAAGCACAGCACGGTCGCTGCGCGCCGCAAGCTGGGGCGCGGGCTGCGCTTGCCGTTTAAGGTTGCCGGGCAAGAGGGTGAACTGCTCATTGAACCCGGGCGTGCCCCTGTTGGCGGCGAGGCGTTGTGCTTCGAAACCGCCCTCGGTGTATTGGCACTCGCTGAGGCGGGGCCGCTGTTGAGCCTGCTGGGCGAATGCCCTGTGCCATTGGCCAAGGCAGGCAACGATCCACATTCTTGGTTCTGGCCGCTGTTTGAGCAGCACCTCAGTCCCCAAGTCAAAGCGCTGTTTGGCTATATGCGATTGCTGGTGACAGCGCGTCCCGCAGGTTTCGGCTGCAGGTTGAGCGTGACGTTGGGGGCCTCTCGGGTCGTAGGTTATGTGTGGCTGGCTCACCAGAGCTTTCTAGCGTTGTGCGATGCCGCACCTTGGCGCTCTATCGCTGCGCCGATGCCGGCGTCGTTCAAGCTGGCTATTGCCGTGCCCCTTGGGCGCGTGCAGTTACCGCTGGCACAAGTGCGCAACCTGCGGGCTGGTGATGTGTTGGTGCTTGAGCAGGCTTTTTTTCAACCCCAGGGCAATGGCTACGTGCAGGTAGGCAGGCAGCGCCTTCATGGCTGCATTGACGATGACACCGGGCCGCTGTGCCTGACCCTGACTTCTATAGAGGACACGAGTGTGGATGAGGACTTTTCAGCAGCCTATTACGCTGAGCCGGAAGACGAACCAGTGATGGAGGTGTTCGGGCATGAACCGTTCGATGAGCTGAGCATGTCGCTGAGCGTGCGTTGCGGTGTGCTGAACCTGACCCTGGGCGAACTGCGCAACCTGGTTGAGGGTTCAGTATTGGGTATTACCGGTTATGCGCCGGGAATGGCCGGCCTGTACTACGGTGATCGGCCGATCGGCCAGGGGCAGTTGGTGGAAGTGGATGGGCGCTTGGGCCTGCAAGTGACGCGAGTGGTTTTTTCTCGATGAGTATTCAGGGCATAGATCCCTTCGTACTTGCGCTGTTCCTGGGGGCATTGTCGCTGATGCCCATGCTGCTGATCGTGTGTACGGCGTTCTTGAAGATTGTCATTGTGCTGATGATCACCCGCAACGCTATCGGCGTGCAGCAAGTGCCTCCCAGCATGGCTATCAATGGCATCGCGCTGGCGGCGACGCTGTTTATCATGGCGCCTGTGGGTTACGAGATCGCCGAGAGCGTCAAGGTTTCGCCGCTGGATTTGAGCAGTGTGCAGATGGCCCTGCACACCGGCGGTGAGGCAATCAAACCCTTGCGTGCATTCATGCTGCGCAATATTGACCCGGATGTGTTGACGCACTTGCTGGAAAACACCGGGCGCCTGTGGCCGGCAGCCATGGCGCAGGAAGTCCAGCGAGAAGACCTGATTCTGTTGGTGCCTGCCTTTGTGCTGTCGCAATTGCAGGCGGGGTTCGAGATCGGCTTCCTCATCTACATTCCGTTCATTGTGATCGACCTGATTGTCTCCAATTTGCTACTGGCATTGGGCATGCAAATGGTCTCGCCGATGACCATTTCCTTGCCGCTCAAACTGTTGTTGTTCGTGATGGTTTCCGGGTGGTCACGGCTGCTCGACAGCCTCTTCTTTTCTTATCTCTGAGTGGCGTATGGAACCGATCGTGCTGTTCAAGCAGGGCATGCTGCTGGTCGTGGTGTTGTCGGCACCGCCGTTGATTGTGGCGGTGGTGGTCGGCGTATTGACCTCCCTTGTACAGGCGCTGATGCAGGTACAGGACCAGACCTTGCCGTTTGGCATAAAGCTGGTGGCAGTGGGTGTCACGCTGGTCATGACGGGGCGTTGGATCGGTGTGGAGTTGATTCAGCTGATCAATCTGACATTCGACATGATCTCTCGCTCTGCGCTGAACTGAGGTCTTGCCTGTGCTGCAGTATCTTGATTACCTGCCCAGCCTGTTGATTGGCATGGCGCGAATCTACCCTTGTGCCTTTCTGGTCGCGGCGTTTTGTTTTCAACATATCCGCGGGATGCCGCGCCACGCCATTGTGGCAGTACTGGCACTGCTGCCTGCACCGGGTATATATGCCACCTTCGCCGACCAGGAATTCTCTACGCTGATGCTCAGCGCGTTGGTGCTCAAGGAGGCGGCCCTGGGGACCTTGCTGGGCGTATTACTGTCGATGCCGTTCTGGATGTTCGAGGCGGTGGGGGCGCTGCTGGATAACCAGCGGGGAGCCTTGGCGGGTGGCCAGCTCAACCCTTCGCTTGGCCCGGATGCCACACCCATCGGGCATCTGTTCAAGGAGCTGGCGATTTTTTTGTTGATGGCCACCCTGGGGCTTGGAGCACTGACGCAGGTGATCTGGGACAGCTACTCGGTCTGGCCGCCTACCGTTTGGTTTCCACTTCCGCACGCCAATGGGTTTGGCGTGTTTCTCAACCTGCTCGGCGACACGTTCACCCACATGATGCTCTACGCCGCACCTTTTATCGCGGTGCTGCTGTTGTTGGAGTTTGGCGTTGCCCTGTTAGGACTTTATAGCCCGCAGTTGCAGGTGAGTACGCTGGCCCCACCGGTCAAGTGCCTGGCGGGTATTGGTATTTTGCTGTTGTATTTTGAACTGTTGCAGGACCTGATCGTCGGCCGCTTAAGCCTGCTGGGCGAGCTCAAGCACGCCCTGGGGCTGATGTTCAAGGTGGCGATGCCATGAGTGATTCCGGTGAGAAAAAACACCCGGCCAGTGCCAAGAAACTGCGTGATCAACGCAAGAAAGGCCAGGTTGCCCAAAGCCAGGATGTCGGCAAGCTTCTGGTGCTGACAGCCATCAGCGAGATCGCGCTATGGACCGCTGACCGCAGCCTGCAGCGGTTTCAGGAAATGATGCTGCTGCCGATATCCCGCATCAGCCGACCCTTTGTGTCAGCCTTGGAAGAGGTGCTGCTCGACGCCATGGTGGTGTTTTTTTCCTTTGCGTTGCTGATGGCTTCAGTGGCAATCGCCGTCAAGCTGCTCAGTAGCTGGATGCAGTTCGGCTTGCTGTTCGCGCCGGAAATCCTGAAGTTGGATTTCAAGCGCCTCAACCCCCTTAATCAGCTCAAACAGATGTTCTCCGCCCAGTCGCTGATGAACCTGTTGATGGGGGTTGCCAAGGCGGTGTTGTTAGGCGTGGTGTTGTATGCGGTGATCGGTCCTTCCCTTGGGGCCTTGATCAACTTGGCCAACAGCGACCTGTCCAGTTACATCCTGGCGCTGATTGATCTGTTTCGTTACCTGTTGCATGTGTGCCTGGGCCTGTTGCTGGTGTTGGCACTTCTCGACCTGACGCTGCAGAAGCACTTCTTTGCCAAGCGCATGCGCATGACCCAGGTCGAGGTGGTCAAGGAATACAAGGACATGGAAGGTGACCCCCATGTGAAGGGCCAGCGACGGTCGCTGGCGCAGCAATTGGCTCAGGAGGAGCCAAAGGTCAAGTTGCCCAAGCTGGAAGAGTCCGACATGTTGGTCGTCAACCCGACGCACTTTGCCGTCGCGTTGTATTACCGCCCCGGCAAGACACCGCTGCCGTTGCTGGTGGACAAAGGCACGGATGCCGACGCGCGTGCACTGATCAAAAGGGCTAAAGCGGCTGACGTGCCGGTCATTCAGTGTGTATGGCTGGCCCGCACGCTCTACACCAATAAGCTCGGCGCCAGTATCCCTCGTGAAACCCTGCAGGCTGTCGCGCTGATCTACCGCACCTTGCGTGAGTTGGATGATGAAGCCAAGCGCGAAACCCTGGAGTTGCCTGAGTTGGAGCAACGCTGATCAACGCGTGGCGCGGGCATCCAATGCATCAAGGTTGGCCAGTGAAAGCAAGCGGCTGACGGCACTATCAAGCGCGTTGTGGTGCGTAGGCAGCGAGCGCCAGATGACCAGGGTCCCTTGGGCGTCGAGATAGACAAAGCAACCGTCGTACCTCACTGCTTGTTCAAAACGTCGCTCCAGTGCCCGCTGCACCTGCCCGGCTTGCAATGCTTCGCGCGCGATGTGCAAGGCTAACCCCGGGCGGGTGCCGGCTTGCAGCGTACACAGGTGGATACCTGGGAGGAGTTGCAGGTGGGCGGCAACGCCTCTGCGCACGTCGGCCAAAAAAACCTGACGATGCAATGCATCGTCAGGCTGTGTCGTGAGGCTCATCGTTCCAGGGAAATGGTCTGGTAGTCTGCCCGCTCCCCAGAGGGGCCGGAGTCTACGCGCATCTCTGGTGGCCACCAGACCACCATTTTGTCACTGCTCGATTGCGGGCGCGTGCAGGAGTCGCCCTTGCAGGTTGGCGTACAGCCGGCGGCGATCATTGCTGCGCCGATCAGGATAATACTCAAGAGTCCGTGCTTCATGGCGTGGTCTTCAAGGGGGCGGTGAGAAGGGAAGGGCGGGGTACGCCGATGTGTTCATCTTTCACAACGGGCCGCATGGCGATAAACACTTCAGCTTCTTCACCCGGTTTAAGCCAGGCGCGTGGCCAGACACTGACCGCCAGCGTTTGTGAGTTGCTGCATTCTTTTTCATCGATGCGCACGTTGCGTTTGATCTGGTTGCGCACGACCACCACCGCCACATTGAACTGCGCGCCGGTATACCACTGGCTGCGCTCGCTGTTGAGCGCCAACAGATCGCGCGTGGCGCACAACGTGTCCAGTTGCAGGGGCATTGGCCCTGCCTTGAAACCGTCTGGGACTTCGCCGCTGACCAGGTGCGCCAGGGTGCTGGTGATATCGCTTCGGTTTATGGGCGGCAGATGGGCGGCTTGCCGGCGCGCCAGAGGCTTGAGGGCAGCCTGCAATTGGGCCTGGTCCTCCTGGGGCAAGTAACGCGAAGGGTCAGATTGGTCGCCGATGACCCGTGGGGTGAGGATGAACAGTCGCTCGCGTCGACTGTTCTGTCGTTCAGTCGAGGAGAACAATGCCTTGCCCAGCAAAGGAATATCGCCCAGGAGCGGTACTTTGCTTTGTTTGTCCTTGTTGTCTGTGACATGGAAACCACCGACCACCAATGAGCGCTTTTCCGCCATTACCGCCTGGGTGCTCACCTTGCCACGGCGAACATCGAGGTCATCGGGCTGTAGGTTGAGTTCGTCGAAGTTACCGTCTTCAATATCCACCACCAAATGGATCTGGTGGCCACCACGGCTGGTGATCACCCGTGGTACCACCTGAAAGCTGGTGCCGACGGTCACGGGTAAAATGGTTGCGTAGTCTCTGCCGGCCTTCAGGTATCGCGTGCGGTTGAAATCGATGACCGCCGGCTGGTTCTCCAGGGTGAGCACGGAAGGGTTGGAGACCAGGGTTGCCAGCCCTTGGGACTCCAGGGCACGTATGTGAGCGTAGAAGCGCCCGGGGTTGCCAATCGACAACTGAGAAGTCGTGCCCGGTGCCACGTTGACGCCGCCGCGCCAGCGGCTGTTTTGAAAGCCCCATTCAACCCCGAACTCTTGCAACTTTGTGCGTTCGATGTCGAGGATGATGGCGTCTATCTCCACCAGCTTGCGTGCAACGTCGAGTTGGGTGATCAACTCGCGGTACATCGTTTGGCGCTCAGGCAGGTCGTAGATCAGAATCGCGTTATTACGCACGTCGGCTTCGACCCGGATTCGGCTGGTTGCGCGTGGGGCGCGAGGGCCGAGTGAGGCGCCCGTCGACAGCCCTCCTGCATTCGTGGGGTTGGCGAGCATCTGCTCCAGCAGAGGGTTGTTCAACCGCGGGACGTTGGGCGTAATCAGGGCCGACGGTGAAGAAGCGCCGGAAGATTGGGTGGCGTTGGCAACTGTGGAGGTGGAGCGCGGCTCCAGTAACCCACGCAGCACGCTGGCCACGCCCGCGATGGTCAGCTTCTCTCCGCGATAATCGATGATCCGGTCCGCCGCGTTGGCGTACTTGAGCGGGTAAGTCAGCACGCTCTGTTTTTCATCCGGAGATCTGCGTTGGCTGCTGAACTGTTTGATCTGCTCGATATAGCGTTTAGGACCGGAGACGAGTACAACGCCATCATCCGGCAATTCACCCCAGCCAAATCGGCTGTCGAGCAGGCCGATATCGGTCAGGGCCTTTTTAAGGTCTGCGATCGTTTCCGACGAAACTTCCAGCCGCGCAGACTCTTGCTGATCCAGCGTGCTGATGTACAGGGTGTTGTTATACAGGTACCACTGGAAGCGGTGTTCGACCCCCAGCCTGTCGAGCATGGACTGGGGAGTATTAGCGCGTATTTTGCCATTGACCACGCCCTCCAGCAGGCCCTCGATTTGCAGTTGGGTGCCGAAGGTCTGGGCGAAGTCTTCGAGCACTTCGCGTACAGGCTTGTACTGGGTTTCGTAGGCATACGCCGTGTTTTTCCATTCCGCTGGAATGGCAGCAAGGGGGCTTTGCAGAGGTATCAACAGGCACATCAGAACTATTGGAATACGCCAGTCGGCGTGTTTGAAACGCGCACAGGGCGAGCTGATAGACAAGCGTAAACGCTTGTAAATGAGGGTGTTCATATAGGATTCTCTAGTTAATAAAACTGCGCACGCAGTGGAGTTGGCCCACATTTTTTGGGCGTTCTGGCCAGCCGCTTGGCCGTGGAACGCCAGGTGTCGCGCTGATTGAGAAGGGATTCGAGTTGGTTAAACAGAACGGCCTGATGGTCTTCCTGCGTGACGCATTGAAGTAGCCAGAGCTGCCCCGTGGAGGGCTCGACTGAAAGCGCTCCCTGAAAGTACGCCAGGCTTGCTCCACCCAGTTGTAGCCAGGTTTCCATTGTTGTTTGTGCGTGCTTTGGCTGATGGGTAAGTTGAGCGCTGAGCAAAAAACACTGCGGGTAACGACGCAGGGTTATGGCGTCGTCGCCCTCCAGCAGCGTGATTTCTTGCTCTGCCCCCGCCAGCCACTGAGTGAGCCGCGCGCTGAAACACTCAGGTCCCATTGAAAATGATTTTTCCCATCTCGGCTCGGTGGCCGAGAACCGCTCCGGCGGCAGTCGTCTGTAGCATCAAGTTTTGTTTCAGCCTGAAGTGTTCACCCAGCAGTGATGAAAACTCTTTCGAGGTTATTTCATCAGGGATGCCCTGACCGAGTTGTTCGAACTGCCGGTTGTTTTTGCTTAAATCCCTGAAGATTTGCCCGCCCTCGCGTGCGTCGAGTTTCATATGCTGATCTCCGTTGAACGTGTATTTTTTATGTGGTTTGCCTTTGGGATCCGTTCCACGATTTTTTAAATATCTGGATAAAAAATGCAGCAGGCCGGTTGAGAAGTTAATCCTCTGAAACAAAGTCTGTGTGAGACACCAACAGGGCATTGATCGAAGAGGCCCAGTCGATACGAAAGCTGCCTTCCTCTGCCTCCAGGATCAACATCTGTGGCTGAACAGACTCGTCACACAGCAGGCGCCAGGGCGCTTCGGTATGTTGATCCAGCCAATGTTCCACATCCGCCTGATCCTGCGGGTTGCAGACCAACTTTGCGCGGATCGCCGGGGCCTGGGCTGCGAGCATTTGCTTGAGCATGGCAGACACCCGTTGAGTGGGCGTTGTGTCCTCGAGCAAGCTGCGAATGGCACTGTGGGTGACCGATGTGGCGATGCGTTCGATGCTGTCGAGGACCGCTTGCTGCTGCGTGTGCCACAGATGCAATTGGCGATTGGCGCGTTGCCAGAACTCATGTTGAGCCTGCAGCAGCAATTGGTCGCGTTGCACATAGGTCTGGCGCAGGATTTCATCTGCCTGAACCTGGGCACTGTTTAACAATTCGGTGTCGCGGGCGCAGTCCGCCAACGTTTCCAAGGGAATCAGCGAGCAGGTCCGTGAAGGAAGCGGCTTGCGTAGCTCAATCGTGCGTTTGCACAGCATCGTCCTGGGCCTCCTCGGCGAAGGAAAACACCGGCTCGTTGTTTGACGCGCCGGTGCGCCATATTGCGGCCTTCCAAATAGTTTCAAGCTTGTCGTGGGCATCGATCAGTCGAGGGTTCTTCTCTAGGGCGAGCACCCGATGGCGGTCAAAGCTCAACCGCAGCCGCTGCCACACAGGGGGTTCTACCCAGGCGCGTAGATAGTGCAGGGGGTCTTCAGTGTTGATTTGCAGGGTGTTGGGCAGCAGTGCCTTGGAAAGGCGTACGCACCAGAGTTGCAGGTCTTGGCTCAATGGCGTGCGGTTCTTGATCTGGTAAACACCGCCGACCAGCGCGAGGATGAGGTCTCTGCGTTGTTCAGGTTCAAGTACCAACTGCAACAGTGCTGGAGACGGTTCGACAGGCAGGCATGGGTCAATTCCCAACGCCGTTGCCATTGCCGCGTGCTGGCTCTGGCAGAGTGTTTTCGAATAGGGCAATGAAGGGACGAAAGGCGGCCAGTCATGGGGCGAATCGAGCCATGGGCAGGCCCACCACTTGGCCCAACTGAGGCTGTCATGCGTCATTCGTGTTCGGCTCGGCTTGTTGGGCGCCGCGCGCCTTTTTCACCCAGAACCCCGCTGCAGCGCACCCCACAAACAGGACGATAAAGAACAATGTCACCATGGTCTGCCAAAAAGCGAGGTCACCGGGCTTAATCAGAAACGGCCCGAAGTAGGCGAGTTGCTGCTTTTCCTTGTAGGCGGTAGCCGGTACGAAGATCACGGTCAGTTTTTGCGGGTTTGCAACGGCTGTTGTCATGCCCGGTATGCTACTGGCGACCATCCGCCGAATGCGCGGCAGCAAGCTGTCGGGTTCCAGCCGTGGATCATGCTTGATGAAGACCGATGCCGAGGCCGGCTGTACCGGCTCTCCCGGTGCGACCCGCTCGGGCAGTACCACGTGTACCCTGGCGACAAGAACCCCATCGATATTGGACAAGGTCGCTTCCAGCTCCTGAGACAAGGCATAGATATAGCGCGCCCGTTCCTCAAGCGGTGTCGAGATGACACCTTCCTTGCGAAACACGTCGCCCAGCGTAGAGCGCGCAGTCTTTGGTAACCCGGCGGCGGCAAGCGTGTGGACCGCGGCAGCAATATCATCTGTGCGCACGCGAACGACCACGCCGTCTTTCTCCAGCTGTTTTTGTGCCCGAATGTGCTTGTCTGCCAATTCAGCGATTACCTCATTGGCTTCCTGCTCGGATAACTTGCGGTGCAGTTCGACGCTTTCACCGCATCCGCTCAGCACCGATAAGAGGGTCAGCCATAAGAGAATAAAGCGGCAGCGGCGCATGGTTCACCTATTGCAGGTTAGTGGTTTTCTCAACAAACGAAGTGCAGTGTTTTATTACCTTGACGCCGATGTTGAGGATTTCTTTTGATTCAATAATGGTCTGTGTGGCGTCCGCCATTTTCAGCTCGTTTTGGGTCTTGGTATATTCACGCAGGAGCTTGGGGATTTTTTCGTTGTTGGATTTCAACCGCTCTGATTGGCTCACCAGCGACCGACTGTTTCCTGGGGCGGAGGGGGCCGACGGATAGGGATTGTTCTGCTCCAGTGCTGCACTGAAGAAATGCGCGTCGTGGGCGCTATCACTGCTTTTTTCGACGGGAAACACAGGGGCACCTGAATAGGTTTCCCGCTCTTTTTCAAGCGTTGTGCGCATATAAACCTCCCTCAGGAAAATAGACAGGCTTTCTCTATTTAATACACTAGAGAAAGCCTGTGTTGCTTATTGTACTTTGTTAATTACCTGGCTCCACTTGCTGGCAATCGAAGCATCTTTATCCAGCTTTGCCATCTCGAGCGTTTCTTTGTTTTTTTCCTCAGTGAGCGTTTTCATTTGATCAAAAAGTTGTTTGCTGGTAATGCTGCCACCGCTGCCGACTGGAGATGTCATGGTTTCACCTTTGGGTTGTCTATCGGATAGTTGAGTATTCGTCATGAGGCATTCGATTAATCGTGCTACATCGTTATTTGATAATCGATGCTCGTACACTGAGTGGCGATGCCTCTGGAAACAGTTCCATCGGCCTATTTCTACTTGTTTCAGCGTTTATTGCACTTCCTGAGCGTGCAAACACGCGTTGAGTGAAACACCCAGTTGCTTCATTCGGTAGTAGAGCGTGCGCTTGGCAACCCCCAGTTCCAACGCCACACAATCCACGCTGTAAGTGTGACGATGTAAAGACTCTTCAATGAGCGTTTTCTCAATACGCTGCAGACGGTCTTTCAGGCCCAGTTCCAGCGGTTCTGCATTCGATGCCGATAAAGGCGGCAGCCCAAGGACAAAACGCTTGGCCGTGGAGCGTAGTTCGCGGACATTGCCCGGCCACGTATGACACAACAACTGCTGGAGCAGTTCGGTTGGGGGGTGAGGGGCTGTGCAGTTGAAGTGCTCCGCCTCTTGTTTAATCATCTCCAGAAACAACGGTACGATACGCTCACGTCGGTCACGCAGCGGCTGCAGCTTGATGTTAATAACGTTCAGGCGAAAATACAGGTCCCGCCTGAAGCTGCCTTGCTCGACCATGTCATGCAGTGATTGTTGAGCGGACGCGATGACGCGCATGTCGACGGGGATGAAGCGTGTTGAGCCCAGCCGTTCAACCCCTCGTGATTCGAGCATACGCAATAGCTTGGCCTGCAGCGAAAGCGGCATGCTGTCGATTTCATCCAAATACAACGTACCCAGGTGAGCCGCCTCGATAAACCCTGCGCGTGATTGTACAGCCCCGGTATAAGCACCACTGTTGACACCGAATAATTGGCTTTCGGCGAGGCTCTCCGGAATGGCGGCGCAATTGACCGCAACAAAGTTACCTCGACGGCCGGACAGGCGATGTATTCGTTGTGCCAGGGTATCTTTGCCAGTGCCGGTTTCCCCCAGCAACAAGATGTCAACATTCAGTGTCGCGGTGCTATTGATCGTGTTCTCAATATCCGAGCCTTCAATGAATGGCGTATCGGTTTCGCTTTCTTTTTGATCGGCGGCCGACATCGGGTGGGTGCTCCACTAGCGTGATTGTTTACGATTAAAAGGCTGTGATTTAGACGGTGTTTGGGCAGAGCGTAAAGTATAAGATTTATCATCGAGTATGCAGGTAAGAGTAAGCCAGGCTTGCGTAGGAAAAGTCATTAACTTGTCGCTTAACGTCACTCGAGGTTGTTGGGCTGTTTTTGTTACGACAAATAGGAAACGTCTTAAGGTTTCAAATAGATAAGAGGATAGCTATTGTCGAAATACAAACAACCGCCCACAAAAAAGCCGATGCAGTGCATCGGCTTTTTTGTGGGCGGCAAAACCGCGATGGCGCTTAGACGTTGAAACGGAAGTGCATCACGTCGCCATCCTTGACGATGTACTCTTTGCCTTCCAGGCGCCATTTACCGGCTTCCTTGGTACCGGCTTCACCCTTGTACTGGATGAAGTCGTTGTAGGCGATGACTTCGGCGCGAATAAAGCCTTTTTCGAAGTCGGTGTGGATCACGCCGGCGGCCTGTGGTGCAGTGGCACCGACCTTGACGGTCCAGGCGCGGACTTCTTCAACACCGGCGGTGAAGTAGGTCTGCAGGTTGAGCATTTCGTAGCCGGCGCGGATCACGCGGTTCAGGCCAGGCTCTTCCAGGCCCAGGGCCTCGAGGAACATGTCTTTTTCTTCGCCGTCATCGAGCTCGGCGATTTCCGCTTCGATCTTGTTGCACACCGGCACCACGATAGCGCCTTCTTCGTCGGCGATGGCCTTGACCACATCCAGCAAAGGGTTGTTCTCGAAGCCGTCTTCGGCAACGTTGGCGATGTACATCACAGGCTTGGTGGTCAGCAGGTGGAAGCCTTTGATCACGGCTTTCTCGTCGACACCCATGTTCTTCATCAGGCTGCGTGCCGGCTTGCCTTCGGTGAAGTGTGCGATCAGTTGTTCCAGCAGGCCTTTCTGAACCACTGCGTCCTTGTCACCGCCCTTGGCGTTACGCGCGACTTTCTGCAGTTGCTTTTCGCAGCTGTCGAGGTCGGCGAAGATCAGTTCCAGGTCGATGATCTCGATGTCGCGTTTCGGGTCAACGCTGTTGGAGACGTGAATCACGTTCTCGTCTTCAAAGCAGCGGACCACGTGGGCGATGGCATCGGTTTCACGGATGTTGGCCAAAAACTTGTTGCCCAGGCCCTCACCTTTCGACGCGCCGGCTACCAGGCCCGCGATGTCGACGAACTCCATGGTGGTCGGCAGGATACGCTTGGGATTGACGATCGCCGCCAACGCGTCCAGGCGCGGGTCTGGCATCGGCACGATACCGCTGTTGGGTTCGATGGTGCAGAAGGGGAAGTTCTCCGCCGCAATACCGGACTTGGTCAGGGCGTTGAACAGGGTGGATTTGCCGACGTTGGGCAGGCCGACGATGCCGCAATTGAATCCCATGGTGTTTCCCCTCGGTAAGAGTCAGGCCTTCTGGCTGTGCAGGTTTTTCATCGCGCGGTTCCATTCACCGGCGAAGATATCCGGCAGCACGCCGAGGGCAAAGTCGATGCTGGCATCGAGTTTTTCCTGTTCGGCGCGTGGCGCACGACCCAGGACGAAATTTGAAACCATACTGGCAACGCCTGGGTGGCCAATGCCGAGCCGCAGACGGTAAAAATTATTCTGATTACCCAACTGCGCAATGATGTCGCGCAGGCCATTGTGGCCGCCATGCCCGCCGCCTAACTTGAGTTTGGCAACGCCGGGTGGCAGGTCCAGTTCGTCATGGGCCACCAGGATTTCTTCGGGTTTGATCCGGAAGAAGCCCGCAAGCGCCGCGACAGCCTGGCCGCTGCGGTTCATGTAGGTGGTAGGAATCAGCAGACGAACATCCTGACCCTGGTGCGAGAAGCGCCCGGTCAGGCCAAAATATTTGCGATCGGCCACAAGGTTCACACCTTGTGCGTGGGCGATACGCTCAACAAAAAGGGCCCCCGCGTTATGCCGGGTCTGTTCGTATTCGGCGCCTGGATTTCCCAGGCCAACGATCAGTTTAATGGCAGTCACGACAGGGGCCCTTCCTTTGGAGTTGTGGATAACATCGCCGCAACCTGTGTGCGGCGAAAGCGGTCAACAAAAGATCATTTACTCAAGAGTAAACGCCGCGTTATCGCCCGCTTTCTCGCTACGTTCCGGTCCGCGATGTTTCCTCAAGCTCCGACATTACAGAGTGAATTACTCTGCAGCGCCTTCTTCAGCTTCTGGTGCAACGCGTGGAGCGTGAACGTTTGCAACAGCTTTGTCATCACCGTGAGCCAGTGCAACAAACTCAACGCCTTTAGGGGCTTTGAGGTCGGACAGGTGAACGATGTCGCCGATTTCCAGAGCCGACAGGTCGACTTCGATGAACTCAGGCAGGTCTTTCGGCAGGCAGGTCACTTCGATCTCGGCAACAACGTGCGAAACTTCGCCGCCTTTCTTGACCGGAGCTTCTTCACCAACAAAGTGCACAGGCACGATAGCGGTCAGTTTCTGACCGGCTACTACGCGTACGAAGTCAGCGTGCAGCACGTGGCCTTTGGCTGGGTGACGTTGCAGGGCCTTGATGATGACGTTCTGCTTCTTGCCACCAACATTCAGCTCGATGATGTGGCTGTAGGCCGCATCGTTTTCGAGCAGTTTGGCGATTTCTTTGGCCAGCATGCTGATGGATTCAGGGGCTTTGTCGCCACCGTAAACTACAGCTGGAACCAGGCTTGCGAGACGACGCAGGCGGCGGCTCGCACCTTTCCCCAGGTCGGAACGCGCTTCAGCATTCAGAGTAAAATCGTTCATGTTGTATCTCCAAAATAACCACATTCGCCCCAGCGTTTGCGACCAGCGCTAAAGGCGATATGGGCAAAAAAGCCCCGCCCCAACAGAATGCTGGGGCGGGGCGCTTTTCGTCAGTGGGATGTTTCGTAAGGTTTGACCCTTATCGGAACATCGCGCTGATCGATTCTTCGTTGCTGATGCGGCGAACCGCTTCGGCAACTACCGGTGCGATATCCAGTTGACGGATACGCGAACAGGCTTGAGCTGCTGCGGACAACGGGATGGTGTTAGTCACCACCAGTTCGTCCAGCATGGAGTTCTCGATGTTCTCGATCGCTCGGCCCGACAGCACAGGGTGTGTGCAGTAGGCGAAGACTTTTGCTGCACCGTGCTCTTTCAAGGCTTTCGCCGCGTGGCACAGGGTGCCGGCGGTGTCGACCATGTCATCAACCAGAATACAGGTACGCCCTTCGACATCACCGATGATATGCATCACTTCAGAGTGATTGGCTTTCTCACGGCGTTTGTCGATGATCCCGAGGTCCACGCCCAGGGATTTGGCAACAGCCCGTGCACGCACGACGCCACCAATGTCCGGGGACACGATCATCAGGTTTTCAAAGCGCTGGTCTTCAATGTCATCCACCAATACTGGGGAGCCGTAGATGTTATCTACCGGAATATCGAAGAACCCCTGGATTTGGTCAGCGTGCAGGTCAACCGTGAGAACACGGTCGATGCCTACCACGGTCAGCATGTCAGCAACGACTTTCGCGCTGATAGCCACACGTGCGGAACGCGGACGGCGATCCTGACGGGCATAACCAAAGTAAGGGATTACAGCTGTGATTCGAGTCGCTGAGGAGCGGCGGAAGGCATCAGCCATCACGACGAGTTCCATCAGGTTATCGTTGGTCGGAGCGCAGGTCGGCTGAATAATGAAAACATCTTTACCGCGGACGTTTTCATTGATCTCGGCTGTAATTTCGCCGTCGGAGAATTTACCGACAGAGATGTCACCGAGAGGGATATGCAGCTGACGTACGACACGTCGAGCCAGATCGGGGTTGGCGTTCCCCGTAAAGACCATCATCTTGGACACGCGCAGTACCTAGAGGCTGAGGGTAACCTGGATGAGTATTAGAAAATGGCAGGGGCGGCTGGATTCGAACCAACGCATGGCAGGATCAAAACCTGCTGCCTTACCGCTTGGCGACGCCCCTGTATCTGTTGCAACGAGTACCCAGTACTCGGTTCCTTTTAGAGCAGACTTTGCAGCTTGCGATGCAACATCGAAACGTTGCTTCCCTTTGCTACAAACCCTGTAAGGGTCTCTGTAAGAAGGGCCGAGACTTTATCAGCTTCAGCTTTGCTTGGGAAGCCCCCAAACACACAACTTCCAGTTCCGGTTAATTTTGCTTCGGTAAATTTACCTAACAAATTCAAAGCGTTACGTACCTCTGGATAACGCCTTGCTACAACCGGTAAGCAGTCATTTCGACTGTTTCCCTTGGGAACGGGGCGCACTTTAATGGGAGGAGAGTTACGTGTCAACAGTGGATCTGAAAAAATTTCTGCTGTACTTACAGATACTTGCGGAACAAGCACAACATACCAAGGCTCTTCGGGGTATTCCGGGGTGAGTTTCTCCCCGACGCCTTCGGCAAAAGCCGCGTGCCCACGCACGAAAACCGGCACGTCGGCGCCCAGTGTCAGGCCCAGCGTGGCCAGGCGATCGTGGTCCCAGCCCAGTTGCCACAAGTGATTCAAACCGAGCAGCGTGGTCGCGGCATTTGAGCTGCCGCCACCGATGCCGCCGCCCATGGGCAAAATTTTATCGATCCAGATGTCGATGCCGAGTGAGCAACCGGATTGCGCCTGAAGTTTTTTCGCGGCCCTGACGATCAGATTGCTGTCGTGGGGCACGCCTTCGAATTCGGTGTGCAGCTGGATCACGCCATCGTCGCGCACGGCGAAGGTGAGTTCATCGCCGTAATCGAGAAACTGAAACAGCGTCTGCAACTCGTGGTAGCCGTCTTCACGGCGACCCAGAATGTGCAGCATCAAATTGAGTTTGGCCGGGGAGGGCAGTGTCAAGGTGGTGGCGGTCACGTTATTGCCCCAGCTTGCGCGGTTGCCATTCCTTGATCACCAGCGTGACGTCAAGGTCGGTGCCATGCAGTTTGATGCGCTCGGGCAGCCAGTAGGCGCCCTGTTGCACGTAGCTGAGGTATTCAACCTGCCAGCCATCCTGCTCAAGCGTGGCCAGGCGGCTGTCGCCGTTGAGGCTCAGCCTGCTTTTGCTGTCCGGCGCAGGCAGGCCGCGTACCCACCACACAAGGTGCGAAACGGGGAGCTTCCAGCCAATCTGTTGTTCCAGCAGTTCTTCCGGCGTGGCTGCCTCATAGCGGCCTTGATTGGCCACTTCCAGGCTCACTTGCCCTGGCCGGCCGGTCAGGCGCGCAGCACCGCGGCCAAGTGGCCCGGACAAACGGATATCGTAATAGTCCTGGCGCTGCAGCCAGAACAACGTGCCGCTGCCGGAATCTTTCGGCGCGCGAACCCCGACCTTGCCGTCGATCTGCCAGCCGTCGATGCTGCTGAGCTGCTCTTTGTGCTGTTTCCATTGCGCCGGGTTGCCCTGGCCTTCAACGGATTCACGACTGCCGATGCCCGCGCAACCGGCGAGCAGGGCGATGAAACTGAAAACAATAACGTGGCGCAAAAACATAAGCTTAAAGGGTCTCGGATCCGGTCAGGCGCTTGATGGTGCCGCGCAGGATGGGGCTTTCGGGTTGTTCCTTGAGGAATTTTTCCCAGATTTGTCGCGCTTCGCGCTGTTTGCCATTGGCCCACAGCACTTCACCCAGGTGGGCTGCCACCTCTTGGTCAGGGAAACGTTCGAGTGCCTGGCGCAGCAGGCGTTCGGCTTCGTCCAGATTGCCCAGGCGGTAATTCACCCAACCCAGGCTGTCGAGCACGGCCGGGTCTTCCGGGTTGAGCTTGTGGGCTTGTTCGATCAGCACCTTGGCTTCGGCGTAACGCGTGGTGCGGTCCGACAGGGTGTAGCCCAGGGCATTGAGCGCCATGGCATTGTCCGGGTCGCGCTTGATGATCAGGCGCAGGTCTTTTTCCATCTGCGCCAGGTCATTGCGTTTTTCCGCCTGCATGGCGCGGGTGTACAGCAGGTTCAAATCGTCGGGGTATTGCAGCAAGGCTTGTTGCAGCAATTTCCAGGCGCGTTCGCCCTGCTTGTTGGCCGACAGTGTTTCGGCCTGGATCAGGTACAGCTGGATCGCATAGTCCGGTTCGGCATCACGTGCCGCCGCCAGGCGTTTTTCCGCTTCGTCGGCGCGGCCGTTGCTCATCAGGATATCGGCCTGACGCAGCTGGGCCGGCAGGTAATCGTTGCCGGGGCCGACCTGGGCGTACTCAAGCAGCGCAGCCTGCGGGTCGTTGCGTTCTTCCGCGATGCGGCCGAGGTTCAGGTGCGCCGAATCCACATGGCTTTCGCGCTCGATCAGCTCCTCCAGATAACCCTTGGCCTCGTCCCAGGCCTTGGCTTCCAGGCAGACCAGTGCCAGGGAGTAACGCAGCTCGTCGTCGTCGGGGTATTGCTGGACCAGGTTGGCGAACTGCACTTTGGCGTCTTCCATGCGGTCTTGCTCCACCAGCATTCGCGCATAGGTCAGCAGCAAGCGCTTGTCGCCCGGGTATTTCTTGATGCTTTTTTCCAGCAGTGGAATCGCTTCCTTGCCGCGATTAAGGTTCTGCAGCAAGCGTGCGCGCAGCAGAATCGGGGCGATCTCGCCGTCTTCCGGCGGGTTCTGCTCCAGCAGCTTGAGGGCGGCATCGGATTCATCATCCTGCTGCAGCAGCAAGGCTTTGCCGAAAATCAGTTGGCTGTTTTTCGGATGCTTTTGCAGCAGGCGGTCAAAACTCTTCATCAAGCCATTGCGCGTGTCCTGGTCAGTGTCGGCAGCCGACAGCGCGAGGAAGTCGAAATGCGTGTCGCCCTTGCCCTGCAGGACTTTCTCCATATACACCATGGAGTCGTCATAGCGCCCGGCGCGTGCCAGTTGCACGGCCGCCGCACGTTGCGCTTCCAGGTCTTGCGGAGCGTTTTTCGCCCAGATCAGCGAAGTATCCAGCGCGGCCTGGTCAGCGCCCAGGTATTCGGCGATGCGAAACGCACGCTCCGAAATGCCCGGGTCCTGGGTGTTGATGGCCTGGGTCACATAGTTATCCAGGGCAATATCGAAACGATTGCGCTGGCCGGCGAGTTCCGCGGTCAGCAGGCTGTAGATCGTTTCTTCATTGAACGAGGAGTAAACCTTGGGCTTTTCAGGGGCTGGGGCGCTGTCTTCGACCGGCGGCGTACCGTCCGGCGACACGGGTGCCAAGGCCTGGCAGCCGCTGAGGAAGACAAAAGCAAGGAGCAACGCGGAAGATCTATTCATATAGGAAGAGGACGACTAACCTGCGGTCGGATCATCATGACACAAGCCTTCGGCCAAACATAACCGAGTCTCAGTGGGCGCCTTTATAGGCACAAGCTACTAGGACAATAGACGACGGTGGTTGTTCTGGATCTATCGAAGTAGGACAATTGTCGGCTTCCCGACATCATCAGCGATATTGAATGGCCTTCCTCGCACTCGGTATTAACCACAAGACTGCAACCGTAGACGTGCGCGAGCGCGTGGCGTTTACGCCAGAGCAGTTGGTTGAGGCCTTGCAGCAGCTCTGCCGGCTCACCGACAGCCGCGAAGCTGCGATCCTTTCGACCTGCAATCGCAGCGAGCTTTATATAGAGCAGGAACATCTCTCAGCGGATGTGGTGCTGCGCTGGCTGGCCGATTATCACCATTTGGATCTCGAGGACCTGCGCGCCAGTGCATATGTGCACGAAGAGGATGCGGCAGTTCGTCACATGATGCGCGTCGCCGCAGGGCTCGACTCGCTGGTGTTGGGCGAGCCGCAGATCCTCGGCCAGATGAAATCCGCCTACGCCGTGGCCCGCGAGGCTGGCACCGTCGGCCCGTTGCTTGGCCGTTTGTTCCAGGCTACGTTCAATTCGGCCAAGCAGGTGCGCACCGACACCGCCATCGGTGAAAACCCGGTGTCCGTCGCGTTCGCCGCCGTGAGCCTGGCCAAACAGATTTTCAGTGACTTGCAGCGCAGCCAGGCGCTGTTGATCGGCGCCGGTGAAACCATCACCTTGGTCGCTCGCCACCTGCATGACCTGGGCGTCAAGCGTATCGTGGTCGCCAACCGCACCCTGGAGCGCGCGAGCATCCTGGCCGAGCAGTTTGGCGCCCACGCGGTGTTGCTCTCGGACATCCCGGCCGAGCTGGTGCGCAGCGATATCGTCATCAGCTCCACCGCCAGCCAGTTGCCGATCCTGGGCAAAGGCGCGGTCGAGAGCGCGCTGAAGCTGCGCAAGCACAAACCGATCTTCATGGTGGATATCGCTGTTCCCCGTGATATCGAGCCTGAAGTCGGCGAGTTGGACGACGTTTACCTCTATAGCGTCGATGATCTGCACGAAGTGGTCGCCGAAAACCTCAAGAGTCGCCAGGGCGCAGCCCAGGCCGCCGAGGAAATGGTCAGCACCGGCGCCGAAGACTTTATGGTGCGCCTGCGTGAGCTGGCGGCGGTCGACGTGCTTAAGGCGTATCGTCAGCAGGGTGAACGCCTGCGCGATGAAGAATTGATCAAGGCCCAGCGCTTGCTGGCCAACGGCAGCAGCGCCGAAGAAGTGCTGATGCAATTGGCACGTGGCCTGACCAACAAATTGCTCCACGCCCCCAGCGTTCAGTTGAAAAAGCTTACCGCCGAAGGCCGCCTCGATGCGCTGGCCATGGCCCAGGAACTCTTTGCCCTCGGTGAGGGCGCGTCAGATAGCTCTTCGGATAAAAAACCGCAATGAAAGCGTCACTGCTCAATAAACTGGACGTGCTCCAGGACCGTTTCGAAGAACTGACCGCCTTGCTCGGCGATGGCGAGGTCATCTCCGATCAGACCAAGTTCCGCGCCTATTCCAAGGAATACGCCGAAGTTGAGCCGATTGTGGCCACCTATAAAAGCCTGATGAAAGTGCAGGCCGACCTCGAAGGCGCCCAGGCGCTGCTCAAGGACAGCGACCCGGACATGCGTGAAATGGCCGTGGAAGAAGTCCGCGAAGCCAAAGAGAAGCTGGCCGAGTTGGAAGGCGACCTGCAACGCATGCTGCTGCCCAAAGACCCGAACGACGGGCGCAACGTGTTCCTCGAAATCCGCGCCGGCACCGGTGGCGACGAGGCGGCAATCTTCTCCGGCGACCTGTTCCGCATGTACTCGCGCTACGCCGAGCGACGTGGCTGGCGGGTCGAGATTTTGTCCGAGAATGAGGGTGAGCACGGCGGCTATAAAGAAGTCATCGCCCGGGTCGAAGGTGACAACGTCTACGGCAAGCTTAAATTCGAGTCCGGCGCGCACCGCGTGCAGCGGGTTCCGGCGACTGAATCCCAGGGCCGTATCCACACCTCGGCGTGCACCGTGGCCGTGTTGCCCGAGCCGGACGAGCAGGAAGCCATTGAGATCAACCCGGCGGACTTGCGTGTCGACACCTACCGTTCGTCGGGCGCCGGTGGTCAGCACGTGAACAAGACCGACTCGGCGATCCGGATCACCCACTTGCCGTCGGGCATCGTGGTCGAATGCCAGGAAGAGCGTTCCCAGCACAAAAACCGTGCGCGGGCCATGTCCTGGCTGTCGGCCAAGCTCAACGACCAGCAGACCAGCGCCGCCGCCAACGCGATTGCCAGCGAGCGCAAGCTGCTGGTGGGCTCGGGCGACCGCTCCGAACGCATCCGCACCTACAACTTCGCCCAAGGCCGGGTCACCGACCACCGGGTCAACCTCACGCTTTACTCCCTCGACGAAATTCTCGCCGGCGGCGTTGATGCGGTGATCGAGCCTTTGCTGGCCGAATACCAGGCCGATCAATTGGCGGCGATAGGTGAATAAATGACCATTATTGCCAGCCTCCTGCGCGCCGCTGACCTGCCTGACTCGCCCACCGCGCGTCTGGATGTGGAACTGTTACTGGCCGCTGCCTTGGGCAAATCGCGCAGCTACTTGCACACCTGGCCGGAAAAAATCGTCAGCAGCGAAGATGCGCTGACCTTTGCCGATTACCTGCAGCGTCGCCGCACGGGTGAGCCGGTGGCCTACATCCTCGGTCAGCAGGGTTTCTGGAAGCTCGACCTGGAGGTCGCGCCGCACACGCTGATCCCGCGCCCGGAAACCGAGCTGCTGGTGGAAGCCGCCCTTGAATTGTTGCCGGCCACGCCTGCCAAGGTCCTCGACCTGGGCACCGGCAGCGGCGCGATCGCCCTGGCCCTGGCCAGCGAACGCCCGGCCTGGCAGGTCACTGCCGTTGACCGTGTGCTCGAAGCCGTAGCCCTGGCCGAACGCAACCGCCAGCGCCTGCACCTGAAGAACGCCACGGTGTTGAACAGCCATTGGTTCAGCGCGCTGCAAGGCCAGCGCTTCGAATTGATCATCAGCAACCCGCCTTACATTGCCGATAATGATCCGCACCTGGTGGCAGGCGATGTGCGCTTTGAACCGGCCAGCGCCTTGGTGGCGGGCCATGATGGGCTGGACGATCTGCGGTTGATCATCGCTCAGGCCCCAGCCCACTTGAATACCGGTGGCTGGCTGCTGCTCGAACACGGTTACGACCAAGCTGCGGCGGTACGTGATTTGTTGTCGGGTGAGGGCTTTGAAGAGGTCCACAGCCGCATCGACCTCGGCGGCCACGAACGCATCACGTTGGGGCGCCGCCCGTGCTGACCGACCAGGAGCTGTTGCGCTATAGCCGACAGATTCTGTTGCAACATGTCGACATCGAAGGCCAGCTGCGTCTTAAAAACGGCCATGCGCTGATTGTCGGCCTCGGCGGCTTGGGTGCGCCAGTCGCGTTGTACCTGGCCGCTGCCGGCGTGGGCGAGTTGCACCTGGCAGACTTCGACACTGTCGACCTGACCAACCTGCAACGCCAGATCATCCACGACACCGACAGCGTCGGGCAGGCCAAGGTCGATTCGGCCATGCGTCGCCTGGCCGGCATCAACCCCGAAATTACGTTGGTCGCCCATCGCACTGCGCTGGATGCCGATTCACTCGCCGCCGCAGTGGCCGCGGTAGACGTGGTGCTCGATTGCAGCGACAACTTCGCCACCCGTGAAGCCGTCAACGCCGCTTGTGTTGCGGCTGGAAAACCATTGGTCAGCGGTGCGGCCATTCGCCTGGAAGGGCAATTGTCAGTGTTCGACCCGCGCCGCGACGAAAGCCCGTGCTACCACTGTTTATATGGGCACGGCAGCGACACCGAGCTGACCTGCAGCGAAGCCGGTGTGGTCGGTCCGTTGGTCGGGCTGGTCGGTAGCCTGCAAGCACTGGAAGCGCTGAAGTTGCTGGCAGGCTTTGGTGAACCCTTGGTGGGGCGCTTGCTACTGATCGACGCCTTGACCACGCGTTTTCGCGAACTGCGCGTCAAGCGCGACCCCGGCTGCAGCGTTTGCGGGACGGCCCATGGTTAAGGACGCGCCCATCGGTGTGTTCGATTCCGGCGTCGGCGGCCTGTCGGTGCTGGATGAAATCCAGCAGTTGTTGCCCCATGAGTCACTGCTGTACGTGGCTGATGGCGGGCATATCCCCTACGGTGAAAAATCCCCGGCGTTCATTCTTGAGCGTAGCCGTTTGGTCGCCGAGTTTTTTCGTGAACAAGGCGCCAAAGCCTTTGTGATTGCCTGCAACACCGCAACCGTCGCCGCCGTGGCTGATTTGCGCCAGGACTATCCCGACTGGCCTTTGGTGGGTATGGAGCCGGCGGTCAAGCCAGCCGCCGCTGCCACCCGCAGTGGCGTGGTCGGCGTGCTCGCCACCACCGGCACATTGCAAAGTGCCAAGTTCGCAGCATTACTCGACCGCTTTGCCACCGACGTGCGGGTGATTACCCAGCCGTGCCCGGGCCTGGTGGAGTTGATCGAAACCGGTGACCTCAACAGCACCGCGCTGCGCCAGCTGTTGCAGGGCTATGTCGACCCGCTGCTGAGCGCCGGTTGTGACACCATCATCCTCGGCTGTACCCATTACCCCTTCCTCAAGCCGCTTCTGGCACAGATGCTTCCCCCTAGCATCATCCTGATCGACACCGGCGCTGCCGTGGCGCGTCAGCTCAAGCGTCTGTTGGGCGAACGTAACCTGCTGTCGCCCGGCAAGCCTGAGCCAGCGCAGTTCTGGACCAGCGGCGACGTCGATCACCTAAGAAATATCCTACCGACACTCTGGAAATCTCCCGGTGTTGTGCGTAATTTTGGCTTGTGAAAAATTCGTGAAACATCGCGGTTAGAAGCTGAACTTCTGGCATCGCGCAAGCTTCTATAGCGTTAGCCTGTACAAAACCATACGACTTCGATCTCAAAGGATGTGCTCTTATGAAGCGCTTGTTCTGTTTGGCTGCGATTGCGGCCGCTGTGGTGGGACACTCAGTTTCGGCCCAGGCCGCCGGCCTGGAATTTGGGGTGGGGGGCACCAGCGATTCGACCATGACCTATCGATTGGGGCTGACGTCGGATTGGGATAAAAGCTGGTGGCAGAGTGATACGGGCCGACTGACCGGCTATTGGAGCGGCGCTTACACCTACTGGGATGGCGACAAACGCGCGAGTGTCAGCAGCCTGTCGTTCTCGCCGGTGTTTGTGTACGAGTTTGCCGGGGAGAAGGTCAAGCCCTATATAGAAGCCGGGATCGGTGTCGCGGTGTTTTCACGTACACGGGTTGAAGACAACAACATCGGCCAGGCCTTCCAGTTCGAAGACCGACTGGGCTTTGGTTTGCGCTTTGCCGGTGGGCATGAAGTGGGCATTCGCGCCACGCACTATTCCAATGCGGGCATCAGCAGCAATAACGACGGGGTAGAAAGCTACTCGTTGCACTACACCTACCCGTTGTAACTCTCAAGCCTGCGCAAAACCATGTGGGAGCTGGCTTGCCTGCGATGCAGACACCTCGGTTTATCAGTTACACCGAAGTGATGCTATCGCAGGCAAGCCAGCTCCCACATTTTATATCCACCACATTTTGGCTCAGCGATACGCCGTCGCAATGCCCTGGCGCTCTTCCAGGCACTCCGGCGCACCCATCTCGAATTCCCGACAGATCAACGGCCGCCGCTCGTAGATCGTGCACATCATCGTGTCCCGATCCAGCGCCGCGCACCAGCCGTCATCCAGGCGCAGCATCACTTCACCGCCCCAGTCGTCGGTATCGATATAGCGTTGCGGCACACCCGTGTCGGTAATCAGCATGACTTCCAGCTGGCAGCAGCAGGCCGCGCACGTCGAGCAGGTGACGGCGGGTTCGGAGATTTGAGTGTGGGGGATGTTGGTCATAGGCGCGCAGTGTAAGGCAAGCGCGCTGGGTGCGCATGAATGCTCTGACGGACGTCAGTGGCCAAGCTGTCGCGCCACCCAGTGCATGACGGGGAACAGGATCGCCCAAAGCAGCGCCAGGCCGATCAGCGTTAGCGTTGTGTCGTAGCCGAAACGCACACCGGCCAATTGGCTGCCGGCGTAGTAAGACAACGGCCCGCCCACCGCACCCAGCAGGCTGGCGCGCCACCAGGGTTGTGCGCTCCAGGCCAGGCAATGGCGCAGCGTAGTCGCGAGCAGTGCCCATAGCATGATTAGCCAGAAGGGAATCAGCGGCCCTGGAAAACCGAAGTTAAACACGCCAAAGGTGCGCAACGAGGTATCGACCACGGTGCCCAAAAGGGTCACGGCCAGGAGCACTTGGCCGTCTTCAGACCATGAGCTTGTCCACAGCAGGTGGATGACCAGCACACCAGCGCCCACCCATAACCAGCGGGTGTCACCGCCCAGCACACAGGCAAACCAACCGCACTGGAACAGCACGGCATTGGCCAGCGTTTTAAGCACTGAAACGCCCGAGCAACGGCGGGTTGATCGCCGCAGGCTTGGCCAGCAGCAACTGCGCGGTACCGATCGTTCGCTCCATAAACCCACCTTCGCAGTAGCACAAGTAGAATTCCCACAGGCGCAGGAAGTATTCATCGTAGCCCAACTCGGCAAGGCGGCCATGGGCGCGACGGAAGTTCTCATGCCACAGGCGCAAGGTGCGCGCGTAGTGCAAGCCGAAGTCTTCCATGTGCAGCAGGTTCATGTCGGTGTCGCGGCTGACGATCTGCAACATGTTCTGCACGGATGGCAGGGCGCCACCGGGGAAAATATAGCGCTGGATAAAGTCGACGCTGTTCTTGGCCTGCTCAAAACGCTGCTCACGAATGGTGATGGCTTGCAGCAGCATCAGGCCGTCGCTTTTGAGCAGGTGCGCGCATTGCTTGAAGTAGGTGGGCAGGAAGCGATGGCCGACCGCTTCGATCATCTCGATGGACACCAGCTTGTCGTACTGACCGGTCAGGTCGCGATAATCTTGCAGCAGCAGCTTCACCTGATCCTTGAGGCCCAAGGCCTCGATGCGTTTTTCGGTGTAGGCAAACTGTTCTTTGGACAAGGTCGTGGTGGTGACCTTGCAGCCATAGTGCTGCGCCGCATACAACGCCATGCTGCCCCAGCCGGTGCCGATTTCGAGCAAATGGTCAGTGGGTTTGAGCGCAAGCTTCTGGCAGATGCGTTCCAGTTTGTTCAGTTGCGCCTGCTCCAGGCTGTCGTCGGGCGTCAGGAACTGCGCCGCCGAATACATCATGGTCGGGTCGAGGAATTCCTCGAACAGGTCGTTGCCCAGGTCATAGTGGGCGGCGATATTTTTCTGCGAGCCCTTGCGGGTGTTGCGGTTAAGCCAGTGCAGGCCTTGGGTGAACGGTCGCGCCAAGCGCGCCAGGCCGCCTTCCATTGCGTCAAGCACATCAAGGTTGCTGACCATCACACGCACCACGGCGGTGAGGTCCGGGCTGCTCCAGTAACCGTGGATAAACGCCTCGCCGGCGCCGATCGAACCATTGGCGGCCACCAAGCCCCAGACCGCCGAATCGTGGATCTGGATTTCGCCCAACAGATGCGCTTCGCGTGCGCCGAACACCTGGCGTTCACCCTCTTCAATCACTACCAACTGGCCGTGGCGCAGTTGGCTGAGCTGGCGCAGTACACCTTTGCGCAACAGCGCACTGGTCACGCCGTTGACGTTCAGGCGGTTGGTCTTGACCGATAAGCTAGGGGATTTCATGGCGGCGATCCTTGGTATACCCGACTGCGGTGCGAGAGGCGCCATCGGCGGCCTGATGGGAAAAAATCGGTGTGCGTTTGAGCAACAGGCGCATGGCTTGCCAGTAAATCGCCAGGCAGGTCTTGGCGGTCATCCACGGGAAGCGCCACAGGTAACGATGCAGGCTGGCGCGGGTCAGCGTTTCTTTTTGCAGGCTCAAGGTGGCGTCGAAGACTTTTTGCGTGCCCTGCCAGTCGGCCATGTGCACACCAAGCCTGTCGGCCGGCGGGCTGAAACTCATGCGATATTCCAGGTCGCGGGGTAAAAACGGCGACACATGGAACGCCTTGGCCACGGCGAAGTGCTGGTGTTCCTCGGCGCCGAGCGCCTGGGCCGGCAGCACATAGTGGTAACGCTCGCGCCACGGGGTGTTGGTTACTTCACACAGGATCGCGGCCAGTTGCCCGTCGGCCTCGAAGCAGTAGAAGAAACTCACCGGGTTAAAAGCCAGGCCCCAACTGCGGGCCTGGGTCAGTAGGCAGATAACGCCCCGGGGCTCGCGCCCCAGTGCCTTGCCGACTTCCTGGCGCACGGCATCGCTCAAGCTCATGCCGTGACGCGTGAATTCACGCAGGTAGTCCTGCTGGCGAAAGCCGAAGGGCGCCAGGCGGCTGTTGCCGGCCAGGGGTGATAGGCCGAGCACTTCGTCTTGTTCGCTCAAGTCCAGGTACAGCAGGCCGATGCGGTAGCGAAAGGCGTGGGCCTTGGGCGCAAACCGGCGATGGGCGATCCAGCCGCTGTACAGGGCGCTGTTCATAGGGTTTCGCCAAAGGCCTGGGCCACGCGTAATGCGCTGCTCACGCCGTCTTCATGAAAACCGTTGGCCCAGTAGGCGCCGCAGTAAAAGGTGTGCCGCGCGCCGTGCAATTCTTCCCAGCGGTTTTGTGCGGCCACTGCCGCCAGGCTGTATTGCGGATGCGCATAGGTGTAGCGCGCGAGGATCTTCAGCGGGTTGATCATCAGCGTCTGGTTGAGGCTGACGCAAAAGGTGGTGTCGCTGTGGATGCCTTGCAGGATGTTCATGTCGTAAGTGACGGCCGCCTGGGTTTGCGCGCTGCCGCTCAGGCGATAATTCCAGCTGGCCCAGGCCAGTTTGCGATCGGGCAGCAGGCGCGTGTCGGTGTGCAGCACCACGTCATTGTCGGCGTAGGGCAGGGCACCAAGAATGTCCTGCTCAGCCTGGCTCGGGTCGGCCAGCAACGCCAGGGCCTGGTCGCTGTGACAGGCGAACACCACGCGGTCAAAGGTCTCGCTGCCGGCAAGGCTGTGGATAACCACGCCGTCGCCTGTGCGTTCGACTTTATCCACAGGGCAGTTCAGGCGGATCTGCTCGCGAAAACTGCGGGTCAAAGGTTCGATATAACTGCTGGAACCACCTTCGATCACGCACCATTGCGGCCGATTGTTCACCGATAGCAACCCGTGGTTCTTGAAGAACCGCACAAAGAACTGCAACGGAAAACCGAGCATGTCCGCCAGCGACATCGACCAGATCGCCGCGCCCATCGGCACGATGTAATGGCGGATAAAGCGTGGGCCATAACCCCCGGCCTCGAGGTAGTCGCCCAGGGTCATATCGGCACTGATGCGTTGCTCTTGCAGGTCCAGCGGTGCCTGGCGATTAAAGCGCAGAATGTCGCGCAACATGCCCCAGAATCCCGGCGAGAGAATATTGCGGCGCTGGGCAAACAGGCTGTTGAGGTTATTACCGTTGTACTCGAAACCTGCGTTCTGGTCGCGAACCGAAAAGCTCATTTCGGTGGGCTTGAAGGTCACGCCAATCTGCCCGAGCAGACGGATGAAATTAGGGTAGGTCCAGTCGTTGAACACGATAAAACCGGTGTCCACGGCATAGGGTTTACCTTTGACCGTGACGTTGACCGTGTGAGTGTGCCCGCCAATGCGCTCGCCCGCCTCAAACAGCGTGATGTCGTGGCGCCGGCTGAGCAGGTAAGCGCTGGTCAGCCCGGCGATACCGCTGCCGATGATGGCGATCTTCACAGGTCGTCCTTCTTCGGTGGCGGGCTGCGCAGCATGCGTTTGCCGATAATCAGTTGCGCGCGGTTGGGCAGCTTCGACAGTGGCCACAAGGTGGCGATAAACATCGCGGGGAAGGCGATTTCCAGCGGGCGCTTTTCCAATTTGGCGAAGATATGCCGCGCAGCCTTTTCGGCGGACCAGCTCAGCGGCATCGGGAAATCATTGCGTTCGGTCAGCGGGGTGTCGACAAAGCCCGGGCTGATCACCGTGACGTCGATGTTCTCCGGCGACAGGCTGATGCGCAGCGATTCGAACAGGTAACGCAGCCCGGCCTTGGACGCGCCATAGGCTTCGGCGCGCGGCATTGGCAGGTAGGTCACGGCGCTCGCAACGCCCACCAGATGTGGGGTGAGCCCTTTGCGCAACAGCGGCAGCGCAGCTTCGATGCAATAGCTGCTGGCAAGCAGGTTGGTGCGCACCACGTGCTCGACGATGGAGGAATCGAATTGCCGGGCGTCGACATACTCACAGGTGCCGGCGTTGAGGATCACCGTATCCAATGAACCCCAGACCTCGCCGATGTGTTCGCCGATCTCGCGCACGGTCTGGCTGTTGGTCAGGTCGCCGGCTACCACCAGCACTTGGCCTGGATAACGCTGGGCGAACGCTTCCAGCGGGCCTTTGCTGCGCGAGCTGAGCGCCACATGCGCGCCACTGTTGAGCAGTTCGACGGCCAGTGCGGCACCGATGCCACTGCTGGCGCCGGTCAACCAATAACGGCGGGGCGGTACAAGGCTCATCCCATTCTCCTTTTTAGCCAACTGACCACACGGCCGACTACCGGTAAGTGTTCATAGAGCAACGCGCCCGCATCGAAATAATCGCGATGGCGGTAGACCTTGTCGCGCCACATCAGGTGCGAGCAACCTTCCACCCGGATTACCTTGCCATTGGCCAGGCGCGGGTGGCAAAAACTCATTTTCCAGCGCAGGTAGCCTTCACCTTCGGCGACCTGGTCGAAGCCATGGAAGTCAAAACGCAACTGGCTGATATTGCCGTACATCTCGGCGAAGTAGCCGCGCAAAGCGGGCAGCCCATGCACTTCGTGCAGCGGATCGGTGAAGGCAATGTCCTGGCTGTACAAGCTGTCGAGCAGGTGCAGGTTGTGCTTGTCCAGCGTGGTAAAGGCTTGGGCGAACCGGTGCAGGAAGTCACTCATGTTCGGCGACCTCCTGGCGTGAAGGCAGGTTGCGGAAGGCGGCGAGGGCGCGCTCGCGGGATTTTTTCAGGTCGACAATCGAGCGTGGGTAATCTGCCGCGCCGAACAGGCCACCGGCGGCTTCGGGGTTGTGCACTTCTTTTTTGTTCAGCGCCGCCAACTCTGGCAGCCAGTGCTTGATGAACACCCCTTCGCTGTCGAACTTTTCCGACTGGCTCAACGGGCTGAAAATCCGGAAGTACGGTGCCGCGTCGGTGCCGGTGGACGAACTCCACTGCCAGCCGCCGTTGTTGGCGGCCAGGTCGCCGTCGATCAAGTGGCGCATAAAGAAGCGCTCGCCTTCGCGCCAGTCGATCAGCAGGTTCTTGGTCAAAAACATCGCCACCACCATGCGCAGGCGATTGTGCATCCAACCGGTTTCCAGCAGTTGGCGCATGGCTGCGTCAATGATCGGCAGGCCGGTGCGCGCTTGCTGCCAGGCGGCCAAGTCCTTGGGCGCATCGCGCCAGGCCAGTGCCTCGGTTTCGGGGCGGAACGCACGGTGGCGTGAGACCCGTGGGTAACCGACCAGAATGTGTTTATAGAACTCGCGCCACAGCAACTCGTTGATCCAGGTGATGGCGCCGATATCGCCGCTTTCGAACTCGCCCTGGTTGGTTTGCAGGGCGGCGTGCAGGCACTGGCGCGGCGAAACCACACCGGCGGCGAGGTAGGCCGAGAGCTGGCTGGTGCCGGGTTTGGCCGGGAAGTCGCGTTCGTCTTTGTAGTAGCTGATCTGTTGGTCGGCGAAGGCGTCAAGGCGACGCCGGGCTTCTTCTTCACCGGCGGGCCAGAAAGCGCGCAAGGTCTCGCTGGGCGGCGCGAAACCGTCGACCTGATCCGGGATGGCGTCGCTGTGCACATCCTGCGGTGCCTGTTGTTGCGGCGTGGCCACCAGGCGCGGCAAGGCGCTGTGCAGGCGGCTGTAGCAGACCTTGCGGAACTGACTGAACACCTGAAAGTAAGTGCCGGTTTTGGTCAGCACGCTGCCGGGTTGGAAAAACAGTTGGTCGAGGTAGCTGTGGAACGTCACACCGTCAGCCTCCAGGGCGTTGGCCACGGCCACATCGCGACGGCTCTCGTGGATGCCGTATTCCTCGTTGACGTGCACCGACTCCACTGACAGTTCCCGGCACAGTTTGCCCAGCACGGCGGGCGCCTGGTCCCAGGTGTCGGCGGTGCGAATCAGCAAGGGAATGTTCAGTTCGCCAAGGGCCTGGCTCAGGTGCTTGAGGTTACGCAGCCAGAAATCGACTTTGCAGGGTGCATCATCATGGGCCAGCCATTGCTGCGGTGTGATCAGGTACACGGCGGCAACCGGGCCGCGCTGGCAGGCGGCGGCGAGGGCGGTGTTGTCGTGTAGGCGCAAGTCGGTGCGCAGCCAGATCAAATGCATTTAGACAATTCCACGCTGGATCAGTAACTGGTGGGCTGACAAGGGGTCTTCGGCCACGAACAATTCAGGAGTGTCACGGGTTAATACGGCTAACTCGTCCTGGTGGATGCATACCGTTGGTCCGGCAATCAAAATTGGGCAACTGATGCCGCCCAACAGTTTGCCGAGTGCCGACAAGTGGAGGGCTTTGCTTGAGTACAGCAGCACCGCACGCGGTTGCAGGTGTTCCACGGCCAGGGCCAGTTCGCCGGTCGGCAAAGGCCAATCAAAAACCTCCACGGGGCAGTCGGCGCTGCTGGCCAGCCAGGCGCTAAGCCACAGGTGTGGCTCCAGGGGCACGTCTGACTGGTTGACCAGCAGCAACGGCGCGCCCTGGAGCTGGCGGTTGTTGTGGTAAATACGCGCGCCGAACTTGCTGCGCAGCCAGGACAGAAAAAACACTCGCTCCATTTGCGCGCCGAACTGGCCCTGCCAGCGTTGCTCCAGCGCGTTGAGCAGCGGCAGCATCAATTGCTCACACAAGGTGCGCGGCGGGTACAGCGCCATGGCCTGGTTGAACAGGTCGTCGACCCGGCGTTCGGCCAATTCGCTGATTGCGGTGAGCAGTTTATGACGCAGCACATGCCATTCATTTTCGACGCTGTCGGGGCTGGCCTGGGCGGAATCGATCAAGCCTTTGACCTGGCTGACCGGCACACCACGGTTGAGCCAGGTCAGAATGGTGTGGATGCGTTGTACATGTTCGGCGCTGAACAGCCGATGGCCCTTGGGCGTGCGCTGGGGCACGATCAGGCCATAACGGCGCTCCCAGGCGCGCAGGGTCACGGCGTTGACGCCGGTCTGGCGCGCCACTTCGCGAATCGGCAGCCAGCCGTCTTCGATGGCTTGGGCGATGTCTTCGACAGGGTCGTCTTGCAGGGCAGGTGTCATGGTCTAGATCGCATTACGCAGGCTGAGGTTTTCCGGGTGCGGCTGCAGGTACGCCTGCTGCGCGATGTAGCGGTCCGGGTGTTGGCGAAAGTGATGTTTGAGCAAGGTCAGCGGCACCACCAGCGGCACGATGCCGGTGCGGTATTGGCCGATGACGGTTTGCATTTCCTGCTTGTCCTCGGCGCTGATGGCTTGTTTGAGGTAGCCGCTGATGTGTTGCAGCACATTGGTGTGGGTGCCGCGTGTGGCGCACTTTTTCAGGCCGGTCATCAACTCGCTGAAATAGCCGGCGGCCAGTTCATCCAGGTTGATGCTCTTGCCCATGCTGCCCAGCAGGTGGCCAAGGCTTTTGTAATGCACAGGGCTGTGGGCCATCAGCAGGTATTTGTAGCGCGCGTGGAACGCCAAAAGGCGGTGACGGGTGATGCCCTCAGCCAGCAATTCTTGCCAGCTGGCGTACACGAACACGCGGGTGAGGAAGTTCTCGCGCAGCACCGGGTCATTCAACCGGCCGTCTTCTTCCACCGGCAGGTTGGGGTGGCGTGCGCAAAACGCCTGGGCATAAATGCCGCGCCCGCCGCCATCAACGGGCGTGCCGTTGTCGCGGTAGACCTTGACCCGCTCCAGCCCGCACGACGGCGACTTCTGCATGAAGATGTAGCCGCACAGGTCTGTGTGTTCCACAGCCATCTGCTGGCCGTAATCATCCAATGGCTGCGTCACATTGAGGTCACGGTGCACGGTGCCGACCGCCTGCGGGTGGGCAGGGTCGCCCACCAGGCGAATCGGTTCGCGGGGGATGCCCAGGCCGATCGCCACTTCGGGGCACAACGGCACGAAGTCGAAATAGTCGGCGAGCGTTTGGCTGCACAGCAGGGATTGTTTGTGTCCGCCGTTAAAGCGCACGTTTTCGCCGAGCAGGCAGGCACTGATGGCGATCTTCGGTTTTGCGCTGCTGGACATGCTCAACCCTCTGCGAAATTCCTATACAGATTTATAACTCTGTACAACTAAATCTCATCATAGGTTTGATGCTGTACAAGTCAAATTATTTGTATAAGTATTTTCAGCGCCCGCTATTTCCAACCCATGCGCCAGTCTTCGGCATTTTGCAGGGTTTGCCACGGGAGGCGTTCGGCGCGGCGGGTCATGACCGCTTGCAGCTCGATTTCGAGCACGGTGCCTTCGTCATCACGGAACAGTTCGGTGACGAGGAAGTGTTTTTCCTTGTTGCGCGGGCGTGCTGCTGTCCACTTCGACAACAGCAATTTCGTCGGGTTGAGACGGTTCATTGCAGGTGTTCGATCAGGCGGCGTGCGGCCTCCTGGCCGCTGAGCCACGCGCCTTCGACCCGCCCGGACAGGCACCAGTCACCACACACATACAAGCCCAGGTCGGCGTCGGCCAGCACGCCAAATTCATGCCGCTCCGACGGCCTGGCGTAGAGCCAGCGATGGGCCAGGCTAAAGGACGGTGCGGGCATGGCGCTGTGCAGCAGTTCGGCGAAGGCACCGTGCAGGTGTTCGATTACCGCCTCTTTGGGCAAGTCGAGATTGGCCTTGCTCCAGGCGCTGGTGGCATGCAACACCCAGGTGTCGAGGGTGGCGTCACGCCCGGGTTTACTGCGGTTGCGCGCCAGCCAGTCGAGCGGGCTGTCTTGCACAAAGCAGCCTTGCATCGGCGTATCCAGCGGCGTGTCAAAGGCCAGCGCGACGGCCCAGGTGGGGTCCATCTTCACCCCGGCGGCCGCACTTGCAAGCTTGGGCGCAGCGGCCAGCAGGGCGGTGGCCTGGGGCGCCGGCGTGGCAATGACTACGTGGCTGAACGGGCCATGATTGCCGCCGTCGGCGTCCAGCAGGTTCCAGTGCTGCTTGCCTTGGAACACTTCGGTGATGCGGCAACCGAACTCAACCGGCAAGTCGTCAAGCAGTGCGCGGGTAATAGCGCTCATGCGCGGCGTGCCGACCCAGCGGATCTGCTCGTCGGGGGAGGGCGTGAGCTGGCCGGACTTGAAGTTGTACAGCTGCGGTTTCCACTGTTCGGCCCAGCCGTTGCTTTGCCAGCGCTGTACTTCGTTGACGAAGCGCCGGTCGCGGGCCGTGAAGTATTGTGCGCCCATGTCCAACGCGCCGGCATCGCTGCGCTTGCTGGACATGCGGCCACCACTGCCACGGCTTTTATCGAAGAGTTGTACAACGTGCCCCGCGTCTCGTAACGCTCGGGCGGCGGAAAGACCGGCGATGCCGGTGCCGATGATCGCGATGGGAACAGTCATTGGGGGCCTCGTTTTACCTTTGGGTACAGACTACGCCGACACCCATAGCTGTACAATATTGTTTTTTGGTATAAGTTTTGGCGTACCTGTTCTAACGGCGTGACCTAAGGTTAAGGGTGAGGGGTTAAGAAGGAGGCCTGAACCGGCCTCTGAAACCAACGTAACGCCCACTTACAAAAGATCCATGCTTATAAAATAGACTAGCGATGGGCGGCAAACGTTACATGAGGAGAAACCCATGCATATTTTGCTGACCGGCGGTACGGGCTTGATCGGTCGCCAACTCTGTCTGCACTGGCTTGCCCAAGGGCATCGCCTGACCGTGTGGAGCCGCGAGCCGGATACCGTGGCCAAATGGTGCGGTGCCGAGGTGCTCGGTGTTGGCCGCTTGCAAGACGTGATCGGCACGGTGGATGCGGTGGTCAACCTGGCGGGCGCGCCGATTGCCGATCGCCCATGGACCAAAAAGCGCAAGGCATTGCTGTGGAGCAGCCGCATCGGCCACACCGAAACCTTGCTGGCTTGGATGCAAGGCCTGGCGCAAAAGCCGGCGGTGTTGATTTCCGGCTCTGCAGTGGGCTGGTATGGCGACGGCGGCGAGCGCGAACTGACCGAAGCCAGTGGCCCGGTGCAGGATGATTTCCCCAGCCAACTGTGCATCGCCTGGGAAGAAACCGCGTTGCGCGCCGAAGCCTTCGGCACCCGCGTGGTGCTGGTGCGCACTGGCCTGGTGTTGGCGGCCAAGGGCGGCTTTTTGTCGCGCCTGCTGCTGCCGTTCAAACTGGGGCTGGGCGGGCCGATCGGCAATGGTCGGCAGTGGATGCCGTGGGTCCATATCAAAGATCAAATCGCCCTGATTGATTTTCTTCTGCACAACGGCGACGCCAGCGGTCCTTATAATGCCTGCGCGCCACACCCGGTACGTAATCGCGAGTTTGCCAACACCCTGGGCCAGGTGCTGCACCGCCCAGCGTTCATGCCGATGCCGGCGTTTGCCTTGAAGGTCGGTCTGGGCGAGTTGTCCGGGTTGTTGCTGGGCGGGCAGAAGGCCGTCCCCGAACGGTTGCTGGCCGCCGGTTTCACTTTTCAGTTCACTGAGTTGCACGCGGCACTGGAAGACTTGTCCAGCCGCCTCTAGCCATAGGATGTTGCATGACGGATCACGCGTTGTTACTGGTCAACCTGGGTTCACCGGCGTCCACTTCGGTGGCCGATGTGCGCAGCTACCTTAATCAGTTCCTGATGGACCCTTATGTGATCGACCTGCCGTGGCCGGTGCGGCGCTTGCTGGTGTCGCTGATCCTGATCAAGCGCCCTGAGCAATCGGCGCATGCCTACGCCTCGATCTGGTGGGAAGAGGGTTCGCCGCTTGTGGTCCTGAGCCGTCGCTTGCAAGCGCAAATGACCCAGCAGTGGACCCACGGCCCGGTGGAGCTGGCGATGCGCTACGGCGAGCCGTCGCTTGAAACCACCCTCACGCGCCTTGCGGCTCAAGGCATTCAAAAAGTCACCCTGGCGCCGTTGTATCCGCAGTTCGCTGACAGCACCGTGACCACGGTGATCGAAGAAGCCAAGCGTGTAGTCCGCGACAAGAAGCTCAACGTGCAGTTTTCTATCTTGCAGCCGTTCTACGATCAGCCGGAATACCTCGACGCCTTGGTCGCCAGCGCCCGGCCGTACGTGGCACAGGAATTCGATCACTTGTTGCTGAGCTTCCATGGGTTGCCTGAGCGCCATCTGAAAAAACTCGACCCCACAGGCCAGCATTGCTTCAAGGATGCTGACTGCTGCAAGAACGCTTCGCCCGAGGTGCTTGCCACCTGCTACCGCGCCCAGTGCTTCAGCGTGGCGCGCGACTTTGCCGCGCGCATGGGCTTGCCGGAGGGCAAGTGGTCGGTGGCGTTCCAGTCACGGCTGGGCCGTGCCAAGTGGATCGAACCCTACACCGAGGCCCGCCTGGAGACCTTGGCCCAGCAAGGCGTGAAAAAGCTGCTGGTGATGTGCCCGGCGTTTGTCGCCGATTGCATCGAGACCCTGGAGGAGATTGGTGATCGCGGGCTGGAGCAGTTCCGCGAGGCAGGGGGCGAGGAGTTGGTGTTGGTGCCGTGCTTGAACGATGAGCCGCAGTGGGCGGTGGCGCTTAATACGCTGTGCGAGCGGGCGCCAGTAGCGCTGTAGTCCGAGTGTCGAAACGATAGAGATCAACTGTGGGAGCCGGGCTTGCCCGCGATGGCGGTTTGTCAGTCGACATATTGGGTGACTGATAGGCCGCCATCGCGGGCAAGCCCGCTCCCACAGTGTTTTTCAGGGTTTATTCGTGATGCGGTTCACCGAGGAAGGTCAACGAAGTAAACAGTCCGCGGGTGGCCACGTCGGCGTTGTCCTTGAGCGGAATCTCCACCTGCGCGGCAATCACATTCAACCCTTCATTACGCACCAGCACCTGGGCGCGGCCGTTCTTGTCGGTCTCAGTGCTCAAGGTGTTCGGCGCATTGCGATAATCGCCCACCAGCTTGATCCCCGCCGCCGGTTTGCCGTCCAGCAGCACCCGCACCGGCAGTGACTTGCCTGGCCCTACGGTCAGCGGGTCGACTTCCGGCAGGATCAGCAGCTTGATCTGATCCAGTTTGGGCAGCTTCGCCCCCGGCTGGTAAATCGCCAGGCTGTACTTGAAGGTCTGGGTCGACTCAATCGCGCCTGGCACTTGGCTACGGCCCTGGTTGATCCACTTCTTGTCCGGCGTCTGCGACCACATCCCGTTATCCAACGCCACGGCTAAAACGGCGGGCGATTTGAGTGGCTTGAGGCGTGCGTGGTCGGCCAGGCGCTCCACGGTGACCGGGATCATTTTGCCGCTGGCGTCATACGCCCAGGCGCCGCTGATTTTCTGCGCCTTGAAGGCATTGTCTTCGGCGCCGTGGCCGTAGATCACTTCGATATTGCCGCGCCGTTGTTCGGTCCACAGGCCGTGGGCCGAGACTTGGCTGGCAAACAGCAGGCCGATCACGGCCAGGGATTTGAAGGCTTGCATGGGGCATCCTTTTACAGGTTAAGGGTCAGGCTGACGGTGAAGTTGCGCGGCTCGCCGGGAGTGACCCAGTAATTGCTGTAGGAGCGCTCGTAGTACTTTTCGTCGAATAGGTTGTTGAGGTTCAGGCCCACCGTGACGCTATCGCTGGCTTTGTAATGCGCCAGCAGGTCGACGGTGTGGTAGGCGGGCAGTTCGAACTGGCTGCCGGCCTCGCCGGAGCGATCACCGACGTAGGTGAACGCCGCGCCCAGGTCCGAGCCGCGCAGCGCGCCATTCTGGAATTCATACACACCCAGCAGACTGCCGCTGCGCTTGGCTACGCCCAGAATCCGGCTGCCGGTGGGGATGGATTTGTCGCCCTTGGTCACTTCGGCGTCGATATAGGCAAAGGCGCCGATCACGCGTACCGCGTCCGTCACTTGCCCGCTCAGTTGCAGGTCAAAGCCCTGGCTGCGCGCCTTGCCTATGGCGCGGCTGTTGTTGAGGGTGGCCGGGTCCTGGGTCAGAACATTTTCTTTTTCGATATGGAAGGCGGCGAGCGTGGTGCTCAAACGGTCGTCGAACAGCTCGCTCTTGATCCCCACTTCATAGCCCACGCCTTCTTCGGGCTTGAAGGATTTGCCGCCGGCATCCACACCGTTGTTGGGTTTGAACGAGGTTGACGCGTTGGCGAACACCCCGACTTGCGGCGTTAGCTGATAGAGCAGACCGGCGCGTTGAGTCAGGGCGTCGTGGGTATGCCGGCTCTTGGCGTGGTTGCGGGTGAAGTCGTCGGTGCGTTGTTCGACATGCTCGAAGCGCGCACCGAGCATGCCGCGCAGGCGGTCGGTGAAGATGATCTGGTCTTGCAGGTTCAGCGCCTGGCTTTTCGTCTGTTCGAAGACGTCGGTGCCGGTGCGTGCGCCGTTGGGTTTGGTCTGGCCGTAGATCGGGTTATAGATGTCGATGGGGTAGAGGCTGCCGGCAACCGCCGACACGCGTTCCTTCTTGCGGTAGTCCTCGTATTCGCCGCCGATCAACAGTTCGTGCTGCCAGCTGCCGATGTCGAACTGGCCGCGCAGTTCCAGCTGGGTGATGCTGTCGTGCCAACCGGTGGAGCGTTCGCGCAGGCGGCGGTTAACGGTATGGCCGTTGGCATTCAGCGCACGACTTTCCGAGGCGTCACCCCACAGGCTGCCCTGTTTGTAGTGGCTGGCCAGGCGCAGTTTCCAGGCGTCATTAAGGTGATGTTCCAACGCGGCCTGGATGCGATTGTTGTGGTTGCGGATATTGCCGTCGTTGGGTTCGCCGAGGAAGGTCGAGCGGGACATGCCATGGTTGGCGACGATGCCCCGGTCGAAGGTGGAGCTGTGGCGCACGAACTCGCTTTCTACGAGAAGGCTGGTGTCGGGGTCCAACTGCCAACTGAATGATGGCGCGACGAACACGCGCTGGGCGTCGACGTGATCGCGGAAGCTGTGGTTGTCTTCCACGGCCAGGTTGACCCGCGACAGCACGCGGCCTTCGCTGTCCAGCGGGGTGTTCACATCCAGTGCGGTGCGATAGCGGTCCCAGCTGCCGGCACTGGTTTGCACGGTGGTAAAGGCTTCGGGCTGCGGCTTCTTGGTGACAATGTTCACGGTGCCGCCCGGATCGCCACGGCCGTACAGGCTGGCTGCGGGACCTTTGAGCACTTCAATGCGCTCGATGTTGGCCGCGTCCGGGGTGCTCGGGTAGCCACGGTTGGCGCTGAAACCGTCCTGGTAGAACTCCGACGTGGTGAAGCCGCGCACGCTGTACTCGTAAAGCGTCAGGCCGCCGAAGTTGTTTTGCTTGGACACGCCGCCGGCAAACTCCAGAGCACGTTCCACGCTGGTGCTGCCCAGGTCCTTGAGCACCGTGGCAGGAATCACGCTGATTGATTGTGGGATGTCGCGCAGATCGGTGTCAGTTTTGGTCGCGCTGGCGGAACGGGTGGCGCGGTAGCCTTTGACGGGGCCGGTGGCGGATTCATAGGCGTCGGAGGTGACGCTGATGGTGTCCAGTTCGACAGTGTTGTCATCGGCGTAGGCGGGGTCCAGCAGCAAACCCAAGGCCAGGCCAGCAACGGGGGCGAATCTTTGAGACGGCATGATAGAGCGTTCCAATAGCGATATTGAAACAATATAACATGACCATTGAGAATGGATTTCTTTTGAAATATTCGGTAACAGGAGCCCGCGAACGGGCTCCCGTAGCCGTTATTCCTCTTCTTTCACCGGGGCGGGTGGCGGGCGCAGGCCGATCTCTGCCGACAGCTTGATCTCTTTGCCGTTGCGCATTACCAGGATCGACACCTTATCGGTCGGCTTGATCCGCGCCACCTGGTTCATCGACTTGCGGCCATCACCGGCCGGTTCCCCGTCGATGCTCAGGATCACATCGCCCAACTGCAGGCCGGCTTTCTGCGCCGGGCCGTCGCGGAAGATCCCGGCCACCACGATGCCCGGGCGCCCGGTCAAGCCGAACGACTCGGCCAGTTCCTTGGTCAACGGCTGTACTTCGATGCCCAGCCAGCCACGGATTACCTGGCCGTGCTCGATGATCGACTTCATCACTTCCATTGCCAGCTTCACCGGGATCGCAAAGCCGATGCCCTGGGAACCGCCGGACTTGGAGAAAATCGCCGTGTTGATACCGGTCAGGTTGCCATTGGCATCCACCAATGCGCCGCCAGAGTTCCCCGGATTGATCGCCGCGTCAGTCTGGATAAAGTCTTCGTAGCTGTTGAGCCCCAACTGGTTACGCCCGGTGGCGCTGATGATGCCCATGGTCACGGTCTGGCCGACGCCGAACGGGTTGCCGATGGCCAGCGCGACATCACCGACGCGCAGCCCTTCGGAGCGGCCGATGGTGATCGAGGGCAGGCTCTTGAGGTCGATCTTCAGCACCGCAAGGTCGGTTTCCGGGTCGCTGCCGACCACGCGGGCCAGGGTTTCACGGCCGTCGCGCAGGGCCACTACAATCTGGTCGGCGCCGGTGGTCACGTGGTTGTTGGTGAGGATGTAACCTTCCGGGCTCATGATCACCCCGGAACCGAGGCTGGATTCCATCCGGCGCTGCTTGGGCCCGTTGTCGCCGAAATAGCGGCGAAACTGCGGGTCTTCAAACAACGGATGCGCCGGTTTATTGATGACCTTGGTGGTGTACAGGTTGACCACAGCAGGCGCGGCGATGACCACCGCGTCGGCGTAGGTGACCGGGCCTTGCACCACCGAGCTGCTTTGTGGGGCCTGTTGCAGGTTCACATCAAGGCTGGGTAAGCCCACCCATTGGGGATAACGCTGAATAATCAGCATCGCGATCAGCACGCCAGCCAACAATGGCCATCCAAAAAAACGCAGTGCCTTGAGCATCAAGTAAGTCCTGACAGGTTGCAGGGGGCGGGATAGCGCCCATAATGTCGCGCATTATACGAGGCTGCGAGCGCCTCGGAACGGGATATTTAGGAGTCTTTTATGGCTGTCCCCCTTAGCACCCTGGTCGAGGAAGCGGACCGCTACCTTGGCAGCGCAAAAATTGCCGATTATTGCCCCAATGGCTTGCAGGTCGAGGGGCGCCCGCAGGTGATGCGCATTGTCAGCGGCGTCACGGCCAGCCAAGCGTTGCTGGACGCCGCCGTCGAAGCCCAGGCCGACCTGGTGCTGGTGCACCATGGTTATTTCTGGAAGGGCGAAAACCCGTGCATCACCGGCATGAAGCAACGCCGCCTGAAAACCCTGCTCAAGCACGACATCAGCCTGCTGGCCTACCACCTGCCGCTGGACCTGCACCCGGAGGTGGGCAACAACGTGCAACTCGCCCGTCAGCTGGACATCACCGTCGAAGGCCCGCTGGACCCCAGCAACCCGAAAATCGTCGGCCTGGTCGGCTCCCTGGCCGAACCCTTGTCGCCGCGTGATTTTGCCCGACGCGTGCAGGATGTAATGGGTCGCGAGCCACTGCTGATCGAAGGCAGCGAGATGATCCGCCGGGTGGGTTGGTGCACGGGCGGCGGCCAAGGCTACATTGATGATGCTATTGCCGCAGGCGTTGACTTGTATCTGAGTGGCGAAGCGTCCGAACAAACATTCCACAGCGCGCGGGAAAACGACGTCAGCTTTATTGCAGCGGGCCATCACGCTACTGAGCGTTATGGCGTGCAGGCGTTGGGCGATTACCTGGCGCGGCGCTTTGCCCTGGAACATCTGTTCATCGATTGCCCCAACCCAATCTAAGGAACACCAAGGATCAAATGTGGGAGCTGGCTTGCCTGCGATTGCATCACCTCGGTTTGCCTGAATGACTGAGGTGCCTGTAGAGCAGACAAGCCAGCTACCACAAGCCAAACTGAGGGGCATATTCATATACCGTTTCGATCTAGCTGGCTCCCTGAATAGAAGAAGGTGCTGTGCTAGCATGCCCCGCTCGAACACGGCCCGCTGGCCGTCCATAAGATCGTTTTTCCGTGAGTAGCCATGGTCGACAAACTGACGCATCTGAAACAGCTGGAGGCGGAAAGCATCCACATCATCCGCGAGGTCGCCGCCGAGTTCGACAACCCGGTGATGCTCTACTCGATCGGTAAAGACTCCGCCGTGATGCTGCATCTGGCGCGCAAGGCCTTCTTCCCGGGCAAATTGCCGTTCCCGGTGATGCACGTCGACACCCGCTGGAAATTCCAGGAGATGTACAAGTTCCGCGACAAAATGGTCGAAGAACTGGGCCTGGACCTGATCACCCACGTCAACCCTGATGGTGTGGCGCAGGGCATCAACCCGTTCACCCACGGCAGCGCCAAGCACACCGACATCATGAAGACCGAAGGCCTCAAGCAGGCCTTGGACAAGCATGGTTTCGACGCAGCCTTCGGCGGTGCCCGTCGCGATGAAGAGAAGTCCCGCGCCAAAGAGCGTGTGTACTCGTTCCGTGACAGCAAACACCGCTGGGACCCGAAGAACCAGCGCCCGGAGCTGTGGAACGTCTACAACGGCAACGTCAACAAAGGCGAGTCGATCCGTGTGTTCCCGCTGTCCAACTGGACCGAGCTGGACATCTGGCAGTACATCTACCTCGAAGGCATCCCGATTGTGCCGCTGTACTTCGCCGCCGAGCGCGACGTGATCGAGAAGAACGGCACGTTGATCATGATCGACGACGACCGCATCCTCGAGCACTTGTCCGACGAAGACAAAGCCCGAATCGTCAAAAAGAAAGTACGTTTCCGTACCCTTGGCTGCTACCCGTTGACGGGCGCGGTGGAGTCCGAAGCCGAGACGCTGACGGACATCATTCAGGAAATGCTCCTGACGCGAACTTCCGAGCGCCAGGGCCGGGTCATCGACCACGATGGCGCAGGCTCGATGGAAGATAAAAAACGTCAGGGTTATTTCTAAGGGGCTGTCACCAATGTCGCATCAATCTGATTTGATCAGCGAGGACATCCTCGCCTACCTGGGCCAGCACGAGCGCAAAGAGATGTTGCGCTTCCTGACCTGCGGCAACGTCGACGACGGCAAGAGCACCCTGATCGGGCGCCTGCTGCACGACTCCAAGATGATCTACGAAGATCACCTGGAAGCCATTACCCGTGATTCGAAAAAATCCGGCACCACGGGCGATGATATCGACCTGGCCTTGCTGGTTGACGGCCTGCAGGCCGAGCGTGAACAGGGCATCACCATTGATGTTGCCTACCGCTACTTCTCCACCGCCAAGCGCAAATTCATCATCGCCGATACCCCCGGCCATGAGCAGTACACCCGCAACATGGCCACCGGTGCGTCCACCTGTGACCTGGCGATCATTCTGATCGACGCCCGCTACGGCGTGCAGACCCAGACCCGCCGCCACAGCTATATCGCCTCGTTACTGGGCATCAAGCACATCGTGATTGCCGTCAACAAGATGGACATCAATGGCTTTGACCAAAGCGTGTTCGAGTCGATCAAGGCCGATTACCTGAAGTTTGCCGAGGGCATTGCGTTCAAGCCGAGCACCATGGCGTTCGTACCGATGTCGGCGCTCAAGGGCGACAACGTGGTGAACAAGAGCGAGCGTTCGCCCTGGTACACCGGCCAGTCGTTGATGGAGATTCTTGAAACCGTCGAGATCGCCAACGACCGCAACTACACCGACCTGCGTTTCCCGGTGCAGTACGTCAATCGTCCGAACCTGAACTTCCGTGGTTTCGCCGGCACCCTCGCCAGCGGCATCGTGCACAAGGGCGATGAAGTCGTGGTGCTGCCGTCGGGCAAGAGCAGCCGCGTCAAATCCATCGTCACCTTCGAGGGTGAGCTGGAACACGCAGGCCCAGGCCAGGCCGTGACCCTGACCATGGAAGACGAGATCGACATCTCCCGTGGCGACCTGTTGGTGCATGCCGACAACGTGCCGCAAGTCACCGACGCTTTCGACGCCATGCTGGTGTGGATGGCCGAAGAGCCGATGTTGCCGGGCAAGAAATACGACATCAAGCGCGCCACCAGCTACGTGCCGGGTTCGATCACCAGCATCGTGCACCGCGTGGACGTGAACACCCTGGCCGAAGGCCCGGCAAGTTCGCTGCAACTGAACGAGATTGGCCGGGTCAAGGTCAGCCTCGACGCCGCCATTGCGTTGGATGGCTATGACAGCAACCGCACCACCGGTGCGTTTATCGTCATCGACCGTTTGACCAACGGTACTGTGGCTGCGGGCATGATTATTGCGCCGCCGGTGGGCCATGGTGGCGCTGCGCAACACGGCCGCCTTGCTCATGTAGCCACCGAAGAGCGCGCCCAACGCTTCGGCCAGCAACCGGCTACCGTGTTGTTCAGCGGCCTGTCCGGCGCCGGCAAAAGCACCTTGGCCTACGCGGTTGAGCGCAAGCTGTTTGACATGGGCCGTGCGGTATTCGTACTGGATGGCCAGAACCTGCGCCTCGACTTGAACAAGGGCTTGCCGCAGGACCGCGTCGGGCGTACCGAAAACTGGCGCCGTGCTGCTCACGTGGCGCGTCAGTTCAACGAAGCCGGCCTGCTGACCCTGGCCGCGTTTGTTGCCCCGGATGCCGAAGGCCGTGAACAGGCCAAGGCGTTAATCGGCAGCGACCGCTTGCTCACCGTCTACGTGCAGGCCTCGCCGCTGGTGTGCGCCGAGCGTGATCCGCAAGGCCTGTACGCGGCGGGCGGGGACAACATCCCAGGCGAGTCCTTCCCGTACGACGTGCCGTTGAATGCCGACTTGGTGATCGACACCCAGGCCACGTCGCTGGAAGACAGCGTCAAGCAAGTGCTGGAGCTGTTGCGCCAGCGCGGCGCGATCTAAACCTCGCCGCCACAAAAAAGCCCGCCACCGATCATTCGGTGGCGGGCTTTTTACTTTCTCAAGGTCTGGCGCGGTCACTGTGGGAGCTGGCTTGCCTGCGATAGCGGTGGGTCAGCAACATACCCATCAACTGACAGTCAGCTATCGCAGGCAAGCCAGCCCACATTAGATTGCATTCACAGGTCGGTCAGTGGCGGCCTGGGTATTCCGTGTGAAGCTTATCCAGCAGCGCATCCTTGTCTTCCCACAACCGGTTGATCCACCCCTGGAACGCCAACCGATACTCCCCATCCTGCTCATAATTCTTGCCGATAAACCCGGCTGGAATCTGCACTTCCTCAAAGTGCACCACCACGTCTTTCACATTCCCGCACAACAAATCCCAATACCCTGGACGCCCGGCCGGGTAGTGGATGGTCACGTTCACCAATGACTTGAGCTGCTCGCCCATGGCATCCAGCACAAACGCAATGCCACCGGCCTTGGGCTTGAGCAGGTAACGGAACGGCGATTTCTGCTGTGCGTGCTTGCCCGGCGTATACCGCGTGCCTTCGGCAAAGTTGAAAATACCCACCGGGTTGTCGCGAAACTTCGCGCAGGTCTTGCGCGTGGTTTCCAGGTCTTTGCCTTTCTTCTCCGGGTGCTTCTCCAAGTAAGCCTTGGTGTAGCGCTTCATAAACGGGAAGCCCAGCGCCCACCATGCCAGGCCAATCACCGGCACCCAGATCAGTTCCTGCTTGAGGAAGAACTTCAGCGGCCGAATCCGGCGATTGAGCACGTATTGCAGCACCATGATGTCGACCCAGCTCTGGTGGTTACTGGTCACCAGATACGAGTGCTGGTAGTCCAGGCCTTCAAGGCCAGTCAGGTGCCAGCGTGTGCGTCGCACCAGGTTCATCCAGCCCTTGTTGTTGGTCACCCAGGCTTCGTGGGTGTGGTTCATCAGCCATTCGCTGAAGCGTTTGGCAAATGGCAGCGCCTTGAACAGCGCGACAACAAACAGGAACGAACACAGCAGGATCGTGTTCAGCGCCAACAACAAGGACGCGATTACCCCGCGTACGGCGGCAGGTAGAAAATCCAGCATTTAGATATCCATAGGTCGGTTGGCGGCTTGAATCGCCGTCAGGGCGATGGTGTACACGATGTCGTCCACTTGTGCACCGCGCGGCAGGTCGTTCACCGGTTTGCGCAAGCCTTGCAGCATGGGGCCCAGGCTTACGCAGTCGGCGCTGCGCTGCACGGCCTTGTGCGTGGTGTTGCCGGTGTTCAGGTCCGGGAACACAAACACCGTGGCTTTACCGGCGACCTGGCTGTTGGGCGCCAACTGCCTTGCCACGGTTTCATTGGCCGCGGCATCGTATTGCAATGGGCCGTCGATCAGCAGCGAGCTTTGCTGTTCGTGGGCGAGCAAGGTGGCTTCGCGGACTTTCTCCACTTCTTCGCCGCTGGCCGAATCACCGCTGGAATAGCTGATCATCGCCACCCGTGGCGTAATGCCGAAGGCAGCGGCGGAGTCGGCACTTTGCAGGGCGATTTCCGCCAGTTCCACGGCGCTTGGGTGCGGGTTCATCACGCAGTCGCCGTACACCAGCACCTGCTCGGGGAACAGCATAAAGAACACCGACGACACCAAGGTGCAGCCCGGCGCCGTTTTAATCAGCTGCAGGGCAGGGCGGATGGTGTTGGCGGTGGAGTGAATAACCCCGGAAACCAGGCCGTCCACTTCATCCAGCGCGAGCATCATGGTGGCGATCACCACCGTATCTTCCAATTGTTGCTCGGCCATCGGCGCGTTGAGGCTCTTGCTCTTGCGCAGTGCGACCATTGGCTCGACATAGCGCTGGCGAATCAGGTCCGGGTCGAGAATCTCCAGGCCTTCGGGCAATTCGATGCCGTGGGCGCGGGCGACGGCTTCCACGTCGGCAGGTTTGGCCAGCAGCACGCAGCGCGCAATGCCCCGGGCCTGGCAGATGGCGGCGGCCTGCACGGTCAACGGCTCGCTGCCCTCGGGCAACACGATGCGTTTGTTGGCGGCCTGGGCGCGCTGGATCAACTGATAGCGGAACACCGCGGGCGACAGGCGCATTTCCCGTGGCGTGCCGCAGCGTTGGTGCAGCCAGCGTGCATCGAGGTGGCTGGCGACGAAATCGGTGATGATCTCCGCGCGCTCGCGGTCATCAATCGGGATTTCTTTGTTCAGGCTGTTGAGCTGGTTGGCCGTGTCGTAGGAACCGGTGCTCACGGAAAGGACTGGCAGCCCGGCCTGGAAGGCGCCACGGCACAGGTCCATGATGCGCGGGTCGGGCAGGGTGTCGCTGGTCAGCAACAGGCCGGCCAAGGGGACGCCGTTGATCGCGGCGAGGCTGACGGCCAGGATGATGTCGTCACGGTCGCCCGGCGTTACCACCAGCACGCCCGGCTTTAGCAGCTCCACGGTGTTACGCATGGTGCGCGCGCAAATGATGATCTTGGTCATGCGCCGGGTTTCGTAGTCGCCGGCGTTGAGGATCTGTGCGCCCATCAGGTCGGCCACGTCGCGGGTGCGCGGGGCGTTGAGTTCGGGCTGGTAAGGGATGCACCCGAGCAGGCGGAAATCGCCGCTACGCAACAGGGGCGAGTGCTCCTTGAGGCGCGCCGAGAAGGCTTCCATGCTTTCGTCGGTGCGCACCTTGTTGAGGATCACGCCCAGCACTTTCGGGTCTTTGGGGCCGCCGAACAGTTGGGCCTGCAATTCCACGCGGCCCGATAGCTCGGTGAGCACTTCGTTTTCCGGCGCCGACACCAGGATCACTTCCGCGTCGAGGCTCTTGGCCAGGTGCAGGTTGACCCGCGCCGCATAGCTGGCGCTGCGGGTCGGCACCATGCCTTCGACGATCAGCACGTCTTTGCCCACGGCGGCTTGCTGGTACAGGGTGATGATTTCTTCGAGCAGCTCGTCGAGCTGGCCGTCGCCGAGCATGCGTTCCACATGGGCCAGGCCCAAGGGTTGTGGTGGCTTAAGGCCGTGGGTGCGCGCGACCAGTTCGGTGGAGCGCTCGGGGCCGGTGTCACCCGGATGTGGCTGGGCAATCGGTTTGAAGAAGCCGACTTTCAGCCCGGCCCGCTCAAGGGTGCGCACCAGCCCAAGGCTGATGGAGGTCAGACCCACACCAAAATCGGTGGGCGCGATAAAAAAAGTCTGCATGCGAATTCTCTGGAGGTGCATGGCTTCGGTGGCGCTCTATGGCTGAGCGCCTACCGGGAATCAGGCACCAAGGTTATCGTTATTCAGGCGCTTGCGCACACCAGCCGCACGTAAAGGGTTGGCCTATTTTTTCAAGACGTTGCGCGGTATCGAGTACCCAGGCGCGCGACTGCCATGGCGGCTGGTGGCGCAGGTGCTGGGTGTGGCCGCAAGACAGCTCGGCCACCCAATGGTTGTCCTCATCCTGATGGAAACCGATGATGAAGGATGCCGTTGATCGGTTCCGTCTGTCCGGGTTCTGTTCGCTTTCGGGCAAATCCTTGTTTAGACTTGTCCGTTCTTCATTCTTATGCAAAAGGTCTCGCCCCATGACGATCGCCGCTAACAAGGCTGTCTCCATCGACTATACCCTGACCAACGACGCTGGTGAGGTCATCGACAGCTCCGCCGGCGGCGCGCCGCTGGTCTACCTGCAAGGTGCAGGTAACATCATCCCGGGCCTGGAGAAGGCTCTGGAAGGCAAGAACGTCGGTGACGAACTGACTGTCGCCGTAGAACCTGAAGATGCTTACGGCGAATACTCCGCCGAACTGGTCAGCACCCTGAGCCGCAGCATGTTCGAAGGCGTTGATGAGCTGGAAGTGGGCATGCAGTTCCACGCATCCGCTCCGGACGGCCAGATGCAGATCGTCACCATCCGCGATCTGGACGGCGACGACGTGACTGTCGACGGCAACCACCCTCTGGCTGGTCAGCGCCTGAACTTCCAAGTGAAGATCGTTGCCATCCGCGACGCCTCCCAGGAAGAAGTGGCCCACGGCCACGTCCACGGTGAAGGCGGTCATCACCATTGATTGTGGTTTGATCAATAGGTAGCAAAAACGCCCCGACTGGTTCGGGGCGTTTTTTTTGCGCCCGAAAATACACTGCAGTTCAAGTGTGGGAGCGGGCTTGCCCGCGATGAGGGCGTGTCAGCCGCCTTATACATCACTGACCCACCGCAATCGCGGGCAAGCCCGCTCCCACATTTTTGATCTTATCGCGCACAAACAAAAATGCCCCGGACCTTTCGGTTCGGGGCATTTCTTAACTGTTACGTAACCTGAGTTACACGGCAGTTGTTACCACTTAGGCTGCTGCAGCGACGTTCAGAGCCTTGATGTGGCCATTCAGGCGGCTCTTATGACGAGCGACTTTGTTCTTGTGGATGATGCCTTTATCGGCCATACGGTCGATAACAGGCACAGCCATGTGGGAGCGGGCTTGCCCGCGATGGGGGCGTGTCAGCTGGCCTGTTCACCACTGACCCACCGCAATCGCGGGCAAGCCCGCTCCCACATTTTGATCCGTGCGCCCAAGTTATTGGGCACAAACAAAAATGCCCCGGACCTTTCGGTTCGGGGCATTTCTTAACTGTTACGTAACCTGAGTTACGTGGCAGTTGTTACCACTTAGGCTGCTGCAGCGACGTTCAGAGCCTTGATGTGGCCATTCAGGCGGCTCTTATGACGAGCGGCTTTGTTCTTGTGGATGATGCCTTTATCGGCCATACGGTCGATAACAGGCACAGCCAGAACGTAAGCAGCTTGAGCTTTTTCAGCGTCTTTGGTGTCGATGGCTTTAACTACATTCTTGATGTAGGTACGAACCATGGAACGCAGGCTGGCGTTGTGGCTGCGACGCTTCTCAGCCTGTTTTGCACGTTTTTTGGCGGAAGGTGTGTTGGCCACCGTCGAGCTCCTCGAAAGACTTTTTAGGAAATAGCAAACAAAATAGGCCGCGAATCATGCCGATGACTTGATGGGTTGTCAAGGGCGGCTGATGCGAACTGCTGAGTGGTCGATCTGAAGAGGCGGGTGATTTATTTCCGGCGCTTGACCTGTAAACTCGCGAGCTTTGGCTCTGTGCTGTTGCAGGCGCGCAGTATCGCATAAGTGGGCGCTTTGTTCGCCTGCTCTTTATCTAAAGGCGCAAACTCTTTCAATGAATCTGCTCAAATCGTTGGCTGCCGTCAGCTCTATCACGATGATCTCCCGGGTTTTAGGGTTTGTGCGTGACACCCTGCTGGCGCGCATTTTCGGCGCCAGCATGGCCACGGATGCGTTCTTTATTGCCTTTAAACTGCCCAACCTGTTGCGGCGGATCTTCGCCGAGGGCGCATTCTCCCAGGCTTTCGTGCCGATCCTGGCCGAATACAAAACCCAGCAGGGTGAAGAGGCGACCCGTACCTTTATTGCCTATGTCTCGGGCTTGCTGACCCTGGTACTGATGCTGGTAACCCTCGTCGGCATGCTTGCCGCGCCCTGGGTGATCTGGGCCACGGCCCCCGGTTTTGCCAATACCCCGGAAAAATTCGCGCTGACCACTGACCTGTTGCGGGTGACCTTTCCTTATATATTGCTGATCTCGCTGTCATCCCTGGCCGGGGCGATCCTCAATACCTGGAACCGTTTCTCGGTGCCGGCCTTCGTGCCGACGTTGCTGAACGTCAGCATGATTATTTTTGCGCTGTTCCTGACGCCGTACTTCGACCCGCCGGTTATGGCCCTGGGCTGGGCGGTGCTGGCCGGCGGCCTGGCGCAGTTGCTTTACCAACTGCCGCACCTGAAAAAAATCGGCATGCTCGTGCTGCCGCGGCTGAACCTCAAGGACACCGGCGTATGGCGCGTGATGCGCAATATGCTGCCGGCGATCCTGGGCGTGTCGGTGAGCCAGATTTCCCTGATCATCAACACTGCGTTCGCATCCTTGCTGGTGTCCGGTTCGGTCTCCTGGATGTACTACGCCGATCGCTTGATGGAGTTGCCGTCCGGCGTACTGGGTGTAGCCTTGGGCACAATCTTGCTGCCGACGCTGTCGCGCACCTATGCCAGCAAGGACCGCCAGGAGTACTCGCGCATCCTCGACTGGGGCCTGCGCCTGTGCTTTATGCTGGTGTTGCCGTGTTCCCTGGCCCTGGGCATTCTGGCTGAGCCGTTGACCGTGTCACTGTTCCAATACGGCCAGTTCAGCGCGTTTGACGCGTCAATGACCCAGCGCGCACTGGTCGCCTACTCCGTCGGTCTGCTCGGCATTATCGTGATCAAAGTGCTGGCGCCGGGCTTCTACGCCCAGCAAAACATCCGCACGCCGGTCAAGATCGCAATCTTCACCCTGATCGTCACGCAACTGCTCAACCTGGTGTTTATCGGCCCGTTGGCCCATGCCGGCCTGGCCCTGGCCATCAGCGCGGGTGCCTGCATCAACGCGGGCCTGCTGTTTTATCAACTGCGCAAGCAGCAGATGTATCAGCCGCAGCCGGGCTGGGGCCTGTTTGCCCTCAAGCTGCTGGTGGCGGTGGCGATGATGTCGGCGGTGTTGTTGGGCCTGATGCACTTCATGCCCGCCTGGGATCAAGGCCATATGCTTGAACGCTTCATGCGCCTGGGTGTTCTGGTCGTGGCAGGTGTGGTGGTGTACTTCGGGATGTTGCTGTTGCAAGGCTTCCGTCTGCGTGATTTCAATCGAAAGTCGCTTGGCTAGAGACTTTGCCGTGATAAAACGGTTGTTTTATCGATTCGATCCATTTGGCCTGCGCTGTTGCCTGTCGTCCGGGGCCGGGTGTGGTTATAATCGACCACTTTATGAGCAAGAAGCGCGTTATGCAGCTGGTTCGAGGTCTCCACAACCTGCGCCCCGAGCATCGGGGCTGCGTCGCCACTATTGGCAACTTTGACGGTGTTCACCGTGGCCACCAGGCTATCCTGGGCCGGCTGCGTGAACGTGCGGTCGAGTTGGGCGTGCCCAGCTGCGTGGTGATTTTTGAGCCACAGCCGCGGGAATACTTTACCCCCGAGACGGCTCCGGCGCGCTTGGCCCGCCTGCGCGACAAGCTGCAACTGCTGGCTGAAGAGGGCGTGGACCGTGTGCTGTGCCTGGCCTTCAATCAGCGTTTGCAAAGCCTCAGCGCCGCCGAGTTCGTTGACCGTATCCTGGTAGATGGCCTGGGCGTGCAGCACCTGGAGGTCGGCGACGACTTCCGTTTCGGCTGCGACCGCGTCGGCGATTTCGACTTCCTGCAACACGCTGGTGTGAATCAAGGTTTTACCGTCGAAGCCGCGCAAACCGTCGAACTGGACGGCCTGCGCGTGAGCAGTACCCAGGTGCGTAACGCACTGGCGGCTGCCGACTTCGCCTTGGCCGAGCGTTTGCTCGGTCGCCCGTTCCGCATTGCCGGGCGGGTATTGCACGGTCAGAAGCTGGCGCGCCAACTGGGTACGCCAACCGCCAACGTGCAGCTCAAACGTCGTCGTGTGCCACTCACCGGGGTTTACCTGGTGAGTGTCGACATCGACGGCCAATCGTGGCCGGGAGTCGCCAACATAGGCGTCAGGCCCACGGTTGCAGGTGATGGCAAGGCCCACCTGGAAGTTCACCTTTTGGATTTTGCCGGTGATTTGTATGACCGGCGTTTAACGGTGGTTTTCCACCAGAAGCTGCGTGAAGAGCAGCGTTTCGCCTCCCTTGAGGCGTTGAAAACGGCGATCAATGCGGATGTCGCCGCCGCCCGTGCACTAGCCGCACCTAGCGCCCATCGCTAACCGAAGAGCCTTAAATGACCGACTATAAAGCCACGCTAAACCTTCCGGACACCGCCTTCCCAATGAAGGCCGGCCTGCCACAGCGCGAACCGCAGATCCTGCAGCGCTGGGACAGTATTGGCCTGTACGGAAAGTTGCGCGAAATTGGCAAGGATCGTCCGAAGTTCGTCCTGCACGACGGCCCTCCTTATGCCAACGGCACGATTCACATCGGTCATGCGCTGAACAAAATTCTCAAGGACATGATCCTGCGTTCGAAAACCCTGTCGGGCTTCGACGCGCCTTATGTTCCGGGCTGGGACTGCCACGGCCTGCCGATCGAACACAAAGTCGAAGTGACCTACGGCAAGAACCTGGGCGCGGATAAAACCCGCGAACTGTGCCGTGCCTACGCCACCGAGCAGATCGAAGGGCAGAAGTCCGAATTCATCCGCCTGGGCGTGCTGGGCGAGTGGGACAACCCGTACAAGACCATGAACTTCAAGAACGAGGCCGGTGAAATCCGTGCCTTGGCTGAAATCGTCAAAGGCGGTTTCGTGTTCAAGGGCCTCAAGCCCGTGAACTGGTGCTTCGACTGCGGTTCGGCCCTGGCTGAAGCGGAAGTCGAGTACGAAGACAAGAAGTCCTCGACCATCGACGTGGCCTTCCCGATCGCCGACGACGACAAGCTGGCCCAAGCCTTTGGCCTGTCGAGCCTGCCAAAGCCTGCAGCCATCGTGATCTGGACCACCACCCCGTGGACCATCCCGGCCAACCAGGCGCTGAACGTGCACCCGGAATTCACCTACGCCCTGGTGGACGTCGGTGATCGCCTGCTGGTGCTGGCCGAAGAAATGGTCGAGGCCTGCCTGGCGCGCTACGAGCTGCAAGGTTCGGTCATCGCCACCACCACCGGCACTGCGCTGGAACTGATCAATTTCCGTCACCCGTTCTATGACCGTCTGTCGCCGGTGTACCTGGCTGACTACGTGGAGCTGGGTTCGGGTACTGGTGTGGTTCACTCCGCGCCGGCCTACGGCGTTGATGACTTTGTGACCTGCAAAGCCTACGGCATGGTCAACGATGACATCCTCAACCCGGTGCAGAGCAATGGCGTGTACGCGCCGTCGCTGGAGTTCTTTGGCGGCCAGTTCATCTTCAAGGCCAACGAGCCGATAATCGACAAACTGCGTGAAGTCGGTTCGCTGCTGCACACCGAAACCATCAAGCACAGCTACATGCACTGCTGGCGTCACAAGACCCCGCTGATCTACCGCGCTACCGCGCAGTGGTTTATCGGCATGGACAAAGAGCCGACCAGCGGCGACACCCTGCGTGTGCGCTCGCTCAAAGCCATCGAAGACACCAAGTTCGTCCCGGCCTGGGGCCAGGCGCGCCTGCACTCGATGATCGCCAACCGCCCGGACTGGTGCATCTCCCGCCAGCGCAACTGGGGCGTGCCGATTCCGTTCTTCCTGAACAAGGAAAGCGGCGAGCTGCACCCACGTACCGTTGAACTGATGGAAGCAGTGGCGCTGCGCGTTGAGCAGGAAGGCATCGAAGCCTGGTTCAAGCTGGACGCCGCCGAACTGCTGGGCGACGAAGCGCCGCTGTACGACAAGATCAGCGACACCCTCGACGTGTGGTTCGACTCGGGTACCACCCACTGGCACGTGCTGCGCGGTTCGCACCCGATGGGTCACGCCACCGGCCCGCGTGCCGACCTGTACCTGGAAGGCTCGGACCAACACCGTGGCTGGTTCCACTCGTCGTTGCTGACCGGCTGCGCCATCGACAACCACGCGCCGTACCGCGAACTGCTGACCCACGGCTTCACCGTCGACGAGACGGGCCGCAAGATGTCCAAGTCGCTGAAAAACGTGATCGAGCCGAAAAAGATCAACGACACCCTGGGCGCCGATATCATGCGTCTGTGGGTCGCCTCGACCGATTACTCGGGCGAAATCGCCGTGTCGGACCAGATCCTGGCCCGTAGCGCCGATGCCTACCGCCGTATCCGTAATACCGCACGCTTCCTGCTGTCGAACCTGACCGGTTTCAACCCGGCCACCGACATCCTGCCGGCCGAGGACATGCTCGCCCTGGACCGTTGGGCCGTGGACCGTACGCTGTTGCTGCAGCGCGAGTTGCAGGAACACTACGGCGAATACCGTTTCTGGAACGTGTACTCCAAGATCCACAACTTCTGCGTGCAGGAGCTGGGTGGTTTCTACCTCGATATCATCAAGGACCGCCAGTACACCACCGGCGCCAACAGCAAGGCGCGCCGCTCGGCGCAGACCGCGCTGTACCACATCTCTGAAGCGCTGGTGCGCTGGATCGCACCGATCCTGGCCTTCACCGCTGACGAATTGTGGGAATACCTGCCGGGCGAGCGTAACGAATCGGTGATGCTCAACACCTGGTACGAAGGCCTGACCGAATTGCCGGCCAACTTCGAACTGGGCCGCGAGTACTGGGAAGGCGTGATGGCCGTCAAGGTTGCGGTGAACAAGGAGCTGGAAGTTCAGCGCGCGGCCAAGGCCGTCGGTGGCAACCTGCAAGCCGAAGTCACCCTGTTTGCCGAGGAAGGCCTGACCGCCGACCTGGCCAAGCTGAGCAACGAACTGCGCTTCGTACTGATCACCTCGACCGCGAGCCTGGCACCGTTTGCCCAGGCACCTGCGGACGCAGTGGCCACCGAAGTGCCGGGCCTCAAGCTCAAAGTGGTCAAGTCGGCCTTTCCTAAGTGCGCCCGTTGCTGGCACTGCCGTGAAGACGTCGGCGTGAACCCAGAGCATCCGGAAATCTGCGGTCGTTGCGTCGACAACATCAGCGGTGCTGGCGAGGTTCGCCACTATGCCTAATGCTTCCAGTCGTTTCGGACGTCTGGGTTTGCTCGTGCTGAGCGTGCTGGTCCTGGTCATTGACCAGGTCAGCAAGGCTCATTTCGAAGGCTCCCTGCAGATGTTCCAGCAGATTGTGGTCATTCCTGACTACTTCAGCTGGACCCTGGCCTACAACACCGGTGCTGCCTTCAGCTTCCTGGCGGACAGCGGCGGCTGGCAGCGCTGGCTGTTTGCCTTGATCGCGGTGGTTGTCAGCGCTGTGCTGGTGGTCTGGCTCAAGCGTCTGGGCCGTGATGATACCTGGCTCGCCATTGCCCTGGCCTTGGTGCTGGGCGGCGCGCTGGGCAACCTGTACGACCGCATTGCCCTGGGCCATGTGATCGACTTTATTCTGGTGCATTGGCAGAACCGCTGGTACTTCCCGGCGTTCAACTTTGCCGACAGCGCCATCACCGTCGGTGCAATCATGCTGGCGTTGGACATGTTCAAAAGCAAGAAAACCGGAGAGACCGTCAATGACTGATCAGGTATTGGCTGAGCAACGCATCGGCCAGAACACGGAAGTCACTTTGCATTTCGCACTGCGCCTGGAGAATGGCGACACGGTCGACAGCACGTTCGACAAAGCCCCGGCGACCTTCAAAGTCGGTGATGGCAACCTGCTGCCGGGTTTTGAAGCGGCACTGTTCGGTTTCAAGGCCGGCGACAAGCGCACCTTGCAGATCCTGCCGGAAAACGCCTTTGGCCAGCCCAACCCGCAAAACGTGCAGATCATCCCGCGCTCGCAGTTCCAGGACATGGACCTGTCGGAAGGCCTGTTGGTGATCTTCAACGATGCGGCGAACACCGAGCTGCCCGGCGTGGTTAAAACCTTCGATGACGCGCAAGTGACCATCGACTTCAACCACCCGTTGGCCGGTAAAACCTTGACGTTTGACGTTGAAATCATCGACGTTAAAGCGCTCTGACTGACGAAACCGGCGCTTATGGGGCCGGCTTGTGTGGGAGCTGGCTTGCCTGCGATAGCATCACCTCGGTGTACCTGATACACCCGGTCGTTTGCATCGCGGGCAAGCCCGGTTCCCACAGGGGCTTACTCCTGTAGAGTTGAGTTGATCCAATTTCTTGCCCTGCAAGACACGAGGCACAGCATGCAAATCAAACTCGCCAACCCCCGTGGCTTCTGCGCCGGTGTGGACCGGGCGATCGAAATCGTCAATCGCGCCCTGGAAGTGTTCGGGCCGCCGATTTACGTGCGCCATGAAGTCGTCCACAACAAATTCGTGGTTGAAGACCTGCGCGCACGCGGGGCTATCTTTGTCGAAGAACTCGACCAGGTGCCGGACGACGTTATCGTCATCTTCAGCGCCCACGGCGTGTCCCAGGCAGTACGTACCGAAGCGGCGGGCCGTGGCCTCAAGGTGTTTGACGCCACCTGCCCGCTGGTGACCAAGGTGCATATCGAAGTCGCGCGCTATAGCCGCGACGGCCGTGAATGCATCCTGATCGGCCACGCCGGTCACCCGGAAGTCGAAGGCACCATGGGGCAGTACGACGCCAGTAATGGCGGCGCCATCTACTTGGTAGAAGACGAAAAAGACGTGGCCGAGTTGCAGGTTCAAAACCCTGATCGCCTGGCCTTCGTGACGCAAACCACCCTGTCGATGGACGACACCAGCCGTGTGATCGATGCCCTGCGCACGCGTTTCCCGGCAATTGGCGGCCCACGCAAGGATGACATCTGCTACGCCACGCAAAACCGCCAGGACGCGGTCAAGCAACTGGCCGACGAATGCGATGTGGTTCTGGTGGTCGGCAGCCCCAACAGCTCCAACTCCAACCGCTTGCGCGAACTGGCTGAACGCATGGCCACGCCGGCCTACCTGATCGATGGCGCTGAAGACATGCAGCGCAGTTGGTTCGACGGCGTTGAGCGTATTGGCATCACCGCAGGGGCTTCCGCTCCAGAAGTGCTGGTGCGCGGTGTGATCCAGCAACTGCAGGCCTGGGGCGCCACCGGCGCGGATGAATTGGCCGGTCGCGAAGAGAACATCACGTTCTCCATGCCCAAAGAGCTGCGGGTTCGTTCGCTGCTCTGAGTGCCACGGTGCCGGAGCCGCACAGCGCCTGCTCGGTGGCCTCACTGCGCAGGCTGATGCGCCCGCTGGGCGCCAGCACCACTTGATAGAGGCTCTGTACCGGGTCGGTGCCGCAGATGTGCACCGTACCGGCGCGGAAGCCACCTCCCGCAAACACCGGCTCACCCAGCCCGCTGAAGCGTACCTGGCTCTTGACTGGCCCATTGCCCGCCATCAGCACGCGCCCATTGCCCTGCCGTTCCAGCAGTATAGGGTTGTCGGTACCCGGCTCGCCGCGCCCGCTTGTATCCACGATGATTTGCCATCCTCGGCTCCAATCGTTCTCCAGCGCCTGAATGATCACTGCGCGATTGCGGGTGATTGCCTCAGTGCGCGCCAACCGCAGGCCTTCGGCAAGTGAGTGTGCCGCGCTGCGTTGCTGCTGCGACGCAAGCAACCCCTTGAAGGCGGGCACTGCCACGGTCACCAGGATGCCGCCCAGTAACAGGCCGAACAGAAGTTCGATCAGGGTGAAACCGCGTTGTTGCATAGTCTGTCCCTCCATGGGCAAGGGTAAAAATGGGTTTGGAGACCTAGGTATAGCGCCCGGCGGCGGGGCTGAATGATGGCCTTTATGTCCAAAGTATTTCCCTTTGTTCCGATAGCAGCGCGAGCCAAAAACCGGCGCTAGTCTTGGGTCTCACAGCAGCATTGCGCTGCTTTTTTCAGCCTTCGACACGGATGACGACGGTAATGCTTGCCTGCCCGAACAGACTTTTTCCCTGCGCGCTGCCTCGACAGCAAACCGGCATGACCTTGATCGAAGTGCTGGTGGCGGTGCTGATTCTCGCCGTCGGGTTGCTGGGCGCCGCAGTGACCCAGCTCAATGCACTCAAGTACACCGACAGCTCAAGGATGACCAGCCAGGCCAGTTTCATTGCCTACGATATGCTCGACCGAATCCGCGCCAACTCAGGTGCCGACTATGCATGGGGGTTCGCGCAAACCGCCCCCGTCCTTAGCGCGACGGCCAGCGTGCGGGACCTGGACCTGCATGACTTCGAAGCCAATATCATCGGCTTCGCCGGCGAGGACGCCAAAGGCTCGGTGGTGATCAGCAGTGGCGAGGTAACCGTGAGCATCAGTTGGGATGATGCCCGTGGGGCGAATACGCCCGGGGCGCGGGAAACCTTCATCCTCACCAGCCGCATTACCAGCGACCCGCAGGCGCCTCAATGAGAAGCTTTGTCCGTGGCTTCAGCCTGGTGGAGTTGTTGCTCGCGCTGGCTATCGGGTTGCTGCTGGTGCTGGGTGTCAGCCAGGTGACGATCAGCGCTCGCGCGACTCAAGCCAGCCAACAGGCCGCCATGCTGCTGCAGGATGACGCGCGGTTTGTGCTGGGCAAGATGATCCGGGATATCCGCCAGGCGGGCATGTTCGGCTGCCTGGCGACAGCCTCTATCGACAACGCACCGTCAGCCTTTGATCAACCTGTGGGTTGGCATTCTGCAGGCAGTTCCTGGTCGCTGACGCTGGTCACCGCCGATGTCGCAGGTGAGGGCGGCACGCCTGACTGGACGGTGCTCTCTGACTGCCTCGGCACGGCCCAAGCCTACGCGGGGAATTCACCGCCACCGATGCCAGGGCAGATCCGCTTTGCGCTGCGCCAACTCACCTACACCTATGAAACTGGGCAATTGAAGGTCAGTACGCCTGCGGCGCCGGCCAAGGCGGTGCTGTTGGACAACGTGCAGGCCTTCGACATCAGTTTCGGCGTGGCGGGCAAACCAGGTTCGCCTCAGGTAGCGCGCTATGACGCCAGCCCGGCGGATGAATCGCTGATCCGCAGCGTACGCCTGCGCATGACGCTGCAAGACCCGACCGGGCGCGTGAAAGATCAGGCCTACAGCGTCGTCGCAGCCCTGCGAAACCGGTTGGGGTAGGGCAGCATGTTCAATCATCAACGCTTTTATGCAGGGCAAGCCGGCATGGTTTTACTGATCAGCCTGGTGTTTCTGCTGGTGCTGTCACTGATCGGCCTGGCATCGATGCAAGGGGCGGTGTCCCAACAAAAGATTACCGGCAGCGTATGGCATCGAAACCAGTCATTCCAAAGCGCCGAAAGTGGCCTGCGGTTGGGTGAGTCGGTGATCCGGCGGGCAGGCGCGACACTGCCGGTGTGTCGGGCAATCAATTCCTGTGCGCCGCCGGTCGAGTCGTCGCAGGTGATAGAGGCAGGCACAAACCCCGTGTCAGCAGTCACTTGGGTTGCCCTGAAGGGCGGCCTGTATGGCGTGCAATCCCTGGGAGTGGGCGTGGGGATGGCGGGTTTGCCTGCCGAAACACCGGCCGCGTTGTACCGCGTGACGGCGGTTGGGAGCAGTGGCCAAGTGCGCACGGTGCTGGAGGCGGTCTATGCACAGGCAGAGGGCGGTCTGAGCGTTCATCGGGTGCTATGGCGACAACTTCACTAGTAAGGAGCGTATCAATGGGCAAGGATTGCCAAGGTTTTACCCTGATCGAGTTACTGGGCGCGGTCGCGATCATCGCGTTTTTGGCCGGGATTGCTTACCCCGCGTATACCGGGCAGGTGAAAAAAGCCTACCGCGCGCAGATCGTTGCACTGTTGATTGAGCAGGCGCAGCACCTCGAACGTTTTTACACGCGCCACGGCACTTTTATTGATGCAAGCGGCGCCAGTGCCGGCAATGATCACTATAGAATCAGCACTGCATTGAGCCCCCAGTCATTCACACTGGTCGCCTCGCCTGCAGTCGGCGCCATCATGGCAAATGACCCATGCGGTGAGTTCAGCTTGTCCAGCACCGGCGTGCGCAGCAACCCGGGCGCGATACCTGAAATGTCGCGCCAGGCGTGTTGGGGGCAATGATGAGAGTACTGGATGAATGGGCGCCGGGTGCGCTTTTCCCTTTTTATCGGCTGGATCAAATGATGGCTAAGCAACAGCAAGTGGTGATTGTCGGTGGCGGTGTCATCGGCTTGTTGACCGCGTTTAACCTGGCCACGGAGGGGCAGGCCGTGGTGCTGCTGGAGCGGTCGGGGCTTGGGCAGGAGTCTTCCTGGGCGGGTGGCGGCATTGTTTCGCCGCTGTATCCATGGCGCTACAGCCCGGCGGTCACCGCACTGGCCCATTGGTCGCAGGATTTTTACCCGCAGTTGGCAGAGCGGCTGTTTGCGGCCACCGGGGTTGATCCAGAGGTTCACACCACAGGCCTGTACTGGTTGGACCTGGAAGATGAAGCCCAAGCGTTGGCTTGGGCTGCCCGAGAGGGTCGCCCGTTGAGCAAGGTAGATGTGTCGGCCGCCCATGATGCCGTGCCGGTGCTGGGCGGTGGATATTCCCAGGCGATCTACATGGCGAACGTGGCCAATGTGCGCAACCCGCGTCTGGTCAAATCCCTCAAGGCTGCGCTGTTGGCGTTGCCGGGCGTGACCCTTCATGAGCAGTGCGAAGTGGAGGGGTTTGTTATTGAAGATGGCAACGTCGTGGGTGTAAATACCGCTGCGGGGCCGATCCTGGGCGATCAGGTGGTGCTGGCTGCGGGCGCCTGGAGCGGCGAAATACTCGGCAAGCTGGGCCTGTCGCTGCCAGTGGAGCCGGTCAAAGGCCAAATGATTTTGTACAAATGTGCGTCGGATTTTTTGTCGAGCATGGTGCTGGCCAAAGGGCGTTATGCGATCCCGCGGCGTGACGGGCACATTCTGATCGGCAGCACGCTGGAGCATGAAGGGTTCGACAAGACCCCGACCGAGTCGGCCTTGGAAAGTCTCAAGGCGTCGGCGGTGGAGTTGATTCCCGCGCTGGCAGACGCGCAGGTCGTAGGTCACTGGGCCGGTTTGCGCCCCGGTTCACCGGAAGGTATCCCTTACATCGGTGAAGTGCCCGGTTTCAAAGGGCTTTGGCTCAACTGCGGGCATTATCGCAATGGGCTGGTGCTCGCGCCGGCATCCTGTCAACTGTTCGCTGACTTGCTGTTGGGGCGTCCCCCGATCATTGACCCGGCGCCGTATGCGCCCGCCGGTCGGATCAACGCTGAATAGATTTCGGCCCTTGTTCCAGGTGCGCCTGGGTGCAGTACCACTCCTGGCGTGAATTGAGTGCGCGATCTTGCGGCAGGTGCACGCCGCAGTGGGCGCAGCGCACCATCAGGGCCGCGCCCGGCTCGGCGGAGCGTTGCTGTTTAGCCGCCGGGCTTTTGAATTTGCGCCAGAACCATACCGCGGCAGCAATGACGGCAATCCAGAACAGTAGACGAAGCATGATGGGCAGTTTCTCGACAGGGAATGCGCCAGTTTAGCCAAGCGCGTGGCAAGCGCACAGCGCAATAACAAGACGCCCACAAAAAAGGAGCCTCGAGAGGCTCCTTCTTGATGACGCTGTGTGCAATCAGTCAAACACGCCGAAGGTCATGTAGCTGAACCACGAACGGTCTTCATTGTTGCCCAGGGCCTGCGGTGCTTCTTCTTCGATCACGTCGCCATTGGCGTCATGCGGCTTGAGCTCCGAAGGAATGGCTTCCTTGGCGTCCTGGAACTGCTTCATCACGTCCTGGTTGGCGCGGGTTTCGCCCGGCGGCAACGGTGGGCGGGAACTGATCAGGCCCAGGGTGTATTTGCTCAACCAGGAACGGTTGTCTGCTTCAGCTACCCGAGGCACGAACTGGCCGTCTTTCAGACTTGGGGAGTCCGGGTAGTTGAGCTTCAGGGTTTCCAGGCTGGTGGTTGCCAATGCATCCAGGTGCAATGCCTGGTAAGCCTGGGTCATCACCGCCAGGCCGTCACCCACGGATGGGGTCTCCTGGAAGTTCTCAACTACATAACGACCACGGTTGGCGGCAGCTACATACGCCTGACGGGTCAGGTAGTAGTCGGCCACGTGAATCTCGTAGGACGCCAGCAGGTTGCGCAGGTAGATCATGCGCTGCTTGGCGTCCGGCGAGTAGCGGCTGTTGGGGTAGCGGCTGGTGAGCTGGGCGAACTCGTTGAAGGAGTCGCGGGCAGCACCAGGGTCACGCTTGGTCATGTCCAGCGGCAGGAAGCGCGCCAGCAGGCCAACATCCTGGTCGAACGAGGTCAGGCCCTTCATGTAGTAGGCGTAGTCCACGTTCGGGTGCTGCGGGTGCAGGCGGATGAAACGCTCGGCGGCGGATTTTGCAGCTTCCGGCTCCGCGTTCTTGTAGTTGGCGTAGATCAGCTCGAGCTGTGCCTGGTCGGCATAGCGCCCGAACGGATAGCGCGACTCCAGGGCCTTCAGCTTGGCTGTGGCACTGGTGTAGCTATTATTGTCCAAGTCTTTTTGAGCTAATTGATACAGCTCGACTTCGCTCAGGTTTTCGTCGACGACTTCCTTTGTTGACGAGCAAGCAGCAGTCATGGCGAGGATGGCGATCAGCAGCAGGTGTTTCACTTGCATGGCGGCTTGCGTCCCTATGACGGCCGCTGTCTTGGGCGGGGCCGTCCTGTTATGATGAGCGCCCCGTTGAAAGCCTCGGGGCAAAAGACGCCGTATTTAACCACAAGCGCGCAGCCGAAACCAAAGGCTGTGCCACGCCTAGTCTGAGCATGTCCGATAAAATTGAACTTCGCGCAGAGGTGCCGTCCGAATTGGGCGGCCAACGCCTCGATCAAGTCGCCGCACAATTATTCGCTGAGCACTCGCGCTCGCGCCTTTCCGCCTGGATCAAAGACGGCCGCCTGACTGTGGATGGAGCGGTTATCCGCCCGCGAGACATAGTCCATGGCGGTGCGATTCTTGAGCTGACTGCCGAGCAGGAAGCCCAGGGAGAATGGGTCGCCCAAGACATCGAGCTGGATATCGTCTATGAAGACGATGACATCCTGGTCATCAACAAACCTGCAGGCCTGGTGGTTCACCCGGCGGTCGGGCACGCTGATGGCACTTTGCTCAATGCCTTGTTGCACCACGTGCCGGACATCGTCAACGTGCCGCGCTGCGGCATCGTGCACCGCCTGGACAAGGACACCACCGGCTTGATGGTGGTGGCCAAGACCATTCAGGCGCAGACGCAGTTGGTCACACAATTGCAGGCCCGCAGTGTCAGCAGGATCTACGAATGCATCGTGATCGGCGTGGTGGTGGCGGGTGGCAAGATCAACGCCCCGATCGGCCGCCACGGCCAGCAGCGCCAGCGTATGGCTGTGATGGAAGGCGGCAAGCCGGCCGTCAGCCACTACCGTGTGCTGGAGCGTTTCCGCTCCCACACGCATGTGCGGGTGAAGCTGGAGACCGGCCGCACGCACCAGATTCGCGTGCATATGGCGCACATCAACTTCCCGTTGGTCGGAGATCCGGCCTACGGTGGTCGCTTCCGTATTCCGCCAGCGGCCAGCCAGACCATGGTTGAATCGCTGAAAACCTTCCCGCGCCAGGCACTGCATGCACGTTTCCTGGAGCTGGATCATCCGACGAGCGGTAAGCGGATGAGCTGGGAATCGCCTCTGCCGGACGATCTGGTCTGGTTGTTGTCGCTGCTCAAGCAGGATCGCGAGGCGTTTGTAGGATGAGTGACTGGCTGATTCCTGACTGGCCCGCGCCGTCGGGAGTCAAAGCCTGCGTCACCACCCGTGCGGGCGGCGTCAGTCTGGCGCCGTTCGACAGCCTTAATCTGGGCGATCATGTCGAGGACAGCCTTGAGGCCGTCCTTGAAAATCGTCGCCGTCTTACCGACGCTTTTACTATCCAGCCTGCCTGGTTACGCCAGGTTCACGGGATAACCGTGGTGGAGGCTGACCCTTCGCGTATCGCTGAAGCCGACGCCAGTTGGACCAGCACACCCGGCATTGCCTGCACCTCAATGACCGCCGATTGCCTGCCCGCGTTGTTCTGCAACCGCGCCGGCACACGTGTGGCGGCTGCCCATGCCGGTTGGCGCGGGCTGGCGGCCGGTGTATTGGAGGCTGCGTTTGAAAGCTTGAATGCCGAGCCCGATGAAGTACTGGTGTGGCTAGGCCCGGCCATTGGCCCGCAAGCGTTTGAGGTCGGCCCCGAAGTGCGTGAAGCCTTCATGCAGCAATTGCCGACCACGGCCGAGGCCTTTGTACCTAGCCGCAACCCCGGCAAGTACATGGCCGATATTTACCAGTTGGCGCGCCTGCGCCTGGCCGCGCGCGGTGTCACCGCTGTATATGGTGGCGGTTTATGCACCGTTACCGACCCACGCTTCTTTTCCTATCGTCGCAGCCCGCGCACCGGTCGGTTCGCCTCCCTTATCTGGCTTGAGCGCTAGACTCTCCTGACTTGGGTCAATGCTGATCCACATCAAGGATCAGTTGCTTGAATCTTCCAGAATCCACCCCATCTATAAGGGTATCTGGCAGGTTTCTTCATTCAGGATGTGTATTTCTAGCTCCGGCCTGCTCAAAAGGAAGGTGACTAATGCGTATTGATCGTTTAACCAGCAAATTGCAGTTGGCACTCTCGGATTCCCAATCCCTGGCGGTCGGCCTCGACCACCCGGCGATTGAGCCTGCGCACTTGATGCAGGCGCTCCTGGAACAGCAAGGTGGTTCTATTAAACCCTTGCTGATGCAGGTGGGCTTTGACGTCAACAGCTTGCGCAAGGAGTTGAGCAAAGAGCTCGACCAACTGCCGAAAATCCAAAACCCTACCGGCGACGTGAACATGTCGCAGGACTTGGCGCGCCTGCTTAACCAGGCCGATCGCCTGGCCCAGCAGAAAGGTGACCAGTTCATTTCCAGCGAACTGGTGCTGCTCGCCGCGATGGACGACAACAGCAAGCTTGGCAAATTGTTGCTGGGCCAGGGCGTGAGCAAAAAAGCTCTGGAAAACGCCATCAACAACCTGCGTGGCGGCGAGGCGGTGAATGACCCCAATCATGAGGAGTCGCGCCAGGCCCTGGACAAATACACCGTCGACCTGACCAAGCGCGCCGAAGAAGGCAAGCTGGACCCGGTGATCGGCCGTGACGACGAAATTCGTCGCACCATCCAGGTGTTGCAACGCCGCACCAAGAACAACCCTGTGCTGATCGGTGAGCCTGGCGTGGGTAAGACCGCGATTGCCGAAGGCCTGGCCCAGCGCATCATCAATGGTGAAGTGCCGGACGGCCTTAAAGGCAAGCGCTTGTTGTCGCTGGACATGGGTTCGCTGATCGCCGGTGCCAAGTTCCGTGGCGAGTTCGAAGAACGCCTGAAGTCCCTGCTTAATGAACTGTCGAAACAGGAAGGGCAGATCATTCTGTTTATCGATGAACTGCACACCATGGTCGGCGCCGGCAAGGGCGAAGGTTCGATGGACGCCGGCAACATGCTCAAGCCGGCGTTGGCGCGCGGTGAGTTGCATTGCGTTGGCGCGACCACGCTCAACGAATACCGCCAGTACATTGAAAAGGACGCGGCCCTTGAGCGCCGCTTCCAGAAAGTATTGGTGGAAGAACCGAGCGAAGAAGACACCATCGCCATCCTGCGTGGCCTCAAAGAGCGTTATGAGGTGCACCACAAGGTGGCGATCACTGACGGCGCGATCATTGCGGCGGCCAAACTGAGCCATCGCTATATCACCGACCGTCAGTTGCCGGACAAGGCCATCGACCTCATCGACGAAGCGGCCAGCCGCATTCGCATGGAGATCGATTCCAAGCCGGAAGTGCTCGACCGCCTGGATCGGCGCCTGATTCAGCTGAAAGTTGAATCCCAGGCACTTAAGAAAGAAGAGGACGACGCAGCGAAGAAACGCCTGGAAAAACTTCAGGAAGAAATCCTGCGTTTGGAGCGCGAGTATTCGGACCTCGAAGAAATCTGGACCTCGGAAAAAGCCGAAGTGCAGGGTTCTGCGCAGATCCAGCAAAAGATCGAGCAGTCCCGCCAGGAACTGGAAGCAGCGCGCCGTAAAGGCGACCTGAACCGCATGGCCGAGTTGCAGTACGGGGTGATCCCGGACCTGGAGCGCAGCCTGCAAATGGTTGACCAGCACGGCAAGCCCGAGAATCAGCTGCTGCGCAGCAAGGTGACCGAGGAAGAAATTGCCGAAGTGGTCTCCAAGTGGACCGGCATTCCCGTGTCGAAAATGCTTGAAGGCGAGCGCGACAAGCTGCTGAAAATGGAAAGCCTGCTGCACCAGCGCGTCATCGGCCAGGAAGAGGCCGTGGTGGCAGTGTCCAATGCGGTACGGCGTTCGCGGGCCGGTTTGTCCGACCCGAATCGTCCGAGCGGCTCGTTTATGTTCCTCGGCCCAACCGGCGTGGGTAAGACCGAGCTGTGCAAGGCATTGGCCGAGTTCCTCTTTGATACTGAAGAGGCCATGGTGCGCATCGATATGTCCGAATTCATGGAGAAACACTCGGTGGCGCGCCTGATCGGTGCTCCACCAGGCTATGTGGGCTATGAAGAAGGCGGTTACCTGACCGAAGCCGTGCGGCGTAAGCCTTACTCGGTGATCCTGCTGGATGAGGTCGAGAAGGCCCACCCGGATGTGTTCAACATCTTGCTGCAGGTGCTGGAAGATGGCCGGTTGACGGACAGCCACGGGCGCACTGTGGACTTTCGCAATACGGTGATCGTGATGACCTCTAACCTGGGCTCGGCGCAGATCCAGGAGCTGGTCGGTGATCGTGAGGCCCAGCGCGCTGCGGTGATGGATGCGCTGACCTCGCACTTCCGTCCGGAATTTATCAACCGGGTCGATGAAGTGGTGATCTTCGAGCCTCTGGCGCGGGATCAGATCGCGGGTATTACCGAGATCCAGTTGGGCCGTCTGCGTAGCCGCCTGGCCGAGCGTGAGCTTGACCTGGAGCTGAGCAGCGAGGCGTTGGACAAGCTGATCGCGGTGGGTTACGACCCCGTGTACGGCGCACGGCCTCTGAAACGTGCGATACAGCGCTGGATCGAGAACCCGTTGGCGCAGTTGATCCTGTCGGGCAGCTTCATGCCGGGGACCAGCGTGGCGGCCACGGTGGAAAACGACGAAATCGTCTTCCACTAAGCCCAGACTGTAAGGCGATAAGAGGAGGCCCCGCATCGCGGGGCCTTTTTTTTCGATAGGGCGTTGAACTGTAAGGCAAAGGCTTGTAAAGTGCGCCCCGCAGCAACGTCAGCCCACGGGTTTCTTCTCCCCAAGAAGAAATCAGAAACAAGCGCAAATCATTGTCTTAAAAGCAATTTAAAGGGTTGACAGGGGTTTTTAAGATTGTAGAATAGCGCGCCTCAGAGACGTGAACGTAGCGATACGGACAAGCCGATGAGAAGGTTGTAAAGCAGTAGAAGTTGTAAATTTGAAATATGTAGTTCCGTGATAGCTCAGTCGGTAGAGCAAATGACTGTTAATCATTGGGTCCCAGGTTCGAGTCCTGGTCACGGAGCCAATTTCAAAACCGGGGTATAGCGCAGTCCGGTAGCGCGCCTGCTTTGGGAGCAGGATGTCAGGAGTTCGAATCCCCTTACCCCGACCATTTTTTGGGTCGTTAGCTCAGTTGGTAGAGCAGTTGGCTTTTAACCAATTGGTCGTAGGTTCGAATCCCACACGACCCACCATTTTTGAGACCAGTTAACGCTGGAATCGAATCTTAAGATCAGAGGCCAAAAGCACTGATCGAAGAAGGCGACTGAGAGGTCGCCTTTTTTTTACCGGGGTATAGCGCAGTCCGGTAGCGCGCCTGCTTTGGGAGCAGGATGTCAGGAGTTCGAATCCCCTTACCCCGACCATATTAAAAATCCTCGTATCGAAAGATACGGGGATTTTTTTTGTGCGCGCAAATCTTAAATATTACGCAAAAAATGTGGGAGCTGGCTTGTCGAATCGTCGCACCGCTGCGATAGCGGTGTATCAGCCTGTGCATCTTGTGCTGATCGATCGCCATCGCGGGCAAGCCAGCTCCCACATTAGTTTGTGTTGTTAATGGAGCTTGAGCCGCGGCTCAGTCCCGCGCCCAATCTTGCTGCCCAGCATCAACATCGCCGTGCGGAAGAACCCGTACAGCGCCATCTGGTGCATGCGGTACAGCGACACGTAGAACATCCGCGCCAGCCAGCCTTCGAGCATCACGCTGCCCGTCAGGTTGCCCATCAAGTTACCCACCGCCGAAAAACGCGACAGCGAGATCAGAGAACCGTAGTCGGTGTACTTGTAGGACGGCAGGTCCTTGCCTTCGATCCGCAGTTTCAGCGACTTGGCCAACAGTGAAGCCTGCTGGTGAGCGGCCTGGGCGCGTGGCGGCACATTGCGGTCGGTGCCCGGTTGCGGGCAGGCGGCGCAGTCGCCAAAGGCGAAGATGTTTTCATCACGGGTGGTTTGCAGCGTCGGCAATACCTGCAATTGATTGATGCGGTTGGTTTCCAGCCCGTCAATATCCTTGAGGAAGGCCGGTGCGCGGATACCCGCAGCCCAGACCTTGAGGCTCGCTGGAATGACCTGGCCGCTGCTGGTGATCAAGGCATCCGCGGTCACTTCGCTGACCGCCGAGTTGGTCAGTACCGTTACCCCAAGTTTCTCCAGGGTTTTGTGCACAGGCCCGCCGATCCGCTCCGGCAGCGCGGGCAATACCCGTGGGCCGGCTTCGATCAGGGTGATGTGCATGTTTTCCGGTTTGATGCGGTCCAGGCCATAGGCAGCCAGCTCATGGGCGGCGTTGTGCAGTTCAGCGGCCAATTCGACGCCCGTCGCACCAGCGCCGACGATAGCGACGCTGATGTTCTCTTCCACGTCGGTCTGGCCTGCATGGGCGCGCAGATAGTGGTTGAGCAATTGTTGATGGAAGCGCTCGGCCTGTTTGCGGGTGTCGAGGAACAGACAGTGCTGCGCCGCGCCCTCGGTGCCGAAATCGTTGGTGGTGCTGCCGACTGCGATCACCAGGCTGTCATAGCCCAGCACGCGCGCAGGCACCAGTTCACGGCCTTCTTCATCGAGGGTCGCGGCCAGCTGAATTTTTTTCTGTTCACGGTCAAGCCCGCTCATGCGCCCCAGTTGGAACTCGAAGTGGTTCCATTTGGCCTGGGCGACGTAATTGAGCTCGTCTTCCGAAGAGTTCAGCGAACCGGCGGCCACTTCGTGCAGCAGCGGTTTCCAGATATGGGTGAGGTTGGCGTCCACCAGCGTGATGCTGGCGGTGCCGCGCTTGCCCAGAGTCTTACCCAGGCGGGTAGCCAACTCCAGGCCGCCGGCGCCGCCGCCGACGATAATAATACGATGGGTCATGGGGATATCTCGCAAGGCTAAAAGAAATCGGAGCAGTTACCCTCGCGAGCGCGATGCAGCTCATAGCGTCAGGTAACTCAAAAGGCGGCTCAGCAGGCCGAGCCCGATCACCACCAACAGCACCACACCCAGGAGCAACCACGGCCGGAAAGGCTTGCGCTCGACTCGGTTTTGGGAGAGTTGCAGGTACTCTTCGACATGCTGTTGGTCATCGGGGTTCAGGCGGCTGGTCATAAAGGCCTCGTCAGGTAGACGTTGCAAAAGGGCGCCACGTTACAGCCAGAAGGTTGGCGGGTTCGCCACAAGCGTAGCCGGTGCCCGCGTCACAGGCTGATGCCCACGTCGAATACTATGCTGCGCCCCAGGTTGTTGCGCAAGAAGTCCGGTGCGTCCGGGTGGGCAAACAGTACGCGCGCAAAGGTCGGGCCTACCAACGACAGCGAGCGCCAGCCTTGGCGCAGGTATTCGGTGGGCGGTGGAAAATGGCTGTTGAGGTCCAGCACTTCACGCTTGAGGCTGGTGAAGGCAATCAGGTCCAACTCGCCCAGGTCTATGCCGCGTTCTTTGTAGTTATGTGCCTTTTTGCGCAACGTCGGCGCCAGGCGCAGCAGGAATTCATGGGCCGGAATGCGCCGTGGCTTGGCTTCGCGTCGCACCAACTGGCTCAAGGAAAACGCACTGCGCCGCCGCAGCAACTCATCACGCCATTCGTCGTTCAGGCGCCGGCCTTCATCCAATACGAAAAAAACTTCGAAACTGGCGTCGCGAAACAACACGTCCGGCGGCTCTTGGCCGGCGGGGTGAAACTCTTCGGCACGGTAAGGCACGTTCAAGCCTTGCAGCAGGCGCTGGCAGACCCAACGCTCACGCTCCCATTTGCGGGCATTGGACAGGAACGCATTGGCTTGTTCGGCCGCTACGGTGAGCAGGCGCAAATAATCTGAGTCATCCATATTGGCAGCTTAGCGTCCAATTGATGACCGCAGGAAGTCTTGCTTTGAAACGCCGGTGTAGACTGCTCATTCAACAGCAACTGCATGGACGAGGTGTGTGGTGAGGTTTTCTGCGAAGGCATTACGCTCGTGATCAGCGCTGCAGTGTTGGCGCCGCAAACGCTCATCATTGGCTGGCTGTTGTACGCGCCATTGGTCATGTGGGCGATCCTGCGCGCACCGTGGGTCGAGTTGCTTGCCGACCGGCGGCGCCAGCATTTGCTGTTCGGCACCGTGTTTGCCCTGTTTATGCTCTGGCTGGTACGGCGGGATTTCGACACCGGTGTGTCTTACCACTTTATCGGCATGACCGCCGTGACCCTGCTGCTGGATTGGCCCCTGGCTATCGTCGGCGGGTTGGCCGCGCAATTGGGTTTGGTGCTGCTGGGGCGCCAGGACCTGACGGCGGTCGGGGTCAATGGTTTGCTGCTGATTGGCTTGCCGGTGCTGGTCACCGAGACCTGCGCGCTGCTGGTGGAGCGGGCGCAACCGCGCAACCCCTTTGTGTATATCTTCTGTTCCGGCTTTTTCGCCGCAGCGCTGTCGGCACTGCTGTGCCTGCTGGCGGCGTTGGGATTGTTGTGGTTTGACGGCCGTTTTGCCATGCCCGAGTGGCTGGAAGACTTCGTCGGTTACCTGTGGCTGATCATCTTCCCCGAGGCGTTTATCAACGGCATGGTCATCAGTGCCCTGGTGGTGTTCTGCCCGGAATGGCTGGAGACCTTCAACCGTACGCGCTACCTGTCGGCGCCGTGGAAGGATGACGATTCGCGGCGTTGATCCAGATCAAATCCCAGGCGGCCGCGCAGGCCCATGCTCTGCGAAATTTTACTGAGCAGGGCGGGGCACAGACTATGAGTGTGTACGAATGGGCGCGGCAAGAGTTGCGCAGAAGCCAGGATGCGGCACAGGAAATCGGTTTTGACCCAGGCCTTACCCTGCGCGCCATGCTCAGTGCGGTGGTGCAGCAGAGCAAGGGTGTGCGCAGTTTTGAAGACCTGGCCGACGAGCTGCAATACCTTGCAGAAAACCTCGACGACCAGCAGGAATACGCCTTTATGCGGCCTTAGTGGCGCGGCGGCAGGTCTTCTGAGAACAGCTCGTCCTCGGCATCCGGGCTCACCGGAATCTTGTGTTCTTCCGCGGCCCAGGCGCCAAGGTCGATAAGCTTGCAGCGGTCCGAGCAGAACGGCCGGTTGAGGTTGTCGGGTTTCCATTCCACGGGTGCGCCGCAGGTTGGGCAGTCGACGGTCAAGGGTTGGCTCATGATCGGCCTCCACGCAAAGTAAGGTAAAAGTGGTGCAGTCGCTCGACCTCGCTGTGCAGCCAGGCGAGGTCCTTGTCGTTGACCAGCACGTCATCGGCATGGTTCAGACGGTCTTCACGGCTGGACTGAGCCTTGAGGATCGCCTGCACCTGCTGTTCGCTGATGCCGTCGCGCTGCAGGGTACGCTGAATCTGCAGCGATTGCGGCACGTCGATCACCAGGATGCGCTGGGTCATGCTGTACTGGCCGGACTCGATCAGCAGCGGTGAGACCAGGATCGCGTAAGGCGATTGCGCACGCGCCAGATGGCTGCGAATTTCTTCGCCAATCAACGGGTGCAGCAGGGCTTCCAGCCAGCGACGTTCTTCGGGAACTTCAAAGATCAGCTTGCGCAGGGCGGCGCGGTCCAACTGGCCGTCCGCCTGCAGCACACCTGCACCAAAATGCTCGGCAATGCGTGCGAGTGCTGGCCGGCCGGGTTCGACCACCCAGCGTGCGGCATGGTCGGCATCGACCAGGTCAATGCCCAGGTCGATAAAGTGCTGGGCGGCCGCGCTTTTACCGCTGCCGATGCCGCCGGTGAGGCCTAGAATCCAGGGTGTTGCGACACAAGTGGTCATCTGAAACCGACAGACTGCAAATAGAAGTCGGTTATTTGACCACCCCAGAGCAATGCAATCCAGCCGGCAATTGCCAGGCACGGGCCAAATGGCATCGGCACCGATGCCTGGGACTTGCGCAAACGCATCAGGACAAGGCCTGCGAACACGCCCAGCAGCGACGCTATCAGCAGCGTCATCGGCAGAACCTGCCAACCACCCCAGGCACCGAGCAGGGCCAATAGCTTGAAATCGCCATAACCCATGCCGTCCTTGCCGGTGACCACCTTGAACACCCAGAACACGCTCCACAGGCACACATAGCCTACGACTGCGCCCCATAGCGCATCGGGCAGTGTCGCCAACAGGTCGCCGCTATTGAGGATCAACCCCAGCCACAGCAGCGGCAACACCAGCACATCCGGCAGCAGTTGATGATCGACGTCGATCAGGCTCATCGCCAGCAGGCCCCAACCCAGCAGCATCACTGCGCCAGCTTGCCAGCCGAAGCCAAAATGCCAGGCGACCATGGCCGAGAGCAGCGCACAGGCCAGTTCGGTAAAGGGGTAACGCGCGCTGATAGACTCGCGGCAGCGGGCGCAGCGCCCCTTGAGTAGCAGGTAGCTGAGTACCGGGATATTTTCCCAGGGGCGAATCGGCTGGCTGCAATGCGCACAGCACGAGTTGGGATGCATCAGGTTGTAGGCAGGGCCGGCGGGGTCGGCCGGCAGGCCGAGTATTTCCTGGGCCTGGGCGCGCCATTCGCGCACGAGCATCTTCGGCAGGCGCCACACCAGCACGTTGAGAAAGCTGCCGACGATCAGGCCGAGCACCAACGCCATCCCGACAAAGACCCAGGGTTGTTCACCCAGCAGCAGGCTCAAAACGCCGACCCCAACTGGAACACCGGCAGATACATCGCAATCACCAACGCGCCGACAATGCCCCCCAACACCACCATGATCAGTGGCTCCATCAGGCTGGTGAGGTTATCGACCAGGTTCTCCACATCGGCTTCATAGTGGTTGGCGACTTTTTCCAGCATGAGGTCCAGGGTGCCCGACTCTTCACCGATGGCCGTCATCTGGATGGCCATGCTGGGGAACAGCCCGCTGTGGGCCATGGACTGGTTCAACGGCACACCTGTGGATACATCGTGCCGCATATGTTCGATCGCCTTTGTGAACAATCCATTGCCTGCCGCGCCTGCCACGGAGTCCAGAGCCTGCACCAATGGCACGCCCGCGGCAAAGGTGGTTGAAAGTGTACGGGCGTAGCGGGCGATGGCTGAGCGCCTCAGCAGTGTGCCAGCCAGGGGCGCGTTCAACAAAGCGGCATCCAGCCCGTCACGAAACCCCGGGTAAGCCCGATAGGCATGGCGCAGCGCAGTTATTGCCATACCCAGCCCCAAGGCAAGCATCCACCAGGCGTGCTGCAGGAAGTTGGACAGCGCAATCACCAGCAAGGTAAAGCCCGGCAGTTGGCCGTTTACCCCGGCGAAGATGTTCTGGAACTGCGGCACCACGTGAATAAGCAAAACTGCGCTGACCAGGCAGGCGACGACGATTACGGCGATAGGGTAGGTCATGGCTTTTTTGATTCGCGCCTTGAGCTGCTGGCTTTTTTCCAGGTGAATCGCCACCCGTTCGAGCAATGTTTCCAGGGCGCCTGCCTGTTCGCCTGCGGCAATCAGGTTGCAATACAAGTCATCAAAGTGACGCGGCTGTTTGCGCAGCGCTGCTGCCAGGCTACTACCGGCGGCAATCTCCTGCTTCAAGCCTTTTATCAACGCGCGCATCTGCCGGTTTTCGAAGCCTTCGCAGATGATGTCGAACGCCTGCAGCAGCGCAATGCCTGCCTTTAACAGGGTCGCCAATTGGCGCGTGAACAGCGCGATGTCGGCGGGTTTTATCGGCGCGGCAAAATATGGCCGGTGCGAAGCCTTTTTGCGCACGCGCCCGGGGTAAATCCCCTGCTGGCGCAGCTGTGCCTTGATCAGTGCCAGGTTATGCCCGGTGGCTTGCCCGGACACCCGGCGGCCTTTGCGGTTGGTGCCTTCCCAGGCGTAGATCGTTGAAGCGTCATTCATGGCACAGGTCCGCACACAGGTCGTCGTAGATTTATAGCTTAGTCAGATGACGGATTCGGACCGCTCGTGGGCGCACGATAAAATGTCAGAATGTGCGTCTTACCCACAATTGGGCGCTCACGGATGAGTACACTGGCGCCGCTGCACACTGCGGGGCGCAGGACGCGCCTTGATAAGGTTTTTATTCTGGAGAGTGAATGTGATGCGTCAGAAAGGCTTTACCTTGATCGAGTTGTTGATCGTCGTGGCAATCATCGGCATTTTGGCCACCATCGGTCTGCCCATGTACACCAAGCACCAGGCCAAGGCCAAGTTCACGGCGGGGCTGGCTGAAATTGCGGCGTTGAAGGCCGGTTTTGAAGACACCCTTAACCAGGGCACTGTGCCGACCTTGCCTTTGATTGGTGGCACCAGCCCGACTGCCAACTGCACGATCACCGTAACCGGCGATGTGGCCACGGGCGTCGGTTCCATTACCTGCGAAATCCTCGATGCACCTGCGCCGGTACTGGGCAAGACCATCACCTTGACGCGCAGCGCCACCCAGGGTTGGGCCTGTGCCAGCACGGTCGAGGCGCAGTACGCCGCCAAGGGTTGCGGCGCCGACGGGGCGTAATGCCTGCCGGGCGGTCAGCGAGTTTGTTGCTGCCTGCCCAATGCGGTGCTAGCTTTAGCCCACCGCCCGTGTAGCTCAGTTGGTAGAGCAGCGCACTCGTAACGCGAAGGTCGCAGGTTCGACTCCTGTCTCGGGCACAAGGCAACACTGTTTCAACGGCGACACTGTTTCAAAGGCAACGTTTTCAGATGATCCCAGAATGGTTCTGAAGGCCAGACGAGGCGGCATTCGTGCCCACTCTTTTGTATCTGCGCAACCTTGATGACCCAGATGCATCCCCATTCCATGATCTAAGAGAACAACATGACCACACAAGAAATGACCCAGGAACAGCGGCACGAAGCAGCCCTCAAAAAATACGTCGCGGAATCCCCGGAACTGCTCGACGAGATCAAGGACCTGAGCGCCGATGATCAAAAGGACCAGATCCAGTGGGCCTTCGAGGATGAGGCCGAGGCCCAGGGCCTGCAGCCATGGGAACTGACCCTCAAGTACACCTCGACGCCGCAAGAGTTCGAAGCGGCGCGCCTGGCCTTGCACAAGGAGGCCGCCGAGGTACTGGGCGTTGACTGGAACGAGTATTGCGGGATGAATAATCTCGCGATCTGAGCGCGAAATTGAAGGAGCGAGCAACCTCGCTCCTTTTGCTCGGATGTTGCTTGCTCAGGTGCTCAGGCGCATCGACAAATCCACCGCCTTCACATCCTTGGTCATCGCACCGATGGAAATGTAGTCCACCCCGGTCTGCGCGATAGGCAGCAAGGTGGTTTCATTGATCCCGCCGCTGGCTTCCAGCTTGGCCTTGCCGGCATTCAGGCGCACGGCCTCACGCATGTCATCCAGGCTCAATTCGTCGAGCATGATGATATCGGCGCCCGCCGCCAGTGCTTCACGCAGCTCCTCCAGGCTTTCCACTTCGATTTCCACTGGCTTGCCCGGCGCGATCTTGTGGGCGGCGGTAATCGCCTCGGCAATCCCGCCACAGGCGGCGATATGGTTTTCCTTGATCAGGAACGCGTCATACAACCCGATGCGATGGTTGTGGCAACCGCCGCAAGTCACGGCGTACTTCTGCGCCAGGCGCAGGCCCGGCAGGGTTTTGCGGGTGTCCAGCAACTTGACCTGAGTGCTGGCGACAAAGTCCGCCAAGTACTGCGCGCGCGTGGCGACGCCTGACAACATCTGCAGAAAATTCAGCGCACACCTTTCGCCGCTCAGCAGTGAGCGTGCCGGGCCTTCGAGGTGGAACAGCACTTGATTGGGGCTCACACGCTCACCGTCGGCCACCTGCCAATGCACCGCAACCCGTGGGTCGAGCTGGCGGAACACCGCGTCCACCCAGGCCGTGCCGGCGATAACGGCTGCGTCGCGAGTAATGATGGTGGCCTTGGCCAGCCGTTCGGCCGGGATCAGTTTCGCAGTGATGTCGCCGCTGCCGATGTCCTCCAGCAGTGCGCGGCGCACGTTGGCTTCGATTTCGGCGGTGAGGTCGGCAAGACGGAGATTCGGCATAACAGGCTCCACAAACAAAGTGCCTCGATTATAGGGGCAGCGCGCCGCCGAACCCATACTCGCCACTCATTTACAGCGCATTGGCAGAGTTCACTGGCGCAACAGCCCCCATTTGCAAGATAATCTCGCGCCTTGCGATTGGCGTCATAGCTTTGACGTCCTTGGAGATAACCGGTGTTTGCAGCCCGATGGGGCCTGTAGCCGATTTTTCCCCAACTCATCACCGCCGTTTCAGGAGGCCAGGATGCACATTGACGGAAAGGTGGTGCCCATCAATCGGGCACAGGCCACGCCATCGCCGCTCGCGCGCCTGCCGGTGGTGTTGCTGCAGGTTCGCGACAAGGCTGCACAGCAGTTGCAGCAAGGTTTGCAGGAGCTGTTCGATAACGCTGACGACACCTTGTTTGAAATGGCCGACAAGGCCCGCAGCAACGTCGACCACCATATTTTCTTTGAAGCCATGCGTGACCTGCGCCTCAAGCGCAAGAATTTCGAGCGCGTGTTCATGGAGCAATTGTTCGCCGCATTTATCGACCTGGGCCAGGCCGAGCGCGGTGAGTTTCACCTGGTGCCGATGGTGTCCTATGAGGCGGCGCCGGGTACGTCCAGTGATGAGCTGGAAAAAGCCGTCGCGCTGGAGGCCATGCTCGGCCGGGTGCGCCATCGCGATGGCCTGGCGCTGGGGCAATTGACCGCGCGCCTGGGTGCGCTGCTCGGCAACCCCCTGGATGAGCGCGATAACCCGCTGGGCCCGGCACTGCTGTGCGAGTTCTTCCTGCGTGCGGGGCGCAGCCTGGGGGTGGAGATTCGCGTCAAGCTGATCATGCTCAAGCTGTTCGAAAAGTATGTGCTCAGTGACGCCGACCAACTGTACGCCGAGGCCAACCAACTGCTGGTTGCCACTGGCGTTTTGCCGCAGCTCAAGGCTGTGCCGTCACGCCGCCCAGGTGGGCGTGAAGCTCGCGAGCAGCAGCGCGAAGGCAGTGTGCAGGCCGTTGATCAGCCCATGGATGAAAACGGCCAGCAAGCCTTCGCCGCGTTGCAGAAGTTGCTCGCTGCCGTGCGTGGCAGCGTCGCGCCCACCCTGGAAGCCAGCGCCGAACCCCAGCCCATCGCCACCCGCGATTTGCTGCGCCTGCTCTCCCACCTGCAGCAATATGTGCCGGAGCCCGAGGCCGAAGACGACTTCGACCTGCGTAACCAGCTTGAGCAGTTGCTGACTCGCGTGAGCGTCAAGAGCGGCAAGTCCCGTGTGGTGGAAGACGCCGATGAGGATGTGATCAACCTGGTCGCGCTGTTGTTCGAGTTCATCCTCACTGACCACTGCGTGCCTGACGTATTCAAGGCCTTGATCGCACGCTTGCAGATTCCGTTGTTGAAAGTGGCGGTGCTGGACAAGAGTTTTTTCAGCCGCGCCAGCCACCCGGCGCGACGTCTGCTCAATGAAATCGCCAGCGCCGCCATGACATGGAGCCCGCGCGATGATTATCAGCGTGACAGCCTGTACCTGCGCACTGAGCAGGTGGTGCAACGGCTGTTGAATGAGTTCGTTGAAGACCTGGCGATTTTCCCCCAGGTGCTGGCGCAGTTCAGTGCCTCTACTGCCGACGAGCGCCACCGCAGCGAGTTGCTCGAACAGCACACCTGTGAGGCCGAAGAAGGCCGGGTGCGCAAAGACGCCGCGCGTCAGCGGGTGGCCGAGGTGCTCAATCGACGGTTGGTGGGCCGAGTGTTGCCGCAGTCCGTGGTGCAGTTTATCCAGCAGGCCTGGAGCCAGGTGCTGTTGCTGGCCAGCCTCAAGCAGGGCGAGCAGTCAGTGCAATGGCAGGCGGCCGTGCGCACCATGGACGAATTGATCTGGAGCGTCAGCCTGCAAAAAGACACCGAGGCCGGCCGGCACTTGCTTGAGCAGCTGCCCGGCCTGCTCAAAGCCTTGCGTGATGGGTTGACCAGTGCTGCGTTCGACCCCTTCAGCACCCGCGAATTTTTTCTACGTTTGCAGGCCATGCACCTGCAGTCGTTCGAAGGCGAGCGCCTGGACACGCTGATCGAGGTGCGTGAGCCGTTTTCGCTCAGTAGCGAGGTGCCTGACGCCATCCCGAGTCTGCCCAGTGATGATCCGGAGTTGCTCAAGGTCCAGCAGTTGCACATTGGTCACTGGTTTGAGTTCCAGCAGGAGGACGGCAGCCGGCTGCGTTGCAAGCTGAAGGCCATCATGGCGCCGGCCAACCGCTATATTTTTGTCAGCCGCACCGGGCTCAAAGCCCTCGAGAAAAGTGCCGGCCAATTGGCCATGGCCCTCAAGCAGGGCGCGCTGCGCAGCCTTGATGAGGGGCTGCTGTTCGACCGCGCGCTGACGTCGGTGATTGGCACGCTGCGCCAACTCAATCGCGGCAAGTGATCGCAACCGCAGGGCTGAACGCGGCATACTGGTAACACCTCGTCTCATTCAAGGAACCCGTATGCAGTTGGACCCCACCAGCGGTTGGTGCCAGGGCATCCGTCATTGCCCGTCGCCCAACTTCAACGAGCGCCCCGCCGGCGAGATCTCACTGTTGGTGGTGCATAACATCAGCCTGCCACCGGGGCAGTTTGCTACTGGCAAAGTGCAGGAGTTTTTCCAGAATCGCCTGGACGTCACGGAGCATCCCTACTTTGAAAGCATTGCCAGCCTACGGGTGTCTGCGCATTTTCTGATTGAACGCGACGGCTTGGTGACACAATTTGTGTCGTGCCTGGAGCGTGCCTGGCATGCCGGGGTGTCCAGTTTCGAGGGACGTGAAGTGTGCAATGACTTTTCCCTCGGGATCGAACTGGAAGGCACGGACGAGCTACCGTTCACCGATGCGCAATATGTGTCGCTGATCGACCTGGCCCGGCAACTGTTGTCGGCCTATCCGGGCATTACCCAGCAGCGTATTTGTGGTCACAGTGATATCGCACCGGGACGCAAGACCGATCCAGGCCCGGCTTTTGATTGGACGCGCTTTCGCAGCGCCCTGCAGGATGGAGGACACGCACGATGAGTTTCCTGGTGTTGGTGCTGGCGGTGTGGATCGAGAAGTTCTCGGCCCTGCGTCGGCGGTTGCAACGTGACGGCGGATGGCTGCGCGAACTGGCCAAGCTGGAAACGAGCCCGCGCATGGGCAAGCAGCCTTGGCTGATCCTGGTACTGCTGGTGTTGTTGCCGGTGGCCTTGCTGGGGTTGTTGCTGTTGGTGTTGGAGCCCGTGGCTTATGGTCTGTTGGCGTTGCCGGTGCATTTGCTGGTGGTGATCTACAGCCTGGGGCGCGGCGATCTGCTGGGCGAGCTTGGGCCGTTTCGCGACGCCTGGCGGCGCGGTGACCTGCAAGCTGCCGAGCACGTTGCCGAGCGCGACTTGAAGGTGGCCGCCGACAGTGGCGAGCAACTGCTGGAGCGGGTTCAAGGCCATTTGCTGTGGCAGGCCTACCAAAGCTTTTTTGCGGTGATTTTCTGGTATTTCCTGCTTGGCCCGGTCGCGGCCCTGGCTTATCGCCTGTTGGCATTGGCCAGCGAGAACAGCCAGAACCCGCTGGTCGCCGAACGCGCCGGGCAATTGCGTCACGCATTTGATTGGCTGCCGGTGCGTCTGTTGGCGGCCAGCTTTGCCCTGGTGGGTAACTTTGTCGCGGTCAGCCGGGTGATGCTGCATGAGCTGTTGAGCTGGGACATCAGCGCTGCGCAACTGATGGAAAAAGTTGGCTTGGTGGCGGCTGAAATTCCACCACCGGTGGTGGGGGCCGATGGCATCAACAGCCTGGATCGTCTGTGGGAACTGCTGCTGCGGGCTGCGGTGCTGTGGTATGCCGGGTTCGCGATCTGGACGGTGTTGCCTTAGCTCCTCGCAACAGGATGGCTGCATGCGGTCAAAGTGTGGGAGCTGGCTTGCCTGCGATGGCCATAGGTATCTACACAACCGGTTAGGCTGTTGTGGCGAGCAGGCTTGCCCTGCGTTGGGCTGCGAAGCGGCCCCAAACCCAGACGCTGAGTTCTTTCAGGAAAATTGCAGTGCCTTTACTGGGGCTGCTTCGCAGCCCAACGCAGGGCAAGCCTGCTCGCCACAGGAGAAAGTGGCTGCCTTCAAAAGTTGTGTAGATACCTATGCTGCGATGGCATCAACTCGGTATGCCTGATACACCAAGGTGCCTGCATCCCCACATTGGGTCTGTGGTGAATTTCCAAGCCATTAACCTTACGTTACAAAACTCCCTTTCAAATTGAGCTATACAGTCAGAGCGCCAAATAGTGGCTATCTGCCGCCGCCCTGCGCCTCAATAAAAATAAGAAAGGGAGCTCACCCGTGAAGCGCTTGCTCTATCCCGCTGTCGCCCTGATGAACCGCCTGAGTTTTGGCATGAAGTTCAGCCTGATCAGCGTGCTGTTCCTGCTGCCGATGCTGGCGACCAACTATTTTCTGGTGCGTGACTCCTGGTCGCAATTCCAGGGCACCCGCATTGAACTGCAAAGCCTCGATTTGCTCGGCAGCAGCCTGGCCCTGCGGCGCGATCTGGAGACCCTGAACAATCAGGTGCAGATCAACGCGGTGCTGGGGCAATCAGGTAAGGCCGGCGACCTCGAAGGCAAGATCAGTGCCCTGGAGCAGGGCGTGCTGAGCCGTCTGCAAAGTCTCAATGCCATGACCGTCGACCCTGAGCAAGCCAGCGCCTTTGACGGCAAGCGCGACGAGTTGATCGCCGCCTTCAAGGCCCAGCAGCAGGAAACCTCGCTGCTGAGCAAAAGCGCGCTGATCGGCAAATTACTCAACAAGGCGCAGATGTTGAGCCAGATCATTGCCAGCCAGTCCGGCTTGAGCCGCGACCCTCAGAGTGATTTGCGCCAGCTCAGTGAGCTGCTCACCAGCGTTACCGCGCAAGTCACCCAAACCCTCGGCGAAGGGCGGGCCATGGGTGCGTACTCCCTCGGCCAGGGCTTTCTCAATTCATCCTCCAGCACGCGCTTTGACGAACTGTTGCAACAGTTGGAAAAACTCCAGGCTGAATACGCCTTGAAGCTGCAGGATGCCCTGGGCGCCAGTACCGCCGCGCACACGGCGCTCGACAGCTTGGCCCAGGCCAGCAGTGCCAGCCTCAAACAAGGCAGCGAGTTGTTTGAAGAGCAGGTCGTCATGGCGCAAACCCTCGACGCGCCGTGGCAGGGGTTCTACGACGATGTCAGCCGACTGATGGCCCAGACCTACCAGCTCAATGACACCACCCTGAGGTTCCTTGAGCAGCAACTGCAGCAGCGCCTGGCGCAAAACCGCACGCACATGGTGGTGCTGGTGTGTGCCCTGGTGGCGGTGTTCTTGCTGATCTTCTATTTGTATGCAGGCTTCTATGCCTCCACGCGCACTACCTTGCGCCGCCTGGGCGCGATGATGGACAAAGTGGCGGCCGGCGACATGACCGTCACGTTTGTGGCCCACAGTCGCGATGAACTGGGCGACCTGGGCCAAGTGTTCAACGGCACCGTGGCCAAGATCCACGACTTGATCGAACGTGTGGGGCACACCGTCAGCCAGGTCGAGCTGCAAGCCGGCCAGGTGCAGGCCGTCTCCTCGCAAAGTAACCAAGCGGTGTCCGGCCAGCGCAGCCAGATTGAACAGGTGGCGACGGCGATGAACCAGATGTCTTCCACGGCTCAGGAAGTGGCACGCAGCGCGGCGGCGGCGGTCAACAGCGCCCATAGCGTCAACCACGAAACCGTCACCGGCCGTGGCCTGGTGCAATCCCAGCAGGGCAGCATTGCGCGCCTGGCGTCGGAGATTGATGAATCGGTGCGGGTGATCAATCAACTGGCCGCCGACAGCCAGTCCATCAGCAGCGTGCTGGAAGTGATCAAAAGCATCGCCGAGCAAACCAACCTGCTGGCGCTCAATGCGGCGATCGAGGCGGCGCGCGCCGGTGAGCAGGGGCGCGGTTTTGCGGTGGTGGCCGATGAGGTGCGCACCCTGGCCCGGCGCACGCAGCATTCCACCGAAGAAATCGAACAGATGATCAGCCGTTTGCACAGCGGTGTAGGCGCAGCGGTGAAGGCCATGGGCACCAGCCATACCATGGCCGATGGCACCGTGGCTCAGTCGGAAAAGGTCCAGCAGGCCCTGGAAAATATCCTTGGCGCCGTGGGCATGATCGTCGATCAGAACCAGCAGATCGCCGCCGCCGTCGAGCAGCAAACCGCAGTCGCGCAGGATATCGACCAAAACATCGTCGAAATCAATCGAGCCGGCGAACATGCGGCCCAGGGCGCGCAGCAGACCGAGGCCGCCAGCCGGCAGCTGTCGTTGCAGGTCATTGAACTGAAGCACTTGATCGGGGCGTTTCGTGTGTAAGACCTGCGCGTAGGAATAGGCTTGATGGTTTGTGGTGCCTGTCCTTATTTTTCGGTGTGCCTGTTTTGATCATGTGATTGGGTGAGAATTTGTTTCACCCAATCCGGGTACTCGGGAGGCAACGCGATGACGGCGGTTATCGGCATCAAAGGGCACTGCGCCCATTGCGACATCACCTTCGAACTCAAGCCCTGGCAATTGAACGCCATTGCCATCCGTGAGCCGTTTGATTGCCCGTATTGTCAGCGGGTCCTGGAATTGAACTGCCCCAGGCAACTGCGCCAGTTCAAATCCCTGGATCACTGGGCCATGGTGCACCCCAGCATGATGGTACTGACCAGCGCGGTGCTGATCGTGGCGATGGTGGCCGAGTGGCTCGGCTTGATCAGTATGGTCGGGCAGCTCAACGTTTCATTGATAGTGGTACTTATGCACTTTCTGACGCTGCGTTACGTGCGCCACCGGCAGCGACTGACCTTGGATTTGCAGGTGGTCAACGTGCTACCAGTTGAACAGCTCGCACGCGTTGCGTGTGCTCGTTTCGGCCAGCACTGAAGGGCTGATGCCCATGCGTTCGGCCAAGGCGTCGCAGATAGCCGGCAGATGTTGCGGGCTGTTGCGCTGGCCGGGGTACATGGCCGGCGCCATGTCCGGCGAATCGGTTTCCAGCACCAGCGCCTCAAGCGGCAGCTGGGTCAGCACCTTGTGCATACGTAGCGCCTGGGGCCAAGTGGCCGCGCCGCCCAGGCCCAGTTTAAAGCCGAGTTTGATGTATTCGCGGGCCTCCTCAACGCTGCCGGCAAACGCATGAATGATGCCGCCGCGCGGCAGGCGGATGCGTTTGAGGGTGGCGATCACTGCCGCGTGGCTGCGGCGCACGTGCAGCAGGGCTGGGAGCTGGAAATCCACAGCCAGTTTCAGCTGCGCTTCAAACAGGCTTTGCTGACGTTCGCGGTCCAGTTGTTCGAGGAAGTAATCCAGCCCGATCTCACCGACGGCGCACAGTTGCCGATGGCCCTGTAGACGGGTCAGCCAATCACCCAACTCGATCAGGTCGGCGGGGCGATGATCTTCCAGATACACCGGGTGCAGGCCGAAGGCGGCAAATAAACCGTCATCGTCCTGCACCAGATCCCACAGCCGTTGCCAGTTCTGCTGATACACACCCAGCACCACCATGCGCTGCACGCCGAGTTGGCGGCTGTGGGCGAGGACTTCCCGGCGATCCGTGTCGAAATCCGGGAAGTCCAGGTGGGTGTGGGTGTCGATCAGCTCCACGCTCAAGCCTCGTGAATGCGCTGCTTGAAGGTCCGGCCGATGGCATGCACGCCGGGCTCATACTGTTCTTCTTCGATGGCCGCCAGGGCCAGGCGCAGGGCGGTGTCGGCGATCAGTTGATGTTGCTGGGCCATGGCGTTGACCGGCAGGGGCAGGAAGTCGAGCAGTTGGGTGTCGCCGAACGTGCCCAGGCGCAACGGCCGGGACTTGAGCGGGAAGTCATGCAACGCGTCGAACACACCTTGCAGCAGCACGTAGGAAGTCGTCACCAGCGCGTCAGGCAAATGCCCCAGGCGTTGCAGGAGTTCTTCCATCAGTTGGCGGCCACAGTCACGGCTGAAGGCTTCACCCTGCTCGATCAGCACGTCGCCCTTGAAGTCTCTCAAGGCTTCACGGAAACCGGCAGCGCGTTCCTGGCTGATGCTCAGTTCGGGGTGTGCGCCGATCAGCGCGATCTGCTTGGGCAGCGGCTGCAACAGGCTGCTGGTGAGTTGCTGGCAGGCCTGGCGGTCGTCGCTGACCACCGAGCAGAACTGCCCGGGTTCCATCACCCGGTCGATGGCGATCACCGGCAGGCCCTTGGCTTGCAGCTCACGGTAGCTGTCATCGCTGGCCGGCAAACAACTGGCCACGAACAGTGCATCGCAGCGCCGCGCGCGGAACAGTTGCAGGAGTTGGCGTTCGCTGTCGGCTTCATCATCGGAGCTGGCGATCAGCAGTTGGTAGCCGCGCGCCCGCGCGCCTTGTTCCAACAGCTTGGCGATGCGTGCGTAGCTGGGGTTTTCCAGGTCGGGCAAGATAAAGCCCAAGGTGCGCGTGTGCCGACTGCGCAGCCCGGCGGCCTGAGGGTTGGGCGTAAAGCCATGGGCTTCGACCACAGCACGCACACGCTCGACGGTGGCGCTGCTGATGCGTTGCTGTTCGGCCTTGCCGTTGATGACATAGCTGGCGGTGGTAACGGACACACCGGCCAGACGTGCGATATCACTGAGTTTCAAACCGGGATTTCCTTGTTTTTTAGAGCTTGCCCCGACATTTTGTCCAATCGTAACCGATTCCTGCACACGACTATTGTCTGAGCTCAAGTGCCGAGTGGTCCTTCAAGCTTGCATAATTAGCGCATAATCTGCCATAAATTCTAGATTAAACGTTTCAGCAAGCGTATTTTTACGATGTTCGCCACTGAGTGACTACTGCCAATTGACCACTCAGTCAGTTATTTATGAACGCGCCTGCGCTGATTTATTCAAAACAATACCTAGTGCCCACAGTGCACTAACTAGGAGAACGGCATGCTTGAGCTCACTGTAGAGCAGATTTCCATGGGCCAGGTGGCTGTGGATAAATCTGCTGCCTTGCACCTGCTCGCGGACAAACTGGTGGCCGATGGCCTGGTCGCCGAGGGTTATCTGAGCGGCTTGCAAGCCCGTGAAGCCCAAGGCTCGACTTTTCTCGGCCAAGGTATTGCCATCCCCCACGGTACGCCGGAAACCCGTGACCAAGTGTTTTCCACGGGCGTACGCCTGCTGCAATTTCCCGAAGGGGTGGATTGGGGCGACGGCCAGATCGTCTATCTGGCGATCGGCATCGCGGCTAAATCCGATGAACACCTGCGCCTGCTGCAACTGCTCACCCGCGCCCTCGGAGAAACCGACCTGGGCCAGGCGCTGCGCCGTGCCGGCTCCGCCGAAGCCTTGCTGAAACTGCTGCAAGGCGCACCACAGGAACTGGCGCTGGACGCGCAGATGATCAGCCTGGGCGTATCGGCCGACGATTTTGAAGAGCTGGTCTGGCGTGGCGCACGCCTGTTGCGTCAGGCCGATTGTGTCAGTAATGGTTTCGCCGCCGTGTTGCAGCAAGTCGACGCGCTGCCGTTGGGCGATGGCCTGTGGTGGCTGCACAGCGAGCAGACGGTGAAGCGCCCAGGCCTTGCGTTCGTGACGCCGGACAAACCGATGCGTTACCTCGGCCAGCCCCTGAACGGCCTGTTCTGCCTGGCCAGCCTGGGTGAGGCGCATCAAACCTTGCTCGAACGCCTGTGCGCGTTGTTGATTGAAGGGCGCGGCCAGGAATTGGGCCGCGCTACCAGCAGCCGGGCGGTGCTTGAAGTGCTTGGCGGCGAGTTGCCACCGGACTGGCCGAATGCGCGCATCACCCTGGCCAATGCCCATGGTTTGCATGCACGGCCGGCGAAGATCCTCGCGCAGTTGGCAAAAAGTTTTGACGGCGATATCCGCGTGCGCATCGTCGACGGCCCGGTGGGCGCGGTGTCGGTAAAAAGCTTGAGCAAATTGCTGAGCCTCGGCGCCCGTCGCGGCCAGGTGCTGGAGTTTGTCGCCGAGCCTGTGATTGCCGGTGATGCATTGCCCGCGCTGCTGGCAGCGGTGGAGCAAGGGCTCGGTGAGGAAGTCGAGCCGCTGCCGACCGTGAGTGCCCAACCTGCCATCCTTGATATTGAACCGGCGATCAGCGCGCCTGTGTCCGGCAGCCAGGTCCAGGCCATCGCCGCCGCGCCCGGCATTGCCATTGGCCCGGCGCATATCCAGACCCAGCAGGTCTTCGATTACCCGCTGCGCGGCGAGTCTGCAGCCATTGAGCGCCAGCGCCTGCACGCAGCGCTCACCGACGTGCGCGCTGATATCCAGGGCTTGATCGAGCGCAGCACATCCAAGGCGATCCGCGAGATTTTCATCACCCACCAGGAAATGCTCGACGACCCGGAGCTGACCGACGAGGTCGACACGCGCCTCAAGCAGGGCGAAAGCGCCGAAGCTGCGTGGATGAGCGTGATCGAAGCCGCGGCCAAACAGCAAGAGTCGCTGCAGGATGCCTTGCTCGCTGAGCGCGCCGCCGACCTGCGCGACATTGGCCGCCGGGTGCTGGCGCAATTGTGCGGCCTTGAAACCGCCCAAGAGCCAAGCGAGCCTTACATCCTGGTGATGGACGAAGTCGGCCCCTCTGACGTTGCCCGCCTGGACCCAACCCGCGTCGCCGGCATCCTCACCGCCCGTGGCGGCGCCACGGCCCACAGTGCCATCGTTGCGCGTGCCTTGGGCATTCCTGCTTTGGTAGGCGCCGGCGCGGCGGTGTTGTTGCTGGCCGCTGGCACACAGCTATTGCTCGACGGCCAGCGCGGCCGCCTGCATGTTGACCCCGACGCGGCCACGCTGCAACGCGCCACGGTCGAGCGCGACACCCGCGAACAGCACCTGCAAGCGGCCTCGGCCCAACGTCACGAACCGGCCATGACCCGCGATGGCCATGCCGTGGAAGTGTTCGCCAATATCGGTGAAAGCGCCGGCGTTGCGGCGGCGGTGGAGCAGGGCGCCGAAGGCATCGGGCTGCTGCGCACCGAGCTGATTTTCATGGCCCACCCGCAAGCACCGGATGAAGCCACCCAGGAAGCCGAATACCGCCGCGTGCTCGACGGCCTTGGCGGTCGCCCGCTGGTGGTGCGCACCCTGGATGTGGGCGGCGACAAACCGCTGCCGTATTGGCCGATTGCCGAAGAAGAAAACCCCTTCCTCGGTGTGCGCGGCATTCGCCTGACCTTGCAGCGCCCGCAGATCATGGAAGCGCAATTGCGTGCGCTGTTGCGCTCGGCGGACAACCGCCCGCTGCGCATCATGTTTCCCATGGTCGGCAGTGTCGATGAATGGCGAGCCGCCCGCGATATGACCGAGCGCCTGCGCCTGGAAATCCCGGTGGCCGACCTGCAACTGGGCATCATGATCGAAGTACCGTCTGCCGCTTTGCTCGCGCCGGTACTCGCCAAGGAAGTCGACTTTTTCAGCGTCGGCACCAACGACCTCACCCAGTACACCCTGGCCATCGACCGTGGCCACCCAACCCTGTCGGCCCAGGCCGATGGCCTGCACCCGGCCGTGTTGCAACTGATCGACATCACCGTGCGCGCCGCCCATGCCCATGGCAAATGGGTCGGCGTGTGTGGCGAACTGGCGGCGGACCCGCTGGCGGTGCCGGTGCTGGTGGGGCTGGGTGTGGATGAGTTGAGTGTGTCAGCCCGCAGCATTCCCGAAGTGAAGGCGCGGGTGCGTGAATTCAGTCTGAGCGAGGCCCAGGGCCTGGCGCAAAAAGCGCTTGCGGTGGGTTCGCCCGCGCAAGTGCGAGCCCTAGTGGAGACCGTGTAAATGGCGAAGATTCTGACCCTGACGCTGAACCCGGCGTTGGACCTTACGGTACGCCTGGCACACCTGGAACCCGGTGCAGTCAACCGCAGCGAAACCCTGTTGACCCATGCTGCCGGCAAGGGCGTGAATGTCGCCCAGGTGCTGGCGGACCTCGGGCATGAGGTGAGCGTGGGCGGTTTTCTCGGCGCCTCAAACCCTGAGGCTTTCGAAGCATTGATCGCCAGCCGCGGGTTTGGCGACGCGTTCATCCGCGTGCCGGGCGAAACACGTAGCAACATCAAGATTGCCGAGCAGGATGGTCGGGTCACCGACATCAATGCGCCGGGGCCGCTGGTGAGTGAGCAGGCGCAAAAACAACTGCTCAAAATGGTCGCGATCATCGGCCCTGAATTCGATGCGGTGGTGGTCGCCGGCAGTTTGCCGCGTGGCGTCAGCGCACAGTGGTTTCAGGAACTGATACACGCGTTGAAAGACCTTGGTTTGAAAGTCGTCCTCGACACCAGCGGCGAAGCCTTGCGCGCGGGCATCAAGGCCGGCCCGTGGTTGATCAAACCCAACACCGAAGAACTCGCCGAAGCCCTCGATTGCACCACCGACTCCATCGCACAGCAGGCCCAGGCCGCCGAGCGTTTGCATGCTCAAGGCGTGGAGCATGTGGTGGTCTCCCACGGCGCCGAGGGCGTGAACTGGTTCAGCCCAGGCACCGCGCTGCATGCCACGCCGCCCAAGGTCAGCGTCGCCAGCACCGTGGGTGCGGGCGATTCGTTGCTGGCCGGAATGCTGCACGGTCTGCTCAGGTTTGATCTGCCGGAAACCACCTTGCGCCGGGCCACGGCGATTGCCGCCATGGCGGTCACGCAGATCGGTTTTGGCATCAGCGATGACGCGCAGTTGGCGCGCCTCGAAAGCGGCGTCCATGTGCGCACGCTGACAGAACAATAAGAGGGTTTGTGATGAAGTTAGCCATTGTTACCGCCTGCCCGAACGGCATGGTCACCAGTGTGCTGTGCGCCCGCTTGTTGGACGCCGCCGCGCAGCGCCAGGGCTGGAGCACCAGCACCGAAGTCGTAGATGTGCAGCACCCTGAGCGCCAGTTGTCTCAAGCCACAATCGATGCTGCCGAATGGGTGTTGCTGGTCAGTAGCACGCCGGTGGATATGCAGCGGTTTGTCGGCAAGCGTGTATTCCAGAGCACGCCGGCCCAGGCGCTGGCGGATGTCGACGCGGTGCTGCGCCGTGGTGCCGAAGAGGCCCAGGAATACGTCGCCAGCCAAGCGCCGGTGGCGGCGAAGAATGCCCCGCGTATCGTCGCGATCACGGCCTGCCCGACCGGCGTGGCCCACACCTTCATGGCCGCCGAAGCCTTGCAGCAAACGGCCAAGCGCCTGGGCTATGACTTGCAGGTCGAGACCCAGGGGTCGGTGGGCGCACGCACGCCGTTGAGCGCGCAGGCCATCGCCGATGCCGATGTGGTGTTGCTGGCGGCGGATATCGAAGTCGCCACTGAGCGTTTCGCCGGCAAAAAGATTTACCGCTGCGGTACCGGCATCGCCCTCAAGCAGTCCGAGGCCACGCTCAACAAGGCGCTGGCCGAAGGCGCGGTAGAAAACGCCGCCAGCGGTGCGGTCGGCAAAAAAGAAAAAACCGGCGTGTACAAGCACCTGCTCACCGGCGTGTCGTTCATGTTGCCGATGGTGGTGGCGGGCGGGCTGTTGATCGCCTTGTCGTTTGTGTTCGGCATCCATGCTTTTGAAGAAAAAGGCACCTTGGCTGCCGCCCTCAAAACCGTCGGCGACCAGGCCTTTATGCTGATGGTGCCGTTGCTGGCGGGCTACATCGCTTATTCGATTGCCGACCGTCCGGGCCTGGCGCCGGGCATGATCGGCGGCTTGCTGGCGGGCACCTTGGGCGCCGGGTTTATCGGCGGCATCCTCGCCGGTTTCCTTGCCGGTTACTGCGTCAAGCTGATCACCCGCGCGGTGCAATTGCCGCAAAGCCTGGAGGCGCTCAAGCCGATCCTGATCATCCCGCTGCTGGCAAGCCTGTTCACGGGCCTTGCGATGATCTATCTGGTCGGCCCGCCGGTGGCGCGGTTGCTCACGGGGCTGACGGATTTTCTCAGCACCATGGGCACCACCAATGCGGTGCTGCTGGGCATTTTGTTGGGCGGCATGATGTGTGTGGATTTGGGCGGGCCGATCAACAAGGCGGCGTATGCGTTTTCTGTCGGCCTGCTGGCCGCGTCCAGTGGTGCACCGATGGCGGCGACCATGGCCGCTGGGATGGTGCCGCCAATCGGCATGGGCATCGCCACCTTGCTGGCGCGGCGCAAGTTCGCCCAGACCGAGCGCGAGGCGGGCAAGGCCGCAATGATCCTGGGCCTGTGCTTTATCTCTGAAGGCGCGATTCCATTTGCCGCCAAAGACCCGCTGCGGGTGATCCCGGCCAGCATCGCCGGTGGCGCGTTGACCGGCGCGCTGTCGATGTATTTCGGCTGCAAACTCGCCGCACCCCATGGTGGTTTGTTTGTGTTGGTGATTCCGAATGCAATGAACCATGCGCTCCTGTATTTGCTGGCGATTGTGGCGGGCAGCTTGGTGACTGGGCTGGTGTATGCGCTGATCAAGCGTCCCGAGGCGGCGGAGCTGTCGATCACTTCAGCCAAGGCCTGACACTGTTCAAAATGTGGGAGCTGGCTTGCCTGCGATTGCTTTCTGTCAGTCACCCTTTCAGTGACTGATTCACCGCTATCGCAGGCAAGCCAGCTCCCACCTTTGATCTCCAGTGTTCTTACGGTCGGTGTCACATCCGCTTCATGCTCCCGTGTTTAAGTTGCCCTTTTGATACTCAAGAGGGCACCTGCATGAGCCACTTCGATCTCGGCCGTCGCCGCGTGATGCAAGCCGTTGGCGCCGGTTTGTTGCTGCCGGGCCTGGCGCCGGCAGTGATCGCCTCGGTCAAGGACCGCCCGCAACTCACCGACGGCGTGCAGTCCGGCGACTTGCTGGGCGATCGGGCGATGATCTGGAGCCGCAGCGACCGCCCGGCGAAGATGGTGGTGGAGTGGGACACCCGCAGTGTGTTCAGCAACCCGCGCAAATTTATCTCGCCCCTGGCCGACAGCCGCACCGACTTTACCGCCCGCGTCGAACTCACCGGGCTGCCGGTCGATCAGGCGATTTTCTACCGTGTGCACTTTGAAGACGCCCAGACCGGCGTGGCCAGCGAGCCGTGGTTCGGCCACTTGCGCAGCGTGCCGCAGCAGCGTCGTGATATCCGTTTTGTGTGGAGCGGCGACACTGTCGGCCAGGGCTTCGGCATCAACCCGGACATAGGCGGCATGCGCATTTACGAAGCCATGCGCCTGCGCCTGCCGGACTTTTTTATCCACAGCGGTGACACCATCTACGCCGACGGCCCAGTGCCGGCCCAGCTGACCGTTGAAGACGGGCGCATCTGGCGCAACATCACCACTGAAGCCAAGAGCAAAGTCGCCGAAACCCTCGACGAATATCGCGGCAATTATCGCTACAACCTGCTGGATGAAAACGTGCGCCGCTTCAATGCCGAAGTGCCGCAGATCTGGCAGTGGGACGACCACGAGGTGATCAACAACTGGTCGCCGAGCAAGGTGCTCGATGAGCGTTACCAGACCAAGGACATCAACACCTTGGTCGGCCGCGCACGCCAGGCCTGGCTGGAGTATTCACCGATGCGCCGCCAGAGCGCCGATGGCGGTGGGCGCATCTATCGCAAGCTCAGCTACGGGCCGTTGCTGGATGTGTTCGTGCTGGACATGCGCAGTTATCGCGGGCCTAACGACGACAATCTGGGCGGCGAAAAGCCCTTTATGGGCCGTGAGCAACTGGACTGGCTCAAGCGCGAACTCAAGGCCTCCCAGGCGCAGTGGAAAGTCGTGGCCGCCGACATGCCTATCGGCCTCGGCGTGCCCGACGGTGAAGTCAGCCCCGGCGTGCCACGTTGGGAAGCCATCGCCAACGGCGACCCAGGCCCGGCCCAAGGTCGTGAGCTGGAGATTGCCGAACTGTTAGGGTTTTTGCGCGCGCAGCAGGTGCGCAACCATGTGTGGCTGACGGCGGATGTGCATTACTGCGCGGCGCATCATTACCACCCGGACCGCGCGGCGTTTCAGGATTTCGAGCCGTTCTGGGAGTTTGTGGCCGGGCCGCTGAATGCGGGGAGCTTCGGGCCTAATCAACTGGACAAAACCTTTGGACCGGAGGTGGTGTTCCAGAAGGCTCCGCCTGCGCAGAACACTTCGCCGTTTGCCGGTTTTCAGTTTTTTGGTGAAGTGCAGATTGACGGGCAGACGGCGGAGTTGACCGTGATCTTGCGTGACTTGGATGGGGTCTCGGTGTTCGAGCAAAAGCTGCAGCCCGCCTGACCTGCAATGCACGTAAAACTGTGGGAGCTGGCTTGCCTGCGATGGCATCACCCTGGTGTCACTGATACACCGAGGTGCCTGCATCGCAGGCAAGCCAGCTCCCACAGTTGCTCCTCGGTGTTTATGAGGGCTTAGTACACATCCCGTCGATAGCGGCCCTGCTCAATCAAACGCTCCACCGCTTCGCTGCCCAGCACCTCGTGCAGCACTTGATCCACACCCGTGGCCATGCCCTGCAAGCTGCCGCACACATAAATCGCGGCGCCTTCGGCCAGCCATCTACGCAATACGTCTGCCGATTCGCGCAGGCGGTCCTGTACGTAGATTTTCTCTGCCTGGTCGCGGGAAAACGCCAGGTCCAGCAGGGCCAGGTCACCGCTGGCCAGCCAGCCTTGCAGCTCGTCCTGGCACAGGTAGTCGTGGGCAATATTGCGTTCGCCGAACAACAGCCAGTTGCGCTGCTGGCCATCGGCGATGCGCGCTTTAAGCAAACTGCGCAGGCCGGCCAGGCCGGTGCCGTTGCCCAGCAGGATCAGCGGCACCGGCGCTTCGGGCAAGTGGAAGCCACTGTTGCGGCGCAGACGCAGGCTGACGCCGGAGCCGATGGCGGCGTATTCGGTCAGCCAGCCCGAGCCCAGGCCCAGGCTGCCGTCGGGGTGGCGCTCCTGGCGCACGATCAGCTCCAGCACGCCGTCGCTGGCGATCGAGGCGATGGAGTATTCGCGCATGCCCAAGGGCACCAGCGCGTTGACCAGCGCTTGTGCGTGCAGGCCCACCAGATGCGCGCGGTTGTCCGGCAGTTGGCGGGTGGCCAAAGCCTGGTTGAGGGTTTGCGCCAGGCCGTCGATCAACACACCATCGCTGCCGACCAGGCCCAGGCCTGCGAGGAAATGCTCGATGGCCCACGGGCAATTGCGCGGCAGCACTTCCACCAGGTCACCGGCCAGCCAGCTTTGCGGCGCAGGCGGCGTGAGGCCCAGCAGGTAGATGTCTGAGCCAACGCTGTCGCGGTTAAGCAGGGTGCGATGGGTGAGGGTCCAGTTTTCAAACTGAGGCGCTTGCCAGGCCGCTGCCGGTGCTTGGCCGGTGAGTTGGCCCAGTTGTTGTTGCCACATCAGCAGCGCTTCGCTGTCGCCGCTGTCGACTTCCACCGGCGCGAATAACGGCGTGCCGCCCTGGTGGGTCAGCCAGAAGTGCAGGCGCCGGGCAAAACCGCAGAAGTGTTCATACTGGCGATCACCGAGGGCCAGCACCGAGTAGTTCAAGCCTTTGAGCGACAGATCCTGGCCGAGCACGCTGCGCTCAAACCCCCGGGCGCTGTCTGGGGCTTCGCCGTCGCCGAAGGTGCTGACCACGAACAGCGCATGCTGCGATTGGCTCAGGTCGTGCTGGCTGACGCTGCCCAGCGGCTGCACTTTCACCGGCAAGCCGGCGGCCTGCAATTGCCCGGCGGTTTGCCAGGCCAACTGCTCGGCAAAACCGCTCTGGCTGGCAAAGCCGATCAGCCAGGCCGGCGCATCGCTGTGGTTGGCGCCGAGGCCGTTGCGGGCGTCGCGCACCTGGCGCTTTTTGCGGCGACGGTCCAGGTACAGCAGCCAGCCGGTGATAAAGAACAACGGCATCATCAGCGAACTGAGGGTGAGGAGGATGCGCCCGGTCCAACCGAAGTAGCTGCCGGTGTGCAACGCATAAATGCTGGTGAGCAATTGGGACTTGAGCGTCTTGCTGGCGTACGGGGCGTGGGTTTTGACCTCGCCGGAGGACGGGTCCAGGTTGATCTGGTTCAGCGCGCGGTCGTGGGGCGATGTGTTGAGCAGGTAATACACAATGGCTGGCTGCCCGGCGACGGCCGGCATGCGAATGTTGTAGGCGATCAAACCGGGGCCGGCGTTGGCGTAGATGCTGCTCCATATGGCGTCGTAGTTGGCCACCGGCGCCGGGCCTTCGGGCGGCGGGCCGCGTTTGCGCAGGCGCTCGTTTTGCGGCGCGTCGGACAGCAGTTTGTTCAGGCCCTGGCTGTACCAGTCGTAGGACCAATACAGGCCGGTGAGCGCCGAGAACAGATAGAACAACAGGCACCAGGTGCCGAACACCGAGTGCAGGTCCCAGTTGAAGCTGCGGCCTTTCTTGCGCCAGTCCAGCGTCAGCCAGGCGCGCCAGCTTGCCACTTGGCGCGGCCAGCGCAGGTACAGGCCCGAGAGGCAGAAGAACACCAGGATGAGGCTGCAGGCGCCGGTGATGTTACGCCCGGTTTCGCCGATGGCGAGGAAGCGGTGCAGCTGCAAGATAAAGCCGAGCACATCCTGGCCGACGGCGTCGCCCATGTAGTCGCCGGTGTAGGGGTCGAAGTAGCGCATCTGGCCACGCCGTTCGCCCGGCGGGGCGGTGAAGAACACACGCGCGGCGTTGCCGCTGTCGCTTTCCACCCACAGCATCGATACGGTCTTGCCTTCGGTGGCCTCAAGCTTGCGCACCAGTTCGGCAGGCGGCAGCACACCGGCTTCGCGTTTTTCGACCTTCAAGACTGTGGGGTTGAGCGCCCGCAGGATTTCATCCTGAAACGAGACCGCAGCCCCGGTCATCCCCATCAACGCCAGCACCAGCCCGGCAGTGATGCCGAAGAACCAGTGCAATTGGAACAGGGTTTTTTTCAACACGTCGGACCGCCTCGCTCATCTGGATGTCGTTGTCACGGCGCGCATTATGCCGTGGGTTAACGAGAAAAATTCTGTTTTACACGCAAAAGCCCCACGCATCCGATGCGTGGGGCTTTTGGCTGAACGTTGACCGGGTTTAGAAGTGGAAACTGGTGGTCAACAGCGCCGTACGCCCGGCGGCCTGGTTGGCAAAGTGCGCCGCGTAGGCTTTGTCGTAGTAGGTCTTGTCGGTCAGGTTTTGCACGTTCAATTGCAGGTCGACGTTCTTGGTCAGCTTGTAGCTGGCCATCGCGTCGTAGCGGGTGTAAGCCGGCACGTACACGGTGTTGGCCGGGTCGCCGTACACCTGATCGACGTAGAACGCGCCGCCGCCGATGGTCAGTTTTGGCGTGATGTCGTAAGTGGTCCACAGGCTGAAGGTGTTCTTCGGCGTGTTGGGCATTTGGTTGCCTTTGTTGGAGCCGGCCGACACTACGTTTTGACGGTTGCCGATCTTGCCTGGGTCGACCAGTTCGCTTTTCAGGTAGCTGTAGCCGGCAAACACCTGCCATTGATCGGTGAGCTTGCCGCTGGCCGACAGTTCCAGGCCATCGACACGGGATTCGCCGCCGTTTTCGAAGGTGTTGGAGTCCACCAGGATTCGCGTGTTTTTCTTCTCGGTACGGAACGCTGCTGCCGTCAACGACAGGCGGTTGTGGAACAGGTCCCACTTGGTGCCCAGCTCGTAGTTGACGGTCTCTTCGGGTTTCAGGTCGCTGGTGTTGATGCCGGTGACGAAACCATTGGTTTCTTGCCCTTCACCCACCAGCCCGCCGACTGGCTGCGCCGAGGTGGCGTAGGAGGTGTAGATGCTGCCGTTTTCCAGCGGCTTCCAGACCAGACCCGCCTGCCAGTTGAAGAACTGGCTGTCGTCCTTGAGCTTGCTGCGCCCGGCTGCGGCGTTGGTATTGGCTTGTGTATCAAAGGTGTCGTAACGCACGCCGACGTTCAGCAGCCATTTCGGGTCCAGCTCGATGGTGTCGAACACATAGGCTGCGCGGCTGGTGGCCTTGGTGTTGGTGCCCATGTAGTTGCGTGCCACGCTGCCGGTCCAGGCGTCATCCGGTGTCGGGTTGCTCAGCGAGGTGCACTGGCCGCCCAGGCTGCCTTTGGCCACGGTGCAGGTCGGGTTGCTGTTCGGGCTGACGGTGTAGCTGCTGACGCGGGTTTCTTCACCGGTGAATTCCAGGCCGGTGGAGTACGAGTGTTTCATGCCCGCCAGTTGGAAGTTGCCGAACAGATCAGTCTGGTTGGTGGTGGTGTCGGTGGTTGACACGCGGGTGTTGGCGCGGCGCCACACGGTGCCGAAACGGCTGACGTTGCGCTGGCTGTCATCCGGCTGAGTGAGTACGTAATCCTGGCCGGTGCTGCCATGGCGCAGGGTGTTTTTCAGCGTCATGTTGTCGTTCAGGTCGTGCTCGATGGAGAACGTGCTGATGTCGGCGCGGGTCTTGCGGAAATCGCGGTCTTTCAAACCGTAGAAGTTGTTGCCGTCGCCGCCGTCGGTGGGTTTGTCATGCCCGTGGGCAGTGGCGGTCGGCGAGCTGTAGCCATACGGAATGCCCGAGTCCGGGAGGTCGTCGCTTTCCATGTGGTAGTAGCTGAAGTTGACGCGGGTCGGTGTGCCCAGGCCGAAAGTCAGCGACGGTGCCACCCCCCAGCGGTCGTAGTTGATGGTGTCGCGGCCGGCCACATTCTGCTCGTGGCTCATCAGGTTCAAACGGAACGCGGCGTTGTCGAGGAACTGACGGTTCACGTCGAGTACGTAGCGGCGGGTCTGGTCGGAGCCGTAAGTGAAACCGCCGTTGGTGAAGTCACGCGCCTGTGGCGTCTTGCTCACCAGGTTGATGCTGCCGCCGGCCGAGCCACGGCCTCCGAACGAGGAATTGGGGCCTTTGCTGACTTCGATCGACTCGATGTCGAAGATCTCGCGGCTCTGGCCGCCGGTGTCGCGCACGCCATCCAGGTAGGTGTCGCCCTGGGCGTCAAAACCACGGATGAACGGGCGGTCGCCCTGGGGGTTGCCGCCTTCGCCGGCGCCAAAGGTGATGCCCGGTACGGTGCGCAGGGCATCCTGCAGCGACGTGGCGGCAGTGTCTTTCAACACTTGCTGCGGCACCACGGTGACCGAGCGCGGGGTGTCCACCAGCGGCGCGGTGTATTTTTGCGACGAGGCTTTTTCGACCTGGTAGGAGGTGTTGTCCTGTTCCTGGCCGGTGATGCTGGTGGCGCCGAGGGAGATGCTGTTGCGCTCGCCTTTTGGTTCGGTGCTTTCGGCCGCTTGCGCCAGTTGGGCGGCAGAGCTGGCACTGAGTGCAACGCCGATGGCCGAAGCCAGCATGCGCGGTGAACTGGCAGGTGTTTTTAGCGTAGTGCGCGACATAACAAGTCCTTTCCCCAAGGAGGTGAGGCCGCGGAATATAGGGTCAACAAGACTTTCTATCAATTGCGATACATTACTATTCGCACTGAATTTACATTCTTTACACTTTTGCCTTACGGTTTTTACCCACTCATTCGTCCGCCGCGTTTTACAGGGCAGATAAGAATCAATACCATTAGCGCCTCTCTGTTTTCAGGTATTGCCCCATGTTGCTGCATATTCCCGGCCTGTTCTCTCGCGAGGAGGTGCTGCGCATTCGCCAAGCCCTGGAAAACACTGAGTGGGCCGACGGTAAAATCACCGCCGGGCACCAATCCGCCAAGGCCAAGCACAACCTGCAATTGCCCGAAGGCCATCCGCTGGCCAAGGAAATCGGCGCGGCAATGCTGGAGCGTTTGTGGAACAACCCGCTGTTTATGTCGGCGGCGCTACCGCACAAAGTCTTCCCGCCGTTGCTCAACTGCTACACGGCCGGTGACAGTTTCGATTTTCATATCGACAATGCCGTGCGCCAGGCGCGCGGCAGCCACGAGCGGGTGCGCACGGATCTGTCGTCCACGCTATTCTTCAGCGACCCGGAGGAATACGACGGCGGCGAACTGGAAATTCAGGACACTTTTGGCCTGCAACGGGTAAAACTGCCGGCGGGCGATATGGTGCTGTACCCCGGCTCCAGCCTGCACAAAGTCAACGCCGTGACCCGTGGCACGCGCTACGCCTCATTTTTTTGGACCCAAAGCCTGGTGCGCGAAGACAGCCAGCGAACGTTGCTGTTCGAAATGGACGGCGCTATCCAGCAACTGACCACGGACGTACCCGACCACCCGGCGCTGATCCAGCTTACCGGCACCTACCACAACCTGCTGCGCCGCTGGGTTGAGGTGTAAGCATGGGCTTTTTATTGCGCCGTGAAGAAGTGCTCAATGTCGAGCAACTGCAAAGCATGCTCGACGACTCCCCGGTGCGCGCTGCGCAGGCGATTTTGATGGCGGCGAAGGAAGGCGTGGTCGACGCTCAAGCGTTGCTCGGGCAAATCCTGCTGGAAGGGCGCGGCATTGCACGCGATGAAGCGCTGGCACTGCGCTGGTTCCAGATCGCGGCCCATGGCGGGCATTGGATGGCGCGCAATATGACCGGGCGTTGCCTGGAGCATGGTTGGGGTTGCGCCGTCGATGAAGCAGCGGCTGCGCGCAATTATCGTCTGGCGGCAGAAGCTGGATTGGATTGGGGGCAGTACAACTACGCCAACTTGCTGGCGACCGGCCGCGGTGTTGCGCAAGACCGGGCGCAAGCGTTTGCGTTTTACCGGCTGGCCGCAGAGCAGGGCCATGCCAAGTCGATGAACCTGCTGGGGCGTTATCTGGAAGACGGCCAGTATTGCCCTCAGGATCTGGATGCGGCCGTAGCGTGGTATCGCCGTTCAGCCGAAGGCGGGGATTTTCGTGGGCAGTTCAGCTATGCGGCGGTGTTGGCTGATAGGGGCCAGATCGAGGAGGCGCTGGGTTGGCTGCGCCAGGCACTGGCTGGAGGGAACCTCAAGTTTTTGCGCACCGCGCACAAGGCGCTGTTAAATGCAGCGCAGCCGGAAATCAGGTCTTTGGCTAAAGATTTCGAGCAGCGAGTGGCTCAATTAAACGATGAGCGGCATGGGTTAGCAGTTGCCGCACCGATCTAAATCACTATGATTGAAGCTGATTCAGATTTAATCATATGTTTCGCAATGCTGCGAAGAGAGGATTTATGGGCGCCGACACTAAAGTACTGACCGCTCACGTCCCCACCGCCTTGGCGCAAAAAGTCGATCAGATGGCGGCACGGATGGATCGTTCGCGGGGCTGGATCGTTAAGCAAGCGCTCGCCGATTGGGTCGATATGGAGGAAGCACGCAGCCGGCTGACACGAGAGGCCATGGCCGATGTCGATGCCGGTCGGGTGATTGATCAGCAAGCGGTTCAAGCCTGGGCGGATAGTTTAAGCACTGATTCGCCGCTGCCGGTACCTCGCTGATGGAGTTGAAGTGGACCAGTAAGGCTTTATCGGATCTGGCTCGACTTTTCGACTTCCTGGCCGTCGTAAATCGCATGGCGGCGGCGCGTACGGTGCAGTCACTTTCCCAAGCACCTTTGAGCTTGTTAAGTAACCCACGCATCGGTGAACGCGTTGAAGAATTTGAACCGCGGGACGTAAGACGACTGTTGGTTGGTCATTACGAAATGCGCTACGAAATTCAAGAATCAACACTCTATATTTTGCGTTTATGGCACGTGCGCGAAGATCGTTGAAATGTGCAAGCCCGTAAAAAAACCCATGACATGTCATGGGTTTTTTGTGTGCAGCGTTCTTACACGTAGTAAGACTTCAGCGGCGGGAAGCCATTGAATTCAACCGCGCTGTAGCTGGTGGTGTAGGCACCGGTCGACAACCAGTACAAACGATCACCAATCGCCAGGTTCAGCGGCAGGCCGTACTTGTAGTTTTCATACATGATGTCGGCGCTGTCGCAGGTCGGGCCGGCGATGACCACTTCTTCCATCTCGCCTTTCTTCTCGGTCCAGATCGGGAACTTGATGGCTTCGTCCATGGTTTCGATCAGGCCGGAGAATTTGCCCACATCCGTGTACACCCAGCGCTCGACGGCGGTGCGCGATTTACGTGCAACCAGTACCACTTCGCTGACCAGGATACCGGCGTTGGCGATCAACGAACGGCCCGGTTCCAGGATGATTTCCGGCAGGTCGTCGCCGAAATCTTCCTTGAGGAAGCGGATGATTTCTTCGGCATAGGTTTCCAGGCTGTTGGTACGGGTGATGTAGTTGGCCGGGAAGCCGCCGCCCATGTTGATCAGCTTGAGGTGGATGCCGTCTTCTTCCTTCAGGCGTTCGAAGATCACTTTGACCTTGGCGATGGCGGCATCCCACACGCTGATGTCGCGCTGTTGCGAGCCGACGTGGAAGGAGATGCCGTAAGGCACCAGGCCCAGGTCGCGGGCGAGGATCAGCAGGTCCATGGCCATGTCGGTCTGGCAGCCGAATTTGCGCGACAAAGGCCAGTCAGCCGTGGTCGAGCCTTCGGTGAGGATACGCACATACACTTTCGAACCCGGCGCGGCCTTGGCGATGTTGCGCAGGTCGGCTTCGGAGTCGGTGGAGAACAGGCGCACGCCTTTATCAAAGAAGTAGCGGATGTCCTTGGATTTCTTGATGGTGTTGCCGTAGCTGATACGGTCCGGGCTGACGCCACGGTCCATCACTTTATCCAGCTCGTAGATCGAGGCGATGTCGAAGCTCGAACCCTTGTCTTTCAACAGGTCGATGATCTCGACGGCCGGGTTGGCCTTGACCGCGTAATAGACTTTGGCGAATTCGAAACCGGCGCGCAGGTCATCGTAGGCCTGGCTGATCATCGCGGTGTCGATCACCACGAACGGGGTTTCTTGCTTGTCGGCGAACGCCTTCATTTTGTCAAAAGTGGCGCGCGCGAAATAATCTTCGACGTTGATCGACATGCTGGGAACTCCTAAGGGCAAACTGTAGTAATCAATGGGTGCAACTGAACGTCCTCCGTATCCCCACTTTGGTTCGCCTACTTCCCAAGGCATGTCGCCGAAAGCAAAAAGGCCATGGGATAACCGCGTCCCTTGGCCTTGCTGTCTCGTCGTCAGTACTTGAGCCGGATGGATCGTTTCCAGCATGGACGTTCGGCGCGAACTTTAGGACGTGAGGGGCCATAGATCAACTAAAAATGTCGCGTTTTTGCACGCGTTCGTCGCGGGACCCGGTGCAGCTACTTATGTAACCGACAGGTGTGACGGATTGATGTTCCCCCGGGAGTGTTATTTGAGGGGGATTTGGAGCGCTTTGTGGCGAGGGAGCTTGCTCCCGCTGGGGCGCGAAGCGGCCCCAAAATCAGTCAACCCCGTTTACCTGAAACTATTGAGTCGTCTGTTCTGGGGCTGCTGCGCAGCCCAACGGGAGCAAGCTCCCTCGCCACAGAAGTTAATCAGGCCAGCGCGGTCTCGGCCGGCGACACGATACTGGTCTTGCCCCCACGCGACTTACCGGAACTCAGGTACTCGGCAATCGATTCCTGGGTCACTTCACCGAGGAACACCCGCTCAGCGTCCATCACCGGCAACCACGAACGGTTGAACTCGTACATACGCGACAGCAGGATGCGCAAATGCTCGTCATACGCCGCCGTGGCATTGAACTCGCGCAGGTACTGCCCGCAGGTACCGGTCTGACGGTGCAGGTCGCGACGTCGTACATACCCCAGCGCCTTGTTCTCGGCGCAGGTGACCACCACATAACGGCGGTCAGTTTCATCCATCAGCTCCAGCGCATCCGCCACCGGGGTTTCCGGGCTCACCGACGGGGCGTTGTCCGCCGCGTCTTCGGCTTTGACCAGCAGCAGGCGCTTGAGGGTGCTGTCCTGGCCGACGAAGTTGCTGACGAACTCGTCAGCCGGATGCGCCAGCAAGGTGTCCGGATGGTCGATCTGCAGCAGCTTGCCGGCGCGGAAGATCGCAATCTTGTCGCCCAGCTTGATGGCTTCATCGATGTCGTGGCTGACCATGATCACGGTCTTGTTCAGCGCCCGTTGCATCTCGAAAAACTCGTTCTGGATCATCTCGCGGTTGATCGGGTCGACCGCACCGAACGGTTCGTCCATCAGCAGCAGCGGGGCATCGGCGGCCAGCGCGCGGATCACGCCAATGCGCTGTTGCTGGCCACCCGACAGTTCACGCGGGTAGCGATGCAGGTACTGCTTGGGTTCCAGCTTGATCATGCTCATCAATTCGCGGGCGCGGTCGTGGCATTTCTGCTTGTCCCAGCCCAGCAGCTTGGGCACGACCACGATGTTTTCCTCGATGGTCATGTTCGGGAACAGGCCGATCTGCTGGATCACATAGCCGATGTTGCGACGCAGGGTCACTTCGTCGAGGTCGGTGGTGTCCTCGCCGTTGATCAGAATCTTGCCCGAGGTGGGCTTGATCAAGCGGTTGATCATTTTCAGCGTGGTGCTCTTGCCGCAGCCCGACGGGCCGAGGAATACGCAAATTTCGCCTTCGTTGACGGTCAGGCTTACGTCGTTCACGGCGGAGACAGTCTTGCCGTTGCTTTGAAAAGTCTTGGTCAGGTTTTGAAGTTCGATCATTTGAGCAGTCCTTTTGGAGTCAGCGAGCGTTGCAGCCATTGCAGAAGCAGGTCGGCGAAGATGGCCAGGAGACTGACCAGCACGGCGCCAACGATCAGCATCGACATGTCGCTGCGGCTGATGGAAGCCAGAATAAGTACACCCAGGCCACCGGCGCCGATGGTGGCGGCGATGGTCATTACACCAATGTTCATCACCACGGCGGTGCGCACACCGGCGAGGATCACCGGCACGGCAATCGGCAGTTCGACCATGCGCAGGCGCTGGCCGAAGGTCATGCCGATGCCTTTGGCGGCTTCGCGAATGCCAGGCTCGACGCCGGTCAGCGCCAGGTAGGTGTTACGCATGATCGGCAGCAGTGAGTAGAGGAACACCGCGGTAATCGCCGGCATCGGCCCCAGGCCCTGGCCGAACTTGGAGTAGAACGGCAGCAGCAGGCCGAACAGCGCGATGGACGGCACGGTCAGCAGCACCGTGGCGCTGGCTTGCAGCGGGCCGGCCAGGGTCGGGAAGCGTGTCATCAGCACGCCCAGCGGCACGCCCACGACAATCGCGAGAATGACCGCAATGCCGACCAGGGTGATGTGCTGCCAGGTCAGTTGCAGGACAAGTGCCCAATCAAGATGGGAAAAGGCGTTCAGGAATTCCATGTCTTCTCCTCTTATTGGCTGATGGGATGTTGGCGCAGAAAATCTGCGGCCACGGCGGATGGGCTTTCATGGTCGACGTCGACCCGCGCGTTCAACTGGCGCATGGTGGCGTCGTCAAACAGCGCAGCCAGCGGCTTCAGGTCGGCGGCCAATTGCGGGTGAGCGTCCAGATAAACCTGACGCACCACAGGCGCTGCGGTGTAGTCCGGGAAGTAATGCTTGTCGTCTTCCAGCAGCTTCAATTTGAAGGCATTCAGGCGACCGTCGGTGGTGTAGACCAACCCGGCAAACACCTGGCCATTACGCAGTGCGGTATAGACCAGGCCGGCGTCCATCTGCCGAGTGTTTTTACGCGTGAGGTTCATGTCATACAGCTTGACCATGCCGGCCATGCCGTCGGAACGGTTGGCGAACTCGGTGTCCAGGGCTACCAGGCGGTTTTCCTTGGTTTTTTCCGCCAGGGCTTGGGTCAGGTCGCTGATGCTATTGACCTGCGGGAACTCCTTAGCCACGTTCTCCGGCAATGCCAGGGCGTAGGTGTTGCTGAATTTCGACGGCGACAGCCAGACCAGGCCTTTTTTCGCGTCGAGTTCTTTCACCCGAGCGTAAGACTGTTCGCTGTCGAGCTTCTCGTCGATATGGTTGTAAGCCACCAGCGACACGCCGGTGTACTCCCAAATTAAATCAAGCTGCCCGCTTTCCTGGGCACTGCGTGCCAGGTTACTGCCCAGGCCGCCGGTCACACGGGTGTCGTAGCCCTTGGTGCGCAGGTACTGGGAAGTGATTTCGGCGAGCAGGGTCTGTTCGGTGAACACCCGGGCGCCGATGCGAATCACCGGTTTTTCGGCGGCTTGCGCAATGCCTGCAAACAGCAGGACGCAGCTCAATATCAAAGTCAGTTTTTTCATGTGATTTCCTTTGCCAAGCCTTAAGACGCACGCACTCCGCGTTCCAGCCAGAGGCGGCTGGCCATGGTCACCAGACCGTCGAGCAGCAATGCCAGCAGCGCGGTGCACGCGGCGCCGAGCAGCAGTTGCGGCTGATTGTTCAGGGCGATGCCGGGGAAAATCAGGCTGCCCAGGCTGTTGGCGCCAATCAGGAACGCCAGCGGGGCGGTGCCGACGTTGATCGCCAGGGCCACGCGCACGCCGCCGATGATGATCGGCACGGCGTTAGGCAGCTCCACGCGAAACAGCACCTGGCGCGGCGTCATGCCGATGCCGGTGGCAGCTTCTTTGAGTGAGCCTTGAACGTTTTTGAGGCCTTCGTAGGTGTTGCGCACGATGGGCAGCAACGAGGCGAGGAACAACGCGAAGATGGCCGGGCCACTGCCGATGCCGAGGACGCCGAGGGCGATGGCCAGTACGGCCAGGGGAGGGACGGTGTTGCCGATGTTGAAGATCTGCATGAAGCGTTCTGCGCGCCCGACCATGTTCGGTCGGCTGAGCAGGATGCCGGCGGGGATGCCCACAACGAGGGCGGCCAGCATGGAGACTAGAACGAGGATCAGGTGTGCTTGCAGGTAAAACAACAAATCGTCGCGGTACAGTTCGATCGTGTTGATGCCGATCCAGTGGACCAGCAGGGCCAGGAGTGCGACGACAACCGCACCTCCTATCAGCCCTTTGCCATAGCGAATAGCCACAGGCGGACTCCTTTTTTTCTTTTGTCGGCGAACACATTCTCCGGCGGCAATGCCATTGCTGGCTGCCTTCGAATGTGTTCGCGAAAAGCAGCTCGCCGATACCGGCAACGCGGTATGCGATCGAGCCATGAGCGCAGCCTCGTCAGGCTAACTTGCTGATTTTTCAGCCCCTGTTCCGAGTGCGGTAGCAGGGGAGTGGACGTCTCTACCTTTTAAAAGGTTCCATACTTGGCAGCATTTAGCCACCCCCAATCGGGTGAACGGTGGTCCGGTGCCTGGGGTTTGCGCTATACTCGCCGCCCTTTTTTGACTCACCTGCCAGGCGATTTCCCATGACCCACCAGGCCGCCGAAGTCGCGAAACGCCGCACTTTCGCCATTATTTCCCACCCCGATGCCGGTAAAACCACCATCACCGAGAAGCTGTTGCTGATGGGCAAGGCAATCGCTGTGGCCGGCACGGTGAAATCCCGCAAATCCGACCGCCATGCGACATCCGACTGGATGGAAATGGAAAAACAACGGGGTATTTCCATTACCACGTCGGTCATGCAGTTCCCGTATCGCGACCACATGGTCAACCTGCTCGACACCCCCGGCCACGAAGACTTCTCCGAAGACACCTACCGCACCCTCACCGCGGTGGACTCGGCCTTGATGGTTCTCGATGGCGGTAAGGGCGTTGAGCCACGGACCATCGCGCTGATGGACGTGTGCCGCCTGCGTGACACGCCCATCGTCAGCTTCATCAACAAACTCGACCGCGACATTCGCGACCCGATCGAGTTGCTGGATGAAATCGAAGCCGTCCTGAAGATCAAGGCCGCGCCGATCACCTGGCCGATTGGTTGCTACCGCGACTTCAAGGGTGTGTACCACCTGGCCGACGACTACATCATTGTCTACACCGCCGGCCACGGTCACGAACGCACCGAAACCAAGATCATCGAGAAGCTCGACTCGGACGAAGCCCGCGCCCACCTGGGTGACGAGTACGATCGTTTTGTCGACCAGCTGGAGCTGGTACAGGGCGCCTGCCACGAGTTCAATCAGCAGGAATTCCTCGACGGCCAGCTGACGCCGGTGTTCTTCGGTACTGCACTGGGCAACTTCGGTGTCGACCACGTGCTCGACGCCGTGGTGGACTGGGCACCGAAACCCCTGGCCCGGGTTGCCAACGAGCGCACCGTGGAACCGGTCGAAGAGAAATTCACCGGCTTCGTGTTCAAGATCCAGGCGAACATGGACCCCAAACACCGCGACCGGATCGCCTTCATGCGCATCTGCTCCGGCAAATACGAAAAAGGCATGAAGATGCGCCACGTGCGCACCGGCAAGGACGTGCGCATCGGCGACGCCCTGACGTTCTTCTCCTCCGAGCGTGAACAGCTGGAAGAGGCGTTTGCCGGCGACATTATCGGCCTGCACAACCACGGCACCATCCAGATCGGCGACACCTTCACCGAAGGCGAAGCGCTGGGCTTTACCGGCATCCCGCACTTCGCCCCGGAATTGTTCCGCCGCGTACGCCTGCGTGACCCGCTCAAATCCAAGCAACTGCGCCAAGGCCTGCAGCAGCTGGCGGAAGAGGGTGCCACCCAAGTGTTCTTCCCCGAGCGCAGCAACGACATCATCCTCGGCGCCGTCGGTGTGCTGCAGTTCGATGTGGTCGCCAGCCGCTTGAAAGAGGAATACAAGGTCGAATGCTCCTACGAGCCAATCACCGTGTACTCCGCGCGCTGGATCGATTGCAGCGATAAGAAGAAGCTGGAAGAGTTCTCCAACAAGGCCGTAGAAAACCTGGCGATCGACGGCGGTGGTCACCTGACCTACCTGGCACCGACGCGGGTCAACCTGGCGCTGATGGAAGAGCGCTGGCCGGATGTGAAATTCCGGGCGACCCGCGAACACCACTAAGGTCTGTGCGGTACACCAAAGGGCGAAGCTGTCATGGCTTCGCCCTTTTTTGTGTGCGCGACGCTGGTCCATTGTGGGAGCTGGCTTGCCTGCGATGGCGGTCTGTCAGTAACCCTATCAGTGGCTGGCCCACCGCTATCGCAGGCAAGCCAGCTCCCACATTTTGATCTTCATCTGTCCGGGCCATTGGCGCGAACCCCGCATCCGGTCTAGCGTTTTCAAATACTTCACCCACTCACCGACGGATCCGGAGGCGACCTTGCGTTTAACTCAACGTGCCGTCCAGTTGATGTTGCTGGCAGCCCCAGGCTCAGCCCGCGCCCAAAGAAATATCAAGAAAACCCCTACAATGACGGTGAGGACAGGATACGTGAGGCCTGATTGGCATAAACCCGAGAACGGAACTAGCTTCATTCACAGCGCCGGTCGAACGCTGGCGCACGTGTTTCACTGACTGGACGGAAATCGACCATGACTATCTTTCAACGTTTGGTGCTGTTGCTGAAAGTGTTGGTGATGTTATCGCTGGGCGCTTCTTCGGCGTGGGCCAGTACGGCTGTGCAGAGCCAGGCCCCAGGCTATGTGGCGGCGAAGACGGCGCAGGTGGGTGGTTTGCAGTTGGCCAAGAGCGAGTCTGAGGCCGGTGATGAGGACCAGGGCGGTTCCAAGGATGATGATGACCAGCAAGCGCCGCCAGATGACGATGACAACTCTGAAGGTGACAGCGATACCTGAGTCGAGATGAAAAAAAGCCCCGCCTGCCGGACTGATGCGCAATCCGACGGGTGGGGCGGTAGAACTCCTCTAAGTCGATCGTTCCCACGCTCCGCGTGGGAATGCATCCTGTGACGCTCTGCGTCACGCCTTAATCGAGCGACGGGACGCAGAGCGTCCTGGGCGGCGTTCCCACGCAGAGCGTGGGAACGATCCAGCGATCTCGTCACGCCACAAACTGCTCCGCATAGTGGCAAGCCACCTGACGGTTATCCAACGCTCGCAACTGCGGCTCCTCACTGCTGCACCGCGCCGTGGCATACGGGCAACGCTTGTGGAAAGCGCAGCCAGGCGGCGGGTTCAGCGGGTTGGGCAGTTCGCCGACGATCTTGATCTTCGGCTTGTTCGGGTCCGGGTGGATGGTCGGGGTGGCCGACAGCAGCGCCTGGGTGTAGGGGTGCAGCGGGCGCGCGTAGATGTCTTCCTTGGGGCCGACTTCCACGGGGCGGCCGAGGTACATCACCATCACGTCGTCGGCGACGTGTTGCACCACCGCCAGGTTGTGGGAGATGAACACGTAGGCGGTGTTGAATTCCTGCTGCAGGTCCATGAACAGGTTGAGTACCTGGGCCTGGATCGACACGTCCAGCGCCGAGGTCGGCTCATCCGCCACCAGCACTTTAGGCTGCAACATCATGGCGCGAGCCAGGGCGATGCGCTGGCGCTGGCCACCGGAGAACATGTGCGGGTAGCGCTGATAATGCTCAGGGCGCAGGCCCACTTGCTTCATCATGGCCTGCACTTTCTCGCGGCGTTCGGCGGCGGACAGGTTGGTATTGATCAGCAGCGGCTCGCCGAGCTGGTCACCGACCTTCTGGCGCGGGTTCAACGAGGCGTACGGGCTCTGGAACACCATCTGCACGTCTTTGCGCAATTGCTTGCGCTGGGCCTTGTCGGCGCCGGCGACTTCCTGGCCAGCGATTTTCAAGGAACCGGACGACGGCTCTTCGATCAGCGTCAATGCACGGGCCAGGGTGGATTTACCGCAACCCGACTCGCCTACCACGGCGAGGGTCTTGCCGGCTTCCAGTTCAAACGACACACCATTAAGCGCGCGCACCAGTGCATGGCCCTTGAACAGGCCACGGGACACTTCGTAGTGACGGGTGAGGTCGCGGGCGGTAAGAACGACGGCCATTACGCCACCTCCTGGTTCAAGGGGTAGAAGCAGCGCGCGAGGCTGTTGCTTTTCGGGTCAAGGCCGGGGCGCTGGGCACGGCAGGATTCCTGCACATACGGGCAGCGTGGCGACAGCAGGCAACCCTGCGGGCGGTCATAACGACCAGGCACGATACCCGGCAGCGTGGCCAGGCGCGTGGCGCCCAGGCTGTGCTCGGGAATGGCCTTGAGCAGTGCTTCGCTGTACGGGTGCGCCGGAATGTCGAACAGTTGCGGCACCTGGCCGACTTCCACGGCCTGGCCGGCGTACATCACGCACACGCGCTGGGCGGTTTCAGCCACGACCGCGAGGTCGTGAGTGATCAGCACCAGGCCCATGTTCTGCTCTTTTTGCAGGGCCAGCAGCAGTTCCATGATCTGCGCCTGGATGGTCACGTCCAATGCCGTGGTCGGCTCATCGGCGATCAGCAGCTTCGGCTCGCCGGCAATCGCCATGGCGATTGCCACGCGCTGGCTCATACCGCCGGACAGTTGGTGCGGGTAAGCATCCATACGGCTGGCGGCGCCTGGGATTTCTACCTTTTCGAGCAGTTCGATAGCGCGTTTGCGGGCTTGCTTGCCGGACATTTTCAGGTGCAGGCGCAGCACTTCTTCGATCTGGAAACCCACGGTGTAGCTGGGGTTCAGCGCGGTCATCGGGTCCTGGAACACCATCGCCAGGTCTTTGCCGACGATCTGGCGACGCTGGCGGTTGCTCAGCTTGAGCATGTCCTTGCCGTCAAAGTTCAGCGCGTCGGCAGTAACGATACCGGGGTGCTCGATCAGGCCCATCAGCGCCATCATGGTCACGGATTTACCCGAGCCCGACTCGCCAACGATCGCCAGTACTTCGCCTTTGTCGACGGAAATGTCGAGGCCATCGACCACCGGCACGGCGGTCTTGTCGCCGAAGCGCACGTTGAGATTCTTGATTTCTAACAGTGACATGGGAATCTCCTCAGGCGGCGTTCTTGAGTTTCGGGTCCAGCGCATCGCGCAGGCCGTCACCCATCAAGTTGATTGCCAGCACGCTGAGCAAAATGGTCAAACCAGGCAGGCTCACCACCCACCAGGCGCGTTCGATGTAGTCACGGGCCGAAGCCAGCATGGTGCCCCACTCAGGGGTTGGCGGTTGTACGCCAAGGCCAAGGAAGCCCAGGGCGGCAGCATCGAGGATCGCCGAGGAGAAGCTCAAGGTGGCCTGTACGATCAGCGGTGCCATGCAGTTGGGCAGCACGGTGATGAACATCAGGCGTGGCAGGCCGGCGCCGGCGAGGCGGGCGGCAGTCACGTAGTCGCGGTTCAGTTCGCCCATTACCGCAGCGCGGGTCAGACGGACATAAGACGGCAGCGACACGATAGCGATGGCGATGACGGTGTTGATCAGGCCAGGGCCGAGGATTGCGACGATGGCAACAGCCAGCAGCAGCGATGGCAGGGCCAGCATGATGTCCATCAAGCGCATGATGGTCGGGCCAAGCACGCGTGGGAAGAAACCGGCGAACAGGCCCAGCAGGATGCCCGGGATCAGCGACATCACCACCGACGACAAGCCGATCAGCAACGACAGGCGCGAACCCTGGATCAGCCGCGAGAGCAGGTCACGGCCCAGCTCGTCAGTACCCAACAGGAACTGTATTTGCCCACCTTCCAGCCAGGCCGGTGGGGTGAGCAGGAAGTCGCGGTATTGCTCGCTGGGGTTATGTGGCGCAACCCACGGGGCGAAAATCGCGCAGAACACGATCAGCAACATAAACAGCAGGCCGGCAACCGCGCCTTTGTTTTTGGAAAAGGCTTGCCAGAATTCTTTGTACGGGGACGGGTACAGCAGGCTTTGATCGACTGCTACCGCTTGAGTAGGTGTGCTCATGGTCATGATCTCAGCGCTGGTGACGGATGCGTGGGTTGGCGAAGCCGTAGAGGATATCCACCACGAAGTTCACCATGATCACTAGGCAGGCGATCAGCAAGATGCCGTTTTGCACCACCGGGTAGTCCCGCGCGCCAATGGCTTCGATCAGCCATTTGCCGATGCCGGGCCACGAGAAGATGGTTTCGGTCAGGACCGCACCGGCCAGCAGGGTGCCGACTTGCAGGCCGACCACGGTCAGTACCGGGATCAGCGCGTTACGCAGGCCGTGCACGAATACCACGCGCGCCGGCGACAGGCCTTTGGCCTTGGCGGTGCGGATGTAGTCTTCACGCAGTACTTCGAGCATCGACGAACGGGTCATGCGCGCAATCACCGCCAGCGGGATGGTGCCGAGCACGATGGCCGGCAGGATCAGGTGGTGCAGGGCATCCCAGAACGCGTCCGGCTCGTCAGCCAGCAAGGTGTCGATCAGCATGAAGCCGGTGCGCGGCTCGATGTCGTAGAGCAGGTCGATACGCCCGGAAACCGGGGTCCAGCCCAGGCTCACCGAGAAGAACATGATCAGGATCAGGCCCCACCAGAAGATCGGCATCGAATATCCCGCAAGGGAGATGCCCATCACCCCATGGTCGAACAGGGATCCTCGTTTAAGGGCCGCGATCACCCCGGCCAACAGGCCCAGGATACCGGCGAACAACAGGGCGGCCATGGACAGTTCCAGGGTCGCAGGGAAGAGGGCGGTGAATTCGGTCCACACGCTGGTGCGTGTGCGCAGGGATTCGCCGAGGTCGCCGTGGGCGAGCTTGCCTACATAGTCAAAGTATTGCGCATAGAGCGGCTTGTTCAGGCCAAGGCGTTCCATTGCCTGTGCGTGCATCTCGGGGTCGACACGGCGTTCGCCCATCATGACTTCTACGGGGTCGCCGGGAATCATGCGAATCAACGCAAACGTCAGCAACGTGATGCCGAAAAACGTGGGGATCAATAACCCCAATCGGCGGGCAATAAAACTAAACATCTTGTTGTGTACCTCAATCAGCCGGTTAGGCAGGTTCGGCACCGTCAATGTCGACGGTGCCGAGCGTCTTCTCTTATTTACTTCACCTGGGTGGTGGCGAAGTTATTTGTACCCAGAGGGCTTTGGGTAAAGCCTTCTACGTTCTTGCGCATGGCGGTGAACAATTTCGGGTAAGCCATGGGCAGCCATGGTTGATCTTTTTCGAAAACGTCCTGTGCTTGTTCATAGAGCGCAGCGCGCTGGCCGGGTTCAGCGATCGCGCGCGCTTTGTCGATCAAGTCTTGAAACTCTTTGTTACACCAGCGGGCGTAGTTTTCGCCGTTTTTCGCTGCATCGCAACTCAGGTTTGGCGTGAGGAAGTTATCCGGGTCGCCGTTATCACCGACCCAACCGGCCGAAACCATATCGTGCTCACCGTTTTTGGCACGCTTGAGCATCTCGCCCCATTCCATCACTTTGATGTTCACTTTCAGGCCGATCTGCGCCAGATCCGCTTGCATGCGCTGGGCGCCGAGCATCGGGTTGGGGTTGGTCGGGCCGCCACCGTTACGGGTGAACAGGGTGAACTCGGTGCCTTCCGGCACGCCGGCTTCCTTGAGCAGGGCGCGGGCCTTGTCGAGGTCACGGGGTGGGTTTTTAAGCTTGTCACTGAAACCCAGCAAGGTTGGCGGGTAAGGGCCGGTGCCCACCACGGCATTGCCTTTGCCGAACAGGGCTTCGGTATAGCCGGCCTTGTCGAATGCGATGTTGATCGCGTGACGCACCCGTGCATCGCTCATGTACTTGTGGGTGGTGTTCAGTGCGGTGTAGCTGGTGGTCATCGCCGCCAGTTCATCGACTTTCAGGTTCGGGTCTTTCTTGATGCTTGGAATGTCATCCGGCTTGGGGAACAACGCGATCTGACATTCGTTGGCCTTGAGCTTCTGCAGGCGCACGTTGTTGTCGACGCTGATCGCCAGGATCAGCGGGTCGACTGCCGGTTTGCCGCGGAAGTAGTCAGGGTTGGCCTTGAACCGCGCCTGGGCGTCTTTCTGGTAACGGATGAAGACGAACGGGCCAGTGCCGATCGGCTTGGCGTTGAGGTCTTCGGTCTTGCCGGATTTGAGCAACTGGTCAGCGTATTCCTTCGAGTGGATTGAAGAGAACGCCATGCCCAGGTCGGCAAGGAAAGGTGCTTCAGGACGGGTCAGAGTAAAGACGACGGTGTGATCGTCGGTCTTCTCTACGCTCTTGAGCAGTTCCTTGAAGCCCATGCTTTCGAAATACGGGTAGCCCACGAGAGACTTGTTGTGCCAAGGGTGATTCGGGTCCAGCTGGCGCTGAAAGCTCCAAAGCACGTCGTCGGCGTTCATGTTGCGCGTGGGTTTGAAGTAGTCGGTGGTGTGGAACTTTACATCGTCACGCAGGTGGAAGGTGTAGGTCAGGCCATCAGCGCTGATCTCGGGCAGGGCCTTGGCCAGTGCCGGTACAACTTCGGTGGTGCCGGGCTTGAAGTCCACCAGGCGGTTGAACATGGTTTCAGCGGCGGCGTCGGCGGTTACTGCGGTGGTGTACAGAACCGGGTCAAAACCTTCCGGGCTGGCTTCGGTGCAGACCACCAGCGGTTTGGCTGAAACGCCGATCGCAACGCTCAACAGCGCAGCGGCAATGGCAGCTTGTAGCGGGAGCATTTTCATTCAGAGCCCTCTGCAATCGATTAAACCAGACAAGCGTAGACGGCGGGCTCGTGATGAGCCCGCCGTCTACCTGGCGCTAATTAAAGAATGTTGAACGGGATGGTGGTGACCAGGCGGAACTCACGGATGTTGCCGTCAGCCTGGTTGGCGCTGGCACGGTGAGTCACGTAGGTACCACGGATGGTGGTGGCCTTGAGTGGGCCGCTCTGCAGGGCGTAGGAAGTACCGATGCCGTATTCCTGGTGTTTCTCGCCATCCTGGTTCTGGATGCCGTTGTAAGCGAAGCCTTTCACGCCGCCGTCGCCGGTGTAGTGAGTGCCGTCGATGCCCCAGCCGCGAGCCGAGTAGATGTTGAACTTCAGGCCAGGCACGCCGTATTCGGCCATGTTGAGGCCGTAAGCGACCTGGAACGATTTCTCGTTCGGGCCGTTAAAGTCGGACGTCAGGGAGTTGGCCAGGTAGATGCCGTTGGTTTCGTGCAGGTAGTCGAAGTACTCGTTACCGTTAACTTCCTGGTACGAGAAGGTCAGGCTGTGAGCCTGGTGAGTCAGGCCCAGCGACAGCGAGTAGGTGTCGTTGTCGATCTTGCCCATCAACTTTTTGCCTTCGTCGACGGTCTTGTAGTAGTTCAGGCCGGTGGTCAGGGCCAGGGTCTGAGCATCACCCAGTTCGTGGGTGGCGCCGAAGTAGTACTGGTTCCAGAAGTCTTTGACTTGAGCGCCAAAGAAGCTGGTTTTCAGGCTCTTGAACGGCTGGTAGTTCACGCCGGCGGTGTAGACGTGATCCGCTTCCTGGCCATTGCCGTACTCACTGCGGAATTTCGACAGGCTCTGTTCGGTACGTGGCGACACGCGGTCGAAGTAAGCGCCCTGGAACGACAGGTTGCTGAATTCTTCGCTGTTCAGGGCGAAACCTTCGAAGCTCGATGGCAGCGCACGGTTGCCGATGGTGTCGACGATGCCGCTGCTGAAGTTCTGGCGACCGGCGGTCAAGGTGGTGTTCGACACACGGAACTTCACGTTGGCCAGGCCCAGTTTGCTCCACTGGTCGACTGCATCACCGTTGGAGTCGGCCAGGGTACGGTTGGAACCACCCTTGATGTCGCGCTTGCTGCGGTCCAGAACCAGAGCGTTGTAGGCCGCGACTTCGGTAGCGACGCCCACGGTGCCTTGGGTAAAGCCCGAGCTCAGGTTGAGGATGGTGCCCTGTACCCAGTTGGTACGGTAAGCGTCAGTGCGCGCTTCGCCGTGCTTCTGGTAGGTGAACTTGCCGCCACGGAACTTCTGTTCGTTGGAGAACCAGTTACGGGTGGTACCGCCCAGGCTTGCGCCGTCGACAAAGCCTTTGGCCTCGCTTTGGGCACTGGTGCCGGCCAATGTGGTTGGAACGAAGTCCTGGCTCTGGGTTTCAGCGAAGGCGGTTGCCGTGATGCTGCTGATGGCCAGGGCCAGAAGCGCTTTGCTGCTCAGTTTCATGGGTGGAGCTCCTTTGGTTCTCTTTTTAATGCCGGTCTTTTTAGGTGAACCGGCTATTGGGTGTGTAACTCGTTCAAGCTATTGCAAACGTTTGCCGTAGGATAAATCCCAACAAAAGGCTGCACGTTTGCTACGGAGCCGATTTGGCTCCGCACCATCCGGTTATTTTCTTATGGGTTGAAACTGACGCCCGAGAACACGTTGCGGCCGAAGGGGCTGACTTTGAAACCTTCGACTTTGGCGCTTAACGGCTGGTTGACCGTCGAGTGGGCGACTGGCGTGATTGGCACTTGCTGTTTAAGCAATTGCTGCGCCTGTTTGTACAGAACAGTCCTTTGTTCGCGGTCGGTCACGACCTTGGCTTGCTTGATCAGCTTGTCGTACGCCGGGTCACACCACATGGAGTAGTTGTTCCCGCCGATGGCGTCGCAGCTGTAGAGGGTGCCCAGCCAGTTGTCCGGGTCACCGTTGTCGCCGGTCCAGCCGATCAGGCTGATATCGTGCTCGCCGTTTTTGGTGCGCTTGATGTACTCGCCCCATTCGTAGCTGACGATCTTGACCTTGAGGCCGATCTTGGCCCAATCGCTTTGCAGCATTTCGGCCATCAGCTTGGCGTTGGGGTTGTACGGGCGCTGCACCGGCATGGCCCACAGGGTGATCTCGGTGCCTTCTTTAACGCCGGCGGCCTTGAGCAGTTGCTTGGCTTTTTCCGGGTTGTAGGCGGCGTCCTTGATGCTGTCGTCGTAGGACCACTGGGTCGGCGGCATGGCGTTGACCGCCAGTTGGCCCGCGCCCTGGTACACGGCATTGAGGATGCTCTGCTTGTTCACCGCCATGTCCAGCGCCTGGCGCACTTCGAGCTGGTCGAAAGGTTTGTGGCGCACGTTGTAGGCGATGTAGCCGAGGTTGAAACCTGGCTTGGTCAACAGTTGCAGGTTTGGATCGGCCTTGAGCGCGTCGACGTCAGCGGGGCGCGGGTGCAGGGTCACCTGGCACTCGCCAGCCTTGAGCTTCTGCACCCGCACCGAGGCGTCGGTGTTGATGGCGAAAATCAGTTGGTCCAGCTTGACGCGGCTCGGGTCCCAGTACTGCTTGTTGCCCACATAACGGATCTGCGAGTCTTTCTGGTAGCGCTGGAATACGAACGGGCCTGTGCCGATCGGCTTCTGGTTGATGTCGCTGGGTTTACCTTGTTTAAGCAACTGTTCGGCGTACTCGGCCGACAGGATCGAGGCAAAGCTCATGGCGATGTTTTGCACAAACGCGGCATCAACCGTGTTCAGGGTCATCACCACGGTGTAAGGGCCGGTCTTCTCGACCTTGGCGATGTTCTTGTTCAGGCTCATCCCGTTGAAGTATGGAAACTCGGTGGGGTAGGCCTTGCGAAACGGGTATTCAGGGTCGAGCATGCGGTTGAAGGTGAACAGCACGTCGTCGGCGTTGAAGTCGCGCGTCGGCTTGAATTCCTTGTTGCTGTGGAACTTCACCCCTTCACGCAGGTGAAAGGTGTAAGTCAGGCCGTCTTCGGAAATATCCCACTTGGTTGCCAGCCCAGGCACCACGTCAGTCGCGCCTTTTTCGAATTCAACCAGGCGGTTGTACAAGGGCTCCGCCGCGTCGTTGTCGGTGGCGGTGGTGTACTGCGCGGTGTCGAACCCGGCCGGGCTGCCTTCAGAGCAGAACACCAGGCTCTTCTTTTCGGCGGCTTGGCCCATCGTGGCCACAGCCAGCAGGCTGGTGCCAAAAATTGCGGATAGAACAGTGGTATGGCGCATGACGATCCCGATCCTTGTTTGTTGTTGTCACCAGCGAACAATCACCCAGGCGTCGGGCCTGGGAGACATCACTGATCCCACATACAGCAAGTGCCTTTCCTAGGTTGGAGCCTCTGCTGTCCTACGACGGTATGGGTCGCGGAGCTTGCAGTAAATGCGCCAAAACGGATTGACCTTGTAGGCAACGGATGCACATGTCGCAGTTCATTGCTGTAGGACGGCAATGTTGCGGATGTGGTCTGTTTCCTACGGTCTGGGCGGATGCAATAACGGCGACGTTATGAAACGTCGCCGCTACTGAGCCTTACTTGCCGCTTACGCTAACGCCGTAGAAGGAGTTCAAGCCAAACGGGCTGATCTTGAAGTCCTGCACGGTGTTGCGCATGGGTTGATACACCGTCGAGTGCGCGATAGGTGTCATCGGGACTGCATCTTTGAGGATATGTTGCGCCTGCTTGTACAGCTCGGTGCGTTTGGCGACATCCGATGTGGCTTTGGCTTCTTTGACGATGCCGTCGAATTTCTTGTCGCACCATTTGGAGAAGTTGTTACCGGACAGCGAGTCGCAGCCGAACAGCACGTTCAGCCAGTTGTCCGGGTCACCATTGTCACCGCTCCAGCCAATGATCATGGCCTGGTTCTCGCCGCCTTTGGAACGCTTGATGTACTCGCCCCACTCGTAGCTGACAATGTTGACCTTCAGGCCGATCTGTTTCCAGTCGTTCTGCAGCATCTCGGCCATCAGCTTGGCGTTCGGGTTGTACGGACGTTGAACCGGCATGGCCCACAGGGTGATTTCGGTGCCTTCCTTGACGCCCGCTTCCTTGAGCAAAGCCTTGGCTTTGGTCACATCATGCGGGGCATCCTTGATGGTGGTGTCGTAGGACCACTGGGTCGGCGGCATGGCGTTGACGGCCAGTTGGCCTGCGCCCTGGTACACGGAGTCGATGATCTGCTGCTTGTTCACCGACATGTCCAGCGCTTCACGTACACGCAGGTCAGACAGTGGGTTGGCGGCGGTCTGGCCCTTGAGCACCGGCATAACGTTGTAAGCGATGTAGCCCAGGTTGAAACCGGCCTGGTGCGGCAGTTTCAGGTCCTTGTCTTCACCCAGCGCCTTGAGGTCGGCTGGACGCGGGAACAGGGTCACCTGGCATTCGTTTTTCTTCAGCTTCTGGATACGCACCGACGGGTCAGTGGTGATGGCGAAGATCAGGTTGTCGATCTTCACGTCTTCAGGCTTCCAGTAATCCTTGTTGCCGGTGTAACGGATGTTGGAGTCTTTCTGGTAGCTCTTGAACACGAACGGGCCAGTGCCGATTGGCTTCTGGTTGATGTCCTGTGCCTTGCCTTCTTTCAACAGTTGGGCGGCGTATTCAGCCGACTGGATCGACGCGAAGCTCATTGCCAGGTTCTGGATGAAAGCGGCGTCCACAGTGCCAAGGGTGAACTTGACGGTGTGGTCATCGACTTTCTCGATGTTCTTGATGTTGGTGTCCATCCCCATGTCCGTGAAGTACGGGAACTCGGTGGGGTAGGCTTTGCGAAACGGGTCGTCCTTATTGATCATGCGGTTGAACGTGAACAGCACGTCATCAGCATTGAAGGTACGGGTCGGCTTGAAGTACGAGGTGGTGTGGAACTTCACGCCATCACGCAGGTGGAAGGTGTACGTCAGGCCATCCGGGGAAACGTCCCAGCTGGTGGCCAGCCCAGGAATCACAGCAGTGCCGCCGCGTTCGAACTGGGTCAGACGGTTGAACATGGTTTCGGCCGAGGCATCGAAGTCTGTTCCGGTGGTGTACTGGCCTGGGTCGAAACCGGCCGGGCTCCCTTCGGAGCAGAACACCAGGTTAGTCGCCGCTTGGGCGAATGGAGCTGCGGCCATAAGGCCAGCACTCACTAAAAGCGGAAGGACTGCGTGTTTAAGCATGTTGGCCTCATGATTTGTTGTCATTTTTGGTGGTGAGGGCGACCTCGTGAGTCGGCCTGCGGATACTTATGCAGGGGCCATACCCATTGCAAGATGCTGAACCGTTGCGAGAGGCAAACTGTGGTACGAACGTACAGGAATGTCGCATTTATGAAAGTTTGTACATAAATGCATATATATAGAGGGTTTTTTCGGTGCATTGTGCGCACCAAAAAGGCCCAGCCGAGGCGTCTGGCGCACTCGGTTGGGGCGATGATGTTACTTATCTAGACTGACACCATAGAACGGCGTAAGCCCAAACGGGCTGATCTTGAAGTTTTGCACTTCCTTACGCAGTGGCTGGAAAACCGTCGAGTTCGCAATAGGTGTTATAGGTACTTGTTCCTTAAGTATTTTTTGCGCCTGTTGATACCACTTGATGCGTTGCTCGCGGTCGTTGCTGACCTTGGCCTGTTGCACCAGCTTGTCGTAGGCCGGGTTACACCATTTGGCGTAGTTACTGCCCTTGACGGCGGCACAACTGTAGAGCACGCCGAGCCAGTTATCCGGGTCGCCGTTGTCGCCGGTCCAGCCATAAATCATGGCGTCATGCTCGCCATTTTTGGCGCGCTTGATGTATTCGCCCCATTCGTAGCTGATTATGTTGGCCTTGATACCGACCTTCGCCCAATCCTGCTGGATCATTTGTGCCGACATGCGTGCGTTGGGGTTTGAAGCACGCTGTACCGTCATGGCCCACAAATTGATGGTGGTACCTGGTGCAACCCCTGCTTCTTTTAGTAGCGCCCGGGCCTTGGTCGGATCGTAGGGCGCATCCTTGATAGTGGGGTCATAAGACCACTGCGCCGGTGGCAGTGCGTTCTGCGCCAATTGTCCGGCGCTCTGGTAAACGGCCTTGATGATCGCGGGCTTGTCGATGGCCATGTCCAGCGCCTGGCGCACTTTGAGCTGGTCCAGCGGCGGATGCGTCACGTTATAGGCCAGGAAACCCAAGTTGAAACCGGCCTGTTGCAGCACGCGCAGGTTGGGGTCTTGTTTCATTATTTCAATGTCGGACGGACGCGGGTAACCGCTGACCTGGCATTCACCGGCCTTGAGTTTCTGCAGGCGCGCGGCGGCGTCCGGGGTGATGGCGAATACCAGATTGTCGAGCTTCACATCCTCGGGCTTCCAATACTGCTTATTGGCCACGTAGCGAATCTGCGAATCTTTCTGGTAGCGCTTGAACACAAACGGGCCTGTGCCCACCGGCTTCTGATTGATCTGCTCGGCTTTGCCTTCTTTTAACAGTTGGGCGGCGTATTCGGCTGATTGCACCGAAGCGAAGCTCATGGCCAGGTTCTGTACGAACGAGGCATCGACATTGTTCAGGTTGAACTGCACGGTGTGGTTGTCGAGTTTCTCGACGTTTTTGATCGTGGTGTTCAAACCCATGTCAGTGAAGTAAGGCGATTCTGACGGGTAAGCCTTGCGAAACGGGCTGTTGGCATCGAGCAAGCGATTGAACGTGAACAGCACATCATCCGCATTGAAGTCACGGGTAGGGGTGAAGTAGTCGGTGGTGTGGAATTTGACGCCATCGCGCAGGTGGAAGGTGTAGGTCAGGCCGTCTTTGGAGACCTCCCAGCTTGTTGCAAGGCCAGGCTCTACCTCGGTGCCACCGCGCTTGAACTGGGTCAGGCGGTTAAAGACGGTTTCGGCTGAGGCATCGAAATCGGTGCCGCTGGTGTACTGGCTGGGGTCGAAGCCGGCGGGGCTGGCTTCGGAGCAGTAGACCAGGGTAGTCGCCGCCTGAGCGGTCGGCATCAAGGCCAGGAGGCCGGCGGCAAGGAGCAACGGTTTTAAGGTGATTCTTTCCATGGAGACCCCTGAAGTGGTGGGCATATAAAAGCTGCCCAAACGGAAGCGACGGTCACCGAGGTTACCGCCGTTCAGGGTTATCAGGTAGAGACAGTGGTTCACTTAATGCAGTCAGATGATGCCCTTCGGCAGGTTCTCGCTGTTATGGTTGTGGGAAGGTCATTGGCTTATAAGTAAATACCCACCATGAAAACGGATTCCAATAGGGATTTTTCTTTACGGGTTTGAAGTTTATGGTTTTCGCCAATTCTTTGGCGACGTATTTTTCAGCTTCGTCTCTGGCCAATGCCCTATCGGCATCAGTCAGCGGGGAGTTCTGAGTTTGTTTTAGGGCTTTCAAATATTCTTTTTCTACTTTTTCAATCGCGGCATTTATTTCTTCCGGCACGAGGTTGCCTGTGAGCGTGCCACGATAGCCTTTGACAGGGCGCTGTATGAGCCTCTGAAACTCAGCCGCGAAGGAGGCATCTCCACCACTTGCAGAGTCACATGACAGCAGCCGTATATTGTCAAACGTCTCCGGGTGAATACCTGCGTCTTTAAGTGTCTGAAGTAGCTCTTCGGGCGTATGGAGTTTTCCGGCATATGAAACTTTCGCGATACCAGTAGCAGGGTCGACGCTCCCATGGACGAGTATGTTGAGTCGTTCTGCACTGCCTTTTTTGTTGAAATCGGTAAATGTGTAGAGTTTTTTGTCAAGGGCGTTTAGGTCATTGAGTTCTCCACTCAGAATTACGTTTTTTTCAGGCGTAGAAAAAAGAGCCTCGCCGGTCGGTAAGTCTTCAATGGACCTTAGAATCGAACGTTTACTGTTTTGCGCTTCGATTGTCGGGGGCACGCCTTCTGTCTCAATGGCCGGTGGCGTACTCGGTTCGTTTGGCGCGGCGTGGGTGGCGGGGTGTATATCGCTTTCGCTCGACACTTTTATGTTTCGCTCAAAATTAAAACTCTTGGTCTGCTCATTGTATTTCCAGCCGTAAACTTCGCTGCCCGCGGTAGTAGGTCCGATGGGGGCTTCACCCAACCCTGCATCCGTCCCAATTTGTGCAACTTCGTGCGCGAGTTGCAGGGCAGATATCACCGCGGCAGCAGTGCCGCCAACGCGATCGCTGGCTGTCATACCCGTGGCGGCGTCATGAATGCCAAACACGATATTGCCCGTATTGCCGACAACGGGGACGTAACCGAAGGTATTGCCCCACGCCTCTTTCGCGGCCTTCCACGATTGCTTCGAGGCACCAAACACCTGCGTCTGATCGTCCGATTTTGCATTTTTGGTGTTCATCTCCTGATAGGCGTGGGCAATACCGGAGTTAAGGCTTCCAAACTTTAAATAATAGTGTGAATTTCGCGACTGGGTATAATTAAAAGTCTCCTCCACCGGTACAACTTTTTCGCTGGTTTTACCGGCACGCCCCGGGTAGGTGGCACCTTTACCGATAATCAAATTTTCGAGTACATCGCCCGCCGGGGGCCAATGAGTATTTTGGCCGCCCTGCCTGTCCTTGGAGTTGAAACTCCGTAGCAACTCATTACGGTTTTCTTTTGCCCAACTGGCAAATTCATCATCGCCGTCTATTTTACTGACCTTGCCGTTCTTCAAGTCAATCATCAGGCCTCTATTGGGCCGGTGATCATAATCGCCATGGTAGTTTTTGTAAGGGATAAACGCATACCCGGCGAGCGGATAGCCGTAGATATTTGGAATAACCACGTTGCCGTTTTTGTCTAGTGTTCGGTCGATGGCTTCTTGTGCCTCAGCCCCGAGCGCCTTATAACTTTCCTTGTCGTTGCGCAGACTGTGCAAGGTGCCCCGCACTACATAGGCATCGGCCAACCCTGAGCGCTTCGCCAGTGCGCCCGAATGATCCGCCATGGGCTTGATTATCTCGTTTTTCCAATGATGCTGAAGCTTGGCGCCCATCGACTCCAAGTCGTTAATTTTATTTCGGTCTTCTGGCCTGATTTGCATGCTTTGGGCATTAATCACGCCGCCTCCCGCGGGTCTATCGTGCTTAAGGGCTCCGGCTGCAATCTCCCATGCAAAGTAGGTGCGCTCGTCTTTGCTGGTCAGGTGAGAAGCACCATTAAGCTCCTTGGTGTAAGCGGTGAACGTCACCGTGATTGTTTCATGCGGGTCATACCCGGCTGCCAGCAAACCGCCACTGAAGTAACCTGCGGGTTCCATGTATTGACGGGCGTCTTGGAATTTAATATTCCTTTCGCCTTCGCTACCGTGTTCCACAAGCTTTAACTTCCACCTTACGCGATCCGCATAGTCACCCATACGTGCCTCCCGTTCTTGCAGGGAGGCGTTCGCCGGGGGGGGAGTGACGCTCCACCCATAAATGACTCCCGGGATATTACCCGGTTTAAGATCGTCGAAGGGCGAGTGTCCATGAAACCCACCGCGATAAAACGGCTGGCCCCTCGGTAAACCTCTTGAATTTCTATCCGGAGGGGATAGATCGCGAGTGACGCGATTGCCCATGTGTGCTTGTTCTGGATAGTTTGAATCCAAGGGAGTAGTTGGTGTAGCGCAAGCGTGCAGCGAAGAGGGTGCCATTGTTTGCATGGTCGGCTCGATTTACTGAGGGGGTTGTGAACTTAACTGTCGATCCTCACTGGGCAGCAGGCGGCCGCAAGTTTACGCTGCGGTGCAATAGCAGGCATCGCACAGAGAACGTCGAATAAACACGTTGCTTGTTAAGTCAAGGCAGCAGTGATGATCACTCAGTGGGTGTCTGGAAGCGTCGAGTTCCGCTTTACACCCTGGTTGAGCACGTAAAGTTGATGCTTAAACTTATTCCGACTGTGCAGAAGAAAAGTTTTACATGAAGGTACTGTCAACTGTTGCATGGCAGTTTGAGTGGGAAAGCTTTCCACTTGAAATTTTACGGTCGTCGTTAATGAAATGTTGCTGTATGGCGTTCGAGCGCGGCGATGTGAGTTGTGATTTTGCGATGTCGGTGTGGGGCTGTTGGGCGACATAAGCGCGGTCAAAAAAAAGCGCAGCCTGTCAGGCTGCGCCGTTTCTAATATCGCAAAGGGTTTAGTGCAAGACCTCAATCACCCCATCAGCGCTCATGTTGACCTGGCTGGTGCCGGCTTCTACTTCTGGCGTTGGCGCCGAATCCGCCATGGCCGCCTTCATCATCATCCCGCCATTGCGGGCGTAAGGCATCGGGTAACCATTGGTGTTGAAGTTCAGGTTGACGATCTTGTAGCCCTTGCCACCCAACGCGTCAGTTGCGAGCTGGGCACGGGCCTTGAACGCGGCGACCGCATCCTTGAGCAACGCATCTTCGCTGGCCTTGCGCGTGGTGTCGGCGATGGCGAAGTCCATGTTTTCCATTTTCAGGGTGTTCAACAGCTCGCCAGTGAGTTTGGACAGTGCCGGGAAGTCGGCGCTTTCCAGACGCAGTTCGGCGCGTTCGCGCCAACCGGTGATCTTCTGGTTCTTGCTGTCGTAGATCGGGTAGCTGTTGCGGCTGCCTTGGCGCAGGGTTACGGCTTTGACTTCACGTGCCTGGCCCAACGCCTTGTTCATGGTGTTGGTGATTTCGGCAGCAAGCTTGGCCGGGTCGGCATTTTGCGATTCGGTGTACAGCGTGACGATCATCTTGTCGCGGGCAACCTCCTGGCTGACCTCGGCGCGCAGGGAAATCTGGTTGTAGTTCAGCCCTTCGGCTGCCAAAGCGGGGAGGCTGGCAAGGGTGGCCACGCCCAGGGTGATAACAGCTGCACTGCGAGTGAAACGAGACATGGAAGCTCCTTAAGGTGTTCGTATCGGGTATGACTGTAGACGGTGGTATCGGGTTCTTCGGGTTTACACATTCGCTACAAGTTGTGATGGCGCCGACGAACGGTCGTTTGGCCGGCCTGCGTCAAAGAGCCACACGCGCCGTGCCAGCGGGTCTGCTTCGTTTATACTCGTGCCGATCCGCCTGCAGCGCTCACCGGGAGAGCTCATGCTCGCCGCCGTAAAACTGACTTCCGCCACACGCCAGAACCTCTGGCGCCTGACGTTCATCCGCACCCTGGTACTGGCCGCACAGGCCGGCTCCGTCGGGCTTGCCTATTGGTTCGACCTGCTGCCGCTGCCGTGGCTGCAACTGGGTGTGACCCTGGCGTTTTCCACTGTGCTGTGCGCGTTCACGGCCATCCGCCTGCGTACCACGTGGCCTGTGACCGAGTTGGAATACGCACTCCAGTTGGCCTGCGATCTGTTTATCCACAGTGTGTTGCTTTATTTCTCTGGTGGTTCCACCAACCCGTTTGTTTCTTACTACCTGGTGCCACTGACCATCGCCGCCGTGACCTTGCCATGGCGCTATTCGGTAGTGCTGTCGGGTATTGCGCTGACGCTCTATACCTTGCTGCTGGCGCAGTTCTATCCGTTGCAAACCTTTCCCATCGCCCGCGAAAACCTGCAGATCTACGGGATGTGGCTGAGCTTCGCGCTGTCTGCTGCAGTGATCACGTTCTTCGCTGCACGCATGGCCGAAGAACTGCGCCGTCAGGAAGAACTGCGCGCCATTCGCCGCGAAGAAGGCCTGCGTGACCAGCAATTGCTGGCCGTCGCCACCCAGGCCGCGGGTGCCGCCCACGAGTTGGGCACACCACTGGCGACCATGAGCGTGCTGCTTAACGAAATGACCCAGGACCATCACGACCCGGTGTTGCAAGAAGATCTCGGCGTGCTGCGCGAACAGGTCAAACAATGCAAGCAGACCTTGCAGCAACTGGTGCGCGCCGCCGAAGCCAATCGCCGCCTGGCGGTGGAGATGCAGGACGTGACCCAGTGGCTCGACGAAGCCCTGAATCGCTGGCACCTGATGCGCCCCGAAGCCAGTTACCGTTTTCATCTATTAGGGCAGGGCAGTGTGCCGCGCATGGCGCCGCCGCCGGACCTGACCCAGGCCTTGCTCAACCTGCTGAACAACGCCGCCGACGCTTGCCCCGAAGGCTTGGGCGTGCAGCTGGACTGGGACGCGGAAAACGTCACCATCAGCATTCGTGACCACGGCGCGGGCGTGCCGCTGGCCATTGCCGAACAAATCGGCAAACCCTTCTTTACCACCAAGGGCAAAGGCTTCGGCCTCGGCCTGTTTTTGAGCAAGGCCAGCGTGACCCGCGCGGGCGGCTCAGTGAAGCTCTATAGTCATGAGGAAGGTGGCACGCTCACCGAGCTGCGCCTGCCCCGTGTCGCACGAGGAGATATCGATGAGTGACGAGATCCAAGTCGAAGGCGAAGAACTGCCGCACCTGTTGCTGGTAGATGACGACGCCACCTTTACCCGCGTGATGGCGCGCGCCATGAGCCGTCGTGGCTTTCGCGTGAGCACCGCAGGTTCGGCTGAAGAAGGCCTGACCATCGCCCAGGCCGACCTGCCGGACTACGCCGCGCTCGACCTGAAAATGGATGGCGACTCCGGCCTGGTGCTGCTGCCCAAGCTGCTGGAGCTCGACCCGGAAATGCGCGTGGTGATCCTCACCGGTTACTCCAGCATCGCCACCGCCGTCGAGGCCATCAAGCGCGGCGCCTGCAACTACCTGTGCAAGCCGGCGGATGCCGACGACGTGCTGGCTGCGTTGCTCTCAGAGCACGCCGACCTCGATACCCTGGTGCCGGAAAACCCGATGTCGGTGGACCGCCTGCAGTGGGAACACATCCAGCGCGTGCTCACCGAACACGAAGGCAATATCTCCGCCACTGCCCGTGCCCTGGGCATGCACCGTCGCACCCTGCAACGCAAGCTGCAGAAGCGTCCTGTACGGCGCTGAACAAAGTCTGAACAATCTGCTTCAGGCTGCACAGCGCGCTGAACCGATCGTCTATGATCGGTTCAAACGCCTGTCACATTTTCTTACAGAGCCTGAACGATGAATCAGAACGCTGAGTATTCCGCGGTCAACGACGCGGTGCGTGGGCAATTCTTGCGCCGAACCTGGGCGATGATCACACCGTATTGGCGTAGTGAAGAGAAGGGCAAGGCCTGGTTGTTGCTGGCTGTGGTGATTGGTCTGACGCTGTTCAGCGTGGCGATTTCCGTGTGGCTTAACCACTGGTACAAGGATTTCTACAACGCCCTGGAAAAAAAGGACACTGCGGCCTTCTGGCAACAGATCATCTATTTCTGCGGCATCGCTGCAGTGGCTATTCTCGGCGCGGTCTACCGCCTCTATCTGACCCAGATGTTGACCATTCGCTGGCGCGCGTGGCTCACCGAAAAGCACTTTGCACGCTGGCTTAACAACAAGAACTACTACCAGTTGGAGCAGGGCGGCTACACCGATAACCCGGACCAGCGGATTTCCGAAGACCTCAATAGCTTTACCTTGAACACATTAGCTCTGGGTTTGGGCCTGCTGCGCAATGTGGTCAGTCTGGTGTCGTTCTCGATTATCTTGTGGGGCGTGTCGGGCAGCATCGAAGTCTTCGGTATCACCATCCCCGGCTACATGTTCTGGTGCGCATTGCTGTATGCCGCCGTCGGCAGTTGGCTGACGCACCTGATCGGCCGTCGTTTGATCGGCCTTAGCAACCAGCAGCAACGGTTCGAAGCAGACTTGCGTTTCTCCATGGTGCGCGTGCGGGAAAATGCCGAAAGCATTGCTTTGTACAATGGCGAGTCAAACGAGAATCAACGTTTGAGTGCGCGGTTCGGCAAGGTCTGGCACAACTATTGGGACATCATGAAGGTGTCCAAGCGCCTGACATTCTTCACCGCAGGCTATGAGCAGATCGCGGTTGTCTTTGCATTTATCGTGGCGGCACCGCGCTATTTCGCCGGCAAGATCGAACTGGGCGAGCTGATGCAAATCAACTCGGCGTTCGGCAATGTGCAGGGCAACTTCAGCTGGTTTATCACCGCTTACTCCGACCTCGCCAGCTGGCGTGCCAGCAGTGACCGTCTGCTGAGTTTCCATGAGGCCATGAGCCACAACGAACAACGTGCTCCGGCCATCGATGTGCGCCCGCAAGGCGAGCAACTGGTGGTCAAAGACCTGGGCATGGACCTGGCCGACGGCCGCCACCTGCTCACCGACGCCGACATGACGGTAGAGCCTGGCCAGCGTGTGATGCTCAGTGGGCGTTCCGGTAGCGGTAAAAGTACATTGCTGCGCGCCATGGGCGCCTTGTGGCCGGCGGGCCACGGCAGCATTTGCCTGCCGGCGGCGCGTTATCTGTTCCTGCCGCAAAAGCCTTACTTGCCGATTGGCAGCCTGAAGGCCGTGTTGAGTTATCCACAAGACGACAGCACCTACCCGGCCGAACGTTATGCACAGGTCCTGGAAACCTGCCGCTTGCCCCATCTGGTCAGCCGTCTGGATGAGGCCAACCATTGGCAACGCATGCTCTCGCCCGGTGAGCAGCAACGTCTGGCCTTTGCGCGTGCCTTATTGTTCGCGCCGCAGTGGCTGTACATGGACGAAGCCACCTCGGCGATGGATGAAGAGGATGAAGCGAACCTGTATCAAGCGCTGATCGATGAACTGCCGGGCGTGAGCATCGTCAGTGTCGGCCATCGCAGCAGCCTCAAGCGTTTTCATGGGCGGCATGTGCGGATTGAAGGCGGGCTGTTGCAGGAGCAACAACCGGCTTAAGGTCTTACGCGGTCAATGTGGGAGTCGGGCTTGCCCGCGATGGCGGTGTGTAGGCAATGGAAGCTTTGCTGATACACCGCTATCGCAGGCAAGCCAGCTCCCACAGTTGACCGGTGTCGCCTGCTTGATTGAGGCCCACAAAAAAGCCCGGCTGATCATCGATCAACCGGGCTTTTTAGTGTTTGAAAAAACTTACTTCTTCAAACCGTAATGCTCATCCAGCATGCCTGGGGCGTTCGGCGTTTTTGGCGCGTAGTCCCGTGGCGGCTCCTGGTTTTCCCGCGGTGGCGTCAGGCGCTCCCGTGGGGCTTGCGGTGCATCGGAATGCAACGCGGCCAGCAGGCGCTGGCGGGTGATGTCGTCGAGGGCGAGGCGGTTGGCGCCATCGGCGAGATGATCCTGTACTTCCTGGTAGCTCTGGGTGAGCTTCTTGACCAGGGTCGCGGTGCTGTTGAAGTGGGTAACAACCTCGTTCTGATAACTGTCAAAACGTTCCTGAATGTCATCCAGCTGACGCTGCGTGCGGTTAGGCGCGGCATTCGGCAGCAGGCGGGCAACCAGGAATCCAATGGCGACACCGGCAACCAGGGCAAGAGTCGGCAACAACCAAACTAAGAGCGAGTGTTCCACGAGTCCTTCCTCTATAAACGGCTTTGCTTTACGTTAACGGCTCAAACCTGCGCTGTATACCGCGATTAAGCTCGCAATGATGCCATGCACAGACTTTTAGCTAGACGAGTCGACCCTTTGAGAGGTCACGGAGTTCATTCCTTGCTCATGCGTGAAACCCCCGTTTTGATCGCTGGCCCGGTGGGCCAATTGGAAGCCTTGTACCTGGATCACCCCGAGCCACGTGGCCTGGCGCTGATCTGCCACCCTAACCCGGTGCAAGGCGGGACCATGCTCAATAAAGTCGTTTCGACCCTGCAACGCACTGCCCGCGATGCTGGTTTGATTACTTTACGTTTCAATTACCGTGGCGTCGGCGCGAGTGCCGGAACTCACGACATGGCTACCGGTGAAGTAGACGATGCCGAAGCGGCGGCCACCTGGCTGCGGGAAAAGCACCCCGACCTGCCGATCACCCTGCTCGGGTTTTCGTTCGGCGGTTATGTTGCAGCCAGTCTCGGCGGCCGCCTGGAAGCCAAGGGCGAAAAACTCGCGCACCTGTTCATGGTCGCCGCTGCCGTGATGCGCCTGCGCGATAGCGACGTGCTGCCCCAAGGCTGCCCGTTAACCCTGATCCAGCCGGAAACCGACGAAGTGGTCGACCCACAGACCGTGTACGACTGGTCCGCCGCCCTGAAACGCCCCCATGAGCTGCTGAAAGTGGCAGAATGCGGACACTTTTTTCATGGCAAGCTCACCGACCTCAAGGATCTGGTGCTGCCGCGCCTCTCGAATTGATAGCAGTCTGATAAGCGATTACCCATGACGACTCGTACCCGTATTCTCACCGGCATCACTACCACCGGCACGCCGCACCTGGGCAACTACGCCGGTGCGATCCGCCCTGCGATCCTCGCCAGCCAGGACGCGAATGCCGATTCCTTTTACTTCTTGGCCGACTACCACGCCCTGATCAAGTGCGATGACCCGCAGCGCATCCAGCGCTCGCGCATGGAAATCGCCGCGACCTGGCTCGCCGGTGGCCTGGATGTGAACCGGGTGACCTTCTATCGCCAGTCCGACATCCCGGAAATCCCTGAACTGACCTGGCTGCTGACCTGTGTTGCCGCCAAGGGCCTGCTCAACCGCGCCCATGCCTACAAGGCCTCGGTGGACAAGAACGTTGAAGCCGGCGAAGACCCGGACGCGGGCATCAGCATGGGCCTGTACAGCTACCCGGTGCTGATGGCGGCGGACATCCTGATGTTCAACGCGCACAAGGTGCCGGTCGGCCGTGACCAGATCCAGCACGTGGAAATGGCCCGCGACATCGGCCAGCGTTTCAACCACCTGTTCGGCAACGGTAAAGAATTCTTCACCATGCCTGAGGCGTTGATCGAAGAAAGCGTCGCCACTTTGCCGGGCCTCGATGGCCGCAAGATGTCCAAGAGCTACGACAACACCATCCCGTTGTTCACCAGCGCCAAGGACATGAAAGACGCGATCTCGCGGATCGTCACCGACTCGCGTGCGCCCGGCGAAGCCAAGGACCCGGACAATTCGCATCTGTTCACCTTGTTCCAGGCGTTTGCCAGCAAGGCTCAGGAACAAGAGTTCCGCGCCGATCTGCTGCAAGGCCTGGGCTGGGGCGAGGCGAAGAGCCGCCTGTTCCAACTGCTCGACAGCCAACTGAGCGAGCCGCGTGAGCGTTACCATCAGTTGATGTCGCGCCCCTCGGACATGGAAGACCTGCTGCTGATCGGCGCCAAGAAAGCCCGCGCCGTGGCCGCGCCGTTCCTTGCCGAGCTGCGTGAAGCCGTGGGCCTGCGCTCGTTCGTCAACCAGGCCGCCGCGCCGGTGGTGGCCAAGAAGAAAGCCGCGAAGGCTGCGCGCTTCGTGAGCTTCCGTGAAGACGACGGCAGCTTCCGCTTCCGCCTGCTGTCGGCCGAGGGCGAGCAATTGCTGTTGTCGCGCAACTTTGCCGACGGCAAGGCGGCGGGCGCAGTGACCAAGCAACTGCAAAGCGGCGACGCGCTGGACGTACGCAATGAGGCCACAGGCTTCAGCGTATGGCTGGACGGTGCTGCCGTGGCCGACAGCGCTGAATTTGCCGACGAAACGTCGCGTGATGCTGCCATCGCCGCCTTGCGCGTTGCGTTGACCCCCATCGAGGATTAACCCGACCAAGGGTTGATTGCCATTATCCAGGGCCGTCGTTACAGTGACGGCCCGTTTTTGTTGCCTTGCTAACGAAATTATGACGCCCCTAGAACGATATCAAGCTGATCTGAAACGCCCTGAATTCTTCCATGACGCGGCCCAGGAAAATGCGGTGCGTCATTTGCAGCGCCTGTACGACGACCTGGTCGCGGCCTCGCACAACAAGCCAGGGATGTTCAGCAAGCTGTTTGGCAAGAAAGACCACACGCCGGTCAAAGGCCTGTATTTCTGGGGTGGCGTGGGCCGCGGCAAGACTTATCTGGTCGACACCTTCTTCGAAGCGCTGCCGTTCAAGGAAAAGGTCCGTACGCACTTCCACCGCTTCATGAAGCGTGTGCACGAAGAGATGAAGACCCTGCCGGGCGAGAAAAACCCGCTGACCATCATCGCCAAGCGCTTCTCCGAAGAGGCAAGGGTGATCTGCTTCGATGAGTTCTTCGTCTCCGACATTACCGATGCCATGATCCTCGGCACCTTGATGGAAGAGCTGTTCAAGAACGGCGTGACCCTGGTCGCCACCTCGAACATCGTTCCCGATGGCTTGTACAAGGACGGCCTGCAACGCGCACGTTTCCTGCCGGCCATCGCGCTGATCAAGCAGAACACCGAGATCGTCAACGTCGACAGCGGTGTCGACTACCGTTTGCGTCACCTTGAGCAGGCCGAGCTGTTCCACTTCCCGCTGAACGAAGCGGCGCATGAAAGCCTGAAAAAGAGCTTCCGCGCGCTGACGCCGGAATGCACCCAGGCGGTGGAAAACGACAAGCTGATGATCGAGAACCGCGAAATCATCGCCCTGCGTACCTGCGATGACGTGGCCTGGTTCGAGTTCCGCCAGCTCTGCGACGGCCCGCGTAGCCAGAACGACTACATCGAGCTGGGCAAGATCTTCCACGCGGTGATCTTGAGCGGTGTGGAGCAAATGAGCGTCACCACGGACGACATTGCGCGCCGGTTCATCAACATGGTCGACGAATTCTACGACCGTAACGTCAAGCTGATCATCTCGGCCGAAGTCGAGCTCAAGGACCTCTACACGGGCGGTCGCTTGAACTTCGAATTCCAGCGCACGCTGAGCCGCTTGCTGGAAATGCAATCCCACGAGTTCCTGTCGCGTGGGCACAAGCCGTAAGCGATGTGCATGAAATGACCAAGGCCTGCAGTGATGCAGGCCTTTTTTATGGGGGTGTCCAGAGCAATGGAGATCACCTGTGGGAGCCGGGCTTGCCCGCGATGGCGGTGGTTCAGGAACAAATGTACTCACTGATCCACCGCTATCGCAGGCAAGCCAGCTCCCACATGGGTTTGTGTTTACTTTGGGTCAGGCGGCTTGCTGGAACTGCTGGCGATACTGGTTCGGCGACAGCTCGGTGTGCTGCCTGAACAGCCGCGCGAAGAAGCTCGCATCGTCGTATCCCACTTCATAGCTGATGGTCTTGATGCTCTTGCGGCTGCCTGAAAGCAGGCCTTTGGCCGTCTCGATGCGCAGCCTTTGCAGGTAATGCAGCGGCTTGTCGCCGGTGGCCGTCTGGAAGCGGCGCATGAAGTTGCGGATGCTCATGCCGTGTTCCCGGGCGACGTCTTCGAAGCGGAACTTGTCGGCAAAGTGCTCTTCCAGCCAGTGCTGGATCTGCAGGATGATCACGTCCTGGTGCAGCTTCTGCCCGCCAAAACCGATGCGCCCTGGCGCGTAGCTGCGCTGCACTTCGTAAAGAATGTCGCGGGCCACGGCCTGGGCAATGTTGGCGCCGCAGAAGCGTTCGATCAGGTAGATGTAAAGGTCGCACGCCGAGGTGGTGCCACCGGCGCAGTACAGGTTGTCGGCGTCGGTGAGGTGCTTGTCCTGGTTGAGCTGTACCTTGGGGAAACGCTCGCTGAAGGCGTTGAAGAAGCGCCAGTAAGTGGTCGCCTCCTTGCCATCGAGCAGCCCGGCTTCGGCCAGCCAGAACACCCCGGTGGCTTCGCCGCACAGCACCGCGCCACGCGCATGTTGCTCGCGCAGCCAGGGCAGCACTTGCGGGTAACGGGTGCACAGCGCGTCGAAGTCGTCCCAGAAGGCCGGCAACACGATGATGTCGGCGTTTTCCAGGCCGCCGTCCACCGGCATGATCACATCGCTGAAGCTGCGTACCGATTGCCCGTCGGGGCTGACCAGGCGCGTTTCAAATGCCGGGGTCAGGCCCAGGCCTTGCTGCTTGCCGTAACGCAGGCTGGCGAGGTGGAAGAAATCCTTGGCTTGCATGAGGGTGGAAGCGAATACCCGATCAATGGCCAAAATGCTGACGCGCCGCAAGGGCGTGGAGATTTGGTTAGACATAATTTCATTTATTCTTATAGGGGAAAGTGGTCACCAGACGGCTGGATCGTCTTATTTTTTGTCGCATGTGTCCAGTGTCCTGTGACGCCTTCGCGGCATAGGCTCTGTGGGCTGGTCTTTGTCCGACAATCCACGCAGGTGACCCATGATCCCCAGAACCTTGTTCAGCTCGGAGCACGAACTCTTCCGCGAGAGCGTGCGTACCTTCCTCGAAAAACACGCCGCGCCGTTCCATGGGCAGTGGGAAAAGCAGGGTTACATCGACCGTAACCTGTGGAGCAAGGCGGGGGAGGCGGGGATGCTGTGCTCCCATCTGCCGGAAGAATATGGCGGGCTGGGCGCGGACTTTTTGTACAGCGCGGTGGTGATCGAAGAGATCAGCCGCCTGGGCCTTACCGGCATTGGCTTTTCCCTGCATTCGGACATCGTCGCGCCGTACATCCTGCATTACGGCAGTGAGGCACTGAAGCAAAAGTACCTGCCCAAATTGATCTCCGGCGAGATGGTCACGGCCATTGCGATGACCGAACCGGGCGCCGGCTCTGACTTGCAGGGCGTCAAGACCACCGCCGTGTTGGACGGCGATGAGTATGTGATCAACGGCTCCAAGACCTTCATCACCAACGGCTACCTCGCCGAGCTGGTCATTGTCGTGGCCAAGACCGACCCCAAGGCCGGCGCCAAGGGCACCAGCCTGTTTCTGGTGGAAGCCGATACGCCGGGCTTCGACAAGGGCAAGCGCCTGGAGAAGGTCGGCATGAAGGCCCAGGACACCTCGGAACTGTTCTTTCAGGACGTGCGCGTGCCCAAGGGTAACCTGCTGGGCCAGGCAGGCATGGGCTTCGCCTACTTGATGCAAGAACTGCCTCAGGAGCGCCTGACGGTAGCGATTGGCGCGCTGTCATCCGCCGAAGCCGCGCTGCAGTGGACCCTGGACTACACCCGCGAGCGCAAGGCGTTCGGCAAGGCGATTGCCGACTTTCAGAACACTCGATTCAAACTGGCGGAGATGGCCACCGAGATTCAGATCGGTCGCGTGTTTGTCGACAAGTGCATGGCGCTGCACCTGGAAGGCAAGCTTGATGTGCCCACTGCCGCGATGGCCAAGTACTGGGCCACGGACCTGCAATGCAAGGTGCTCGACGAGTGCGTGCAGTTGCACGGTGGCTACGGCTTTATGTGGGAATACCCGATTGCGCGGGCTTGGGCGGATGCGCGGGTGCAGCGCATTTATGCGGGGACCAATGAGATCATGAAGGAGATTATTGCGCGGGCGCTTTGACGCCCATCGGATCGTTCCCACGCTCTGCGTGGGAATGCATCCGGTGACGCTCTGCGTCATACCTTCAAGCGCGGACGCGGAGCGTCCAGGGCGGCATTCCCACGCAGAGCGTGGGAACGATCATTTCGGCTCAATCAAGGCGCTGGGTTCGGATGATCCTTCTGAATCGCCTCAATCCCTTCCAGCACTTCCTTGGACAGCTTCAAATCAGCACTGGCAATGTTGCTGTCCAGCTGCTCCAGGCTCGTGGCCCCAATAATATTACTGGTCACAAACGGCTGTTGCGTCACAAATGCCAGCGCCATCTGCGCCGGGTCCAGGCCATGTTCCCGCGCCAGGGCCACATAACGGCTGCACGCGGCTTCCGACTGCGGGTTGAAGTAGCGGCTGAAACGGCTGTACTCGGTGAGGCGCGCCTTGGCCGGGCGTGCGCCATTTTCGTATTTGCCGCTGAGCATGCCGAATGCCAGCGGTGAATAGGCCAGCAAGCCGCATTGCTCGCGAATAGCCACTTCCGCCAAACCCACTTCAAAGCTGCGGTTGAGCAGGTTGTAGGGGTTCTGGATCGACACGGCGCGGGTCCAGCCACGGGCTTCGGCCAGGGCCAGGAACTTCATGGTGCCCCACGGGGTTTCGTTGGACAGGCCGATGTGGCGGATCTTGCCGGCTTTTACCTGCTCGTCCAGCGCTTCGAGGGTTTCTTCCAGCGGGGTCAGGTCGTCTTCGTCCTTGTGCTTGTAGCTCAATTGGCCAAAGAAGTTGGTGCTGCGCTCCGGCCAGTGCAACTGGTAGAGGTCGATCCAGTCGGTTTGCAGGCGCTTGAGGCTGGCATCCAGGGCGTCGACGATGTGCTTGCGGTTGTGGCGCAGGTGGCCGTCGCGGATGTAGTCGATGGTATTGCCGGGGCCGGCGATCTTGCTGGCGAGGATCCAGTCGGCACGGTCGCCGCGGCTCTTGAAGTAATTACCGATATAACGCTCGGTGGTGGCATAGGTGTCGGCCTTGGGCGGCACCGGGTACATTTCTGCGGTGTCGAGGAAGTTGATCCCTGCGGCCTTGGCCCGTTCGATCTGTGCGAAGGCCTCTGCCTCGCTGTTCTGCTCACCCCAAGTCATGGTGCCCAAGGCGATCGCGCTTACGTTCAGATCGGTGCGGCCCAGCTGTCGATAATCCATCGGGTACTCCTTCGGGGAAAACAATCATAAAAGCAGGTTGAATTTTTTTTCGCAATCTGCATAATTGCCCACCTCTTTCTGCAGTGGAAGTGATGCGCCGCCTGCCGAAGAATCTTGCCGTTGAACGGACGCGCCGACCCGAGCCCCCGATAGCGTCTGTATCCGGCTGCCTTTGACTTGTCAAAGTACGCACTATTCAGTAAGATCCGCCGTCTAATTTACAGGGCGGCCCCTGAGGCTATTAAAGAATGACAACTTTTACTGCAAAACCGGAAACAGTTCAGCGCGACTGGTTTGTCGTCGACGCCGCTGGTCAGACCCTGGGTCGTCTGGCCACTGAAGTCGCCAGCCGTCTGCGTGGCAAGCACAAGCCTGAGTACACCCCTCACGTTGACACCGGTGACTACATTGTCATCATCAACGCCGAGCAGGTACGTGTTACCGGCAACAAAGCGCAAGACAAAATGTACTACCGTCACTCCGGTTTCCCAGGCGGTATCAAGTCTTCGAACTTCGAAGGCCTGATCTCCAAGAAGCCTGAAGCCCCGATCGAAATCGCGGTCAAAGGTATGCTGCCTAAGGGCCCACTGGGTCGCGATATGTTTCGCAAGCTGAAAGTCTATGCGGGCGCTGTACACCCTCATGCTGCTCAGCAGCCCCAAGAACTGAAGTTTTAACGGAATAGTTCATTATGTCGGCGACTCAAAATTACGGCACTGGCCGTCGCAAAACCGCTACCGCTCGCGTTTTCCTGCGTCCGGGTACTGGTAACATCTCGATCAACAACCGCACTCTGGAAAACTTCTTCGGTCGCGAAACTGCCCGCATGGTAGTTCGTCAGCCGCTGGAACTGACCGAGACTGTTGAAAAGTTCGACATCTACGTCACCGTTATCGGTGGCGGTGTAAGTGGTCAAGCTGGCGCAATCCGCCACGGTATCACTCGCGCTCTGATGCAGTACGACGAAACCCTGCGTGGCGCTCTGCGCAAAGCTGGCTTCGTAACTCGCGATGCTCGTGAAGTTGAACGTAAGAAAGTCGGTCTGCGTAAAGCGCGTAAGCGTCCGCAGTACTCGAAGCGTTAATTCGCTTTACGTTCCACAAAAACGCCCAACTCCTCACGGAGCTGGGCGTTTTTTATTGCCTGCGATTTATGCATAAATTTCGCCGTGACAACTTGCCACATCCGTAGACGCCCTATACTACAAGGCCTGGAGGCTGAGCCCAGGGCAATTCCCTTGTCATACGTGGGGCTTTTCATTACCATCCGACAAAATTTTTATAAGTAAAGATTCAACACTTAGTAGACGCCTGATTTAACAGGCCAAAAAGCTGATGGGAGAGGACTGAATGAGCAATGACGGCGTGAATGCAGGCCGGCGTCGCTTCTTGGTAGCAGCCACATCCGTGGTGGGTGCTGCAGGAGCGGTGGGGGCTGCGGTCCCGTTCGTGGGGTCATGGTTTCCCAGTGCCAAGGCGAAAGCCGCAGGTGCACCGGTGAAGGTGAATGTCAGCAAGATCGACCCAGGCCAGCAGATGATTGCTGAGTGGCGCGGTCAGCCGGTTTTCATTGTTCGTCGTACTGAGGAGATCCTGGGGAATCTGAAGAAAATCGAAGGTCAGCTGTCTGACCCGACATCCGAAAAGTCCGACCAGCCCACCTACGTCGATAAGGAAATTCGTTCGATCAAGCCAGAGATCCTGCTGCTGATCGGTATCTGCACCCACTTGGGTTGCTCGCCTACCTTCCGCCCGGAAGTTGCTCCTGCCGACCTTGGCAAGGATTGGGTCGGTGGCTACTTCTGCCCTTGCCACGGCTCCCATTACGACCTCGCCGGTCGCGTCTACAAGTCACAACCCGCACCACTGAACCTGCCAGTGCCGCCACATCACTACGAGACTGACAGTGTCATTGTCATTGGCGTCGACGAGGGGGAGAAAGCCTGATGAGCAAGTTCATGGATTGGGTGGATGCGCGCTTCCCCGCCACTAAAATGTGGGAAGACCATCTCAGCAAATATTACGCGCCAAAAAACTTCAACTTCTTCTACTTCTTCGGCTCGCTGGCCTTGCTGGTGCTGGTCAACCAGATCGTCACCGGTGTGTGGCTGACGATGAGCTACACGCCGTCGGCGGAAGAGGCGTTCGCCTCCGTCGAGTACATCATGCGTGACGTCGAGTACGGCTCGATCCTGCGCCTGCTGCACTCCACCGGCGCATCGGCGTTCTTCATCGTCGTGTATATGCACATGTTCCGCGGCCTGCTCTACGGCTCGTACCAGAAGCCACGCGAACTGGTGTGGGTCTTCGGCATGCTGATCTACCTGGCGCTGATGGCCGAGGCCTTCATGGGTTACCTGCTGCCGTGGGGCCAGATGTCGTACTGGGGCGCCCAGGTGATCATCTCGCTGTTTGGTGCGATCCCGGTGATCGGCAACGACCTGACCCAGTGGATTCGCGGTGACTACCTGATCTCCGGCATTACCCTGAACCGCTTCTTTGCGTTGCATGTCGTTGCATTGCCTATCGTGATTCTGGGCCTGGTGGTGCTGCACATCCTGGCGCTGCACGAAGTGGGTTCGAACAACCCCGATGGCGTGGACATCAAAAAGCATAAAGATGAAAACGGCATTCCGCTGGATGGCATTCCGTTCCATCCGTATTACACCGTCAAAGACATTGTCGGTGTGGTGGTCTTCCTGTTCATCTTCTGCTCGATCGTGTTCTTTTTCCCGGAGATGGGTGGTTATTTCTTGGAGAAGCCTAACTTCGAACAGGCCAACGCCTTCAAGACGCCTGAGCACATTGCACCGGTCTGGTACTTCACGCCGTTCTACGCGATCTTGCGGGCGATCCCCGACAAGCTCATGGGCGTAATGGCCATGGGCGCGTCGATTGCGCTGCTGTTCGTACTGCCATGGCTCGACCGCAGCCCGGTCAAGTCGATGCGCTACAAAGGCTGGCTGAGCAAGATCTGGCTGTGGGTGTTCTGCATTGCATTCGTGATCCTGGGCGTGTTGGGCGTATTGGCGCCGACCCCTGAGCGCACGCTGCTGTCGCAGGTCTGCACCTTCCTGTACTTCGCCTACTTCATTCTGATGCCGTTCTACACCCGGCTCGAGAAGACCAAACCGGTTCCGGAAAGGGTGACTGGCTGATGAAAAAGTTATTCGTTGCTTTGATCCTTGCGGCGCTGCCGCTACTGTCCTTCGCTGCCGAGCACGGCGCGGAGCTGGAAAAAGTCGATATCGACGCGTCCGACAAGGCCGCCATGCAAGATGGCCTGCGTACGTTCACCAACTACTGCATGGGCTGCCACAGCGCCAAGTTCCAGCGTTACGAGCGTGTCGCCGATGACCTGGGCATTCCCCATGACGTGATGCTCAGCCACGCCGTGTTCACCGGCGCCAAGATCGGCGACCACATGAACATCGGCATGCAGCCTGCGGATGCCAAGGCCTGGTTCGGCGCTGCGCCGCCCGACCTGACCCTGGTGGCGCGCGTGCGCGGCACCGATTGGCTCTATGGCTACCTCAAATCCTTCTACGAAGACCCGGCGCGCCCTTACGGCGTGAACAACAAAGTCTTCCCGAACGTCGGTATGCCTAACGTTCTGGTCGGCCTGCAGGGTCGCCAAGTGGTAGGATGCAAGCAGGTTCAGGTCGTTGAAGACGGCAAGAAGCAATATGATCCGTTGACCGGCACGCCTTTGACACACGAAGCGTGCGATCAACTGACCATCGTGCCCAAGACCGGTACGCTGAACGAAGAGCAGTTCGACGAGAAGGTCAAGAATCTGGTGACCTTCCTGGCCTACTCGGCCAACCCGGTCAAATTGCAGCATCAGCGCATCGGTACGTATGTGTTGCTGTACCTGGCCTTCTTCTTCGTATTCGCTTATCTGCTTAAACGCGAATACTGGAAGGATGTGCATTGATCCAACCGTAAGCAATTGCTGTTAATCTTGCGCGCCCAGCGGCATCTCTGAATACGTAGCGGTCTGGTTGAACCAGGCACTACAGGGATGCTCTCTGGGCGCGCTCGTTTTTGAGCTTTCCATAATTTCAACAAGCGAGGAGGACCGCCATGGGCGTGACCAATCGGTTGGCCTGTTACTCCGACCCCGCCGACCACTATTCCCACCGAGTACGCATCGTGCTCGCAGAGAAGGGTGTCAGCGCCGAGATCATCAGTGTGGAGGCAGGTCGTCATCCGCCGAAACTGATCGAAGTGAACCCTTACGGCAGCTTGCCCACCCTGGTCGATCGTGACCTGGCGTTGTGGGAGTCAACCGTGGTGATGGAATACCTGGATGAGCGTTACCCGCATCCGCCTTTGCTGCCGGTGTATCCGGTGGCGCGTGCCAACAGCCGCCTGCTGATCCATCGGATCCAGCGTGACTGGTGCGGGCTGGTGGATGTGATCCTGGATACGCGCAGTAAAGAAGCCGTTCGTGTGCAAGCGCGCAAGGAATTGCGCGAGAGCCTGACCGGCGTTTCGCCGCTGTTCGCCGACAAGCCTTTTTTCCTCAGTGAGGAACAAAGCTTGGTGGATTGCTGCCTATTACCCATACTCTGGCGCTTGCCGATCCTGGGCATTGAACTGCCACGGCCGGCCAAGCCGTTGCTTGATTACATGGAGCGCCAGTTTGCGCGTGAGGCTTTCCAGGCGAGTCTGTCTGGTGTCGAACGCGACATGCGCTAAGGCTTAAGGAGCCGCTGATGAACTCCAGTCGACCCTATTTGGTCCGCGCGCTCTATGAGTGGATTGTGGACAACGATTGCACCCCGCACATGCTGGTCAACTCTGAATTTCCCAAGGTTGACGTGCCGCAGGGTTTTGCCAGTGACGGGCAGATCGTGCTGAACGTATCACCGAGTGCAGTGCGTCACTTGCACATGGACAATGAAGCCGTCAGCTTCGAAGGGCGTTTTGGCGGCGTGCCGCATACGCTGTTCGTGCCGATTGGTGCCATCCTCGGGATCTATGCCCGGGAAAATGGCCAGGGCATGGTGTTTGATCTGGAATCGCCTTTCGAGGACGACGAAACGATCGAAGGCGAGGACGGTGATGATGTACCGCCACCAGACTCCGAGCCGCCGCGTCCAAGCGGTCGGCCAAGCCTGAAAGTGGTGAAGTAAGCGGCGTTCACCCTTGGGTGAAGTCTAAAAATGCCTCGGCCTGTGCCGGGGCATTTTTTTGCGCAAAGGATATGGATGAAAGTCGTGACAGAACGGTGATCGTACAACCGCCATGGGCTATGATGCGGACTCAAGTTCGCCGAGAAAGATCATTCGTCATGGAAAACGCCAACATCGCCCCTCGTCTTCCCCGCAAGCGCCGCAGCCTTGCCCAGGAATTGGTCACGGTGTTGTCCGAGCAGATCCGCGACGGCCAGCTCAAGCGTGGCGACAAGTTGCCCACCGAGTCGGCCATCATGGAAGGCCATGGGGTCAGCCGCACGGTGGTGCGTGAGGCTATCTCACGTTTGCAGGCGGCGGGGCAGGTGGAAACCCGCCACGGTATCGGCACCTTTGTGTTGGACACGCCAAGCCCGAGCGGTTTCCGGATCGACCCGGCCACGGTGGTGACACTGCGGGATGTGCTGGCGATTCTTGAGTTGCGTATCAGCCTGGAAGTGGAATCGGCTGGCCTTGCCGCGTTGCGCCGCAGTGACGAACAGCTGGCAGCCATGCGCGCGGCCCTTGATGCGTTGAATGAAAGCGCGGCCCACGCAGGGGATGCGGTGGCGTCAGACTTTGCGTTCCATCTGGAAATTGCGCTGTCCACCGGCAACCGCTACTTCACCGACATCATGACCCACCTGGGCACCAGCATCATTCCGCGTACCCGGCTGAATTCGGCGCGCCTGGCCCATGATGACCAGCAGCACTACATGGGCCGCCTGGGCCGCGAACACGAAGAGATTTATGAGGCGATTGCCCGCCAGGATTCGGATGCGGCCCGCGCGGCCATGCGCCTGCATTTGACCAACAGCCGTGAGCGGCTGCGCCATGCCCATGAAGAGGCAGAGGCGCAGCGCGGTTAACCGCCAAACACGCTCTAGTGTGGGAGCTGGCTTGCCTGCGATGGCTGAGTGTCAGGCAACTGATACTGTGTGCACGCACCGCTATCGCAGGCAAGCCAGCTCCCACATTTTGATCTCCTTGGCCTGGAGTTGATCGTTCCCACGCTCTGCGTGGGAATGCCGCCCTGGACGCTCCGCGTCCCCGATGTGCGCGAGTATCTCAAGCCCCGTGCAAGGTGACGCAGAGCGTCACAGGATGTATTCCCACGCAGAGCGTGGGAACAATCATTCCGCGTGCCCGCCAGGATTCGGATGCGGCCCGCGCGGCCATGCGCCTGCATTTGACCAACAGCCGTGAACGGCTGCGCCATGCCCATGAAGAGGCAGAGGCGCAGCGCGGTTAACCGCCAAACACGCTCTAGTGTGGGAGCTGGCTTGCCTGCGATGGCTGAGTTTCAGGCAACTGATACTGTGTGCACGCACCGCTATCGCAGGCAAGCCAGCTCCCACATTTTGATCTCCTTGGCCTGGAGTTGATCGTTCCCACGCTCTGCGTGGGAATGCCGCCCTGGACGCTCCGCGTCCCGATGTGCGCGAGTATCTCAAGCCCCGTGCAAGGTGACGCAGAGCGTCACAGGATGTATTCCCACGCAGAGCGTGGGAATGATCAGTGGCAGGTCGGTTGGTACGATCAGTGTCAGGCCGGCTGGTTGGGCTTGTAGTCCTTGAGCAGCAGGTAAGTGCTCCAGCCCCACCAATCATTGGTCCAGTGCTTGTCGTTCAGGTCATTCACGTCCTTGCGGCGCAGCACCTTGTCACCCTCCATCTTGAACAGCGGCGAAAAGTTGTTCGCCGGGTTCTGCGCAGCATTCAGGTCCGGCACATACAGCGGTGCCTTGAAGCTGGCCGGGGAGGGCGCGACACCGCTGATAAAGGTCTCGAAGATCTCATCGGCCGAGGCCTGCACTGCACGTTTAACCATGGCCCGATTGTCCGCGTCGATCGCATCGAAGTAGCGCTTGTCCCCATAGGCGTGCCATTGATCACCCTTGGCATTGCGTACCTTGAGCCCGAACTTGCTGTCTTCGTCGTGCATGAAGCGGCTGATCAGTGAGCCCAACTCTCCTGGCGTGACCACCGCCGCCAATTGCTTGCGCGGCACGCGCAGGTGGCCGGCAGAAAACAGATCGGTCAAAAAGTGATCGGCAAAGCTGTTCATTGCATACGCCAGTTCCAGCGCCTGGTCGGTGCCAGTCTGGTGCGCGATGACCGCCTGTTGCAGTGCCGCCGTATGGCCGGCCAGGTACGCCGACAGCGCCCATTCGCCAAAGTGGTCGGCGTTGTCTGCTGCCAGCTTCAAGTAACGCCCCAGTGGAATCAGCGGCGAAACCGCACTGCCGCCGCCGGTAATGCGGTTCCATTCTTCGGACAACGTATCACCCAGCGCGTCATAGGCTTCATGGGGTTGTTTGCCGTCGCGGATGGCCTGGTTGACCGCGTTGATCTCCTTTTGCATGACTGCGAGGATTTTCCCGGCTTCTTCACGCGAGGCCGGTAGCACCGCCAGTGTGTTGAAAGCGGCGGTAAAACGTTGCACACGGTCGGCCGGGGAGGCGCCATCGCTGATGGCCTGGCCGGGAATGCCATAGAAATCACCGCCCAGGGCAATCACTTGGCCGTAGGTCAGCGCCAGGCCGTTGGGCAGGTGCAGTTCGACTTGCCGCGCAGGAATCGCCGGGGCGTCCTTGACGAAACGCAGCAGCGTGTCATCGCCGATGGCAGTGTGTTCACCGCCTTCAAAACGTAGGGTGGGCGGTGTTTTTTCGGGTGCTGCGAGTTCAAGACCTGACATGTTAGCTCCTTGCTATGTCGTAGGAATCTTCCGTAATAACTGTATATGCATACAGTCATTCAGAGCATAGAGGAATAATTTCCTACGTCAAGAAGCTGCGTTTAAACACGTGCCTGCGGATGAAGCCCGATGAATTGCAGTTGACGAATCATTTTATAGTTGTACGATGACGTACGACATCATCAAAACCAACAACAACCTTTCGACAGAAAGTCTTCATCCAGGGTGTTCGAATAATGAATCCACAAGAACTGAAGTCCATCCTCTCCCACGGTCTGCTGTCTTTTCCGGTAACCGATTTCAATGCCCAGGGTGACTTCCACCAGGCGGGCTACATCAAGCGTCTGGAATGGCTGGCCCCTTATGGCGCCACCGCCTTGTTCGCCGCCGGCGGCACCGGTGAGTTTTTCTCCCTGGCCGCCAGCGAATATTCCCAAGTGGTGAAGACCGCCGTTGATACCTGCGCCACCAGCGTGCCGATCCTGGCCGGTGTCGGCGGTTCGACCCGTCAGGCCATCGAATATGCGCAGGAAGCCGAGCGTCTTGGCGCCAAAGGCTTGCTGCTGTTGCCGCACTACCTGACCGAAGCCAGCCAGGACGGCGTCGCCGCCCACGTTGAGGCCGTGTGCAAGTCGGTCAAAATCGGCGTAGTGGTCTACAACCGCAATGTTTGCCGCCTGACTGCACCCTTGCTCGAACGCCTGGCCGAGCGCTGCCCGAACCTGATCGGCTATAAAGATGGCCTGGGTGATATTGAGCTGATGGTGTCGATTCGCCGCCGTCTCGGCGACCGTTTCAGCTACCTCGGCGGCCTGCCGACTGCCGAGGTTTACGCCGCTGCCTACAAGGCCCTGGGCGTGCCGGTGTACTCCTCGGCGGTGTTCAACTTCATCCCGAAAACCGCGATGGACTTCTACCACGCGATTGCCCAGGACGATCACGCCACTGTTGCCAAAATCATCGACAACTTCTTCCTGCCTTACCTCGATATCCGCAACCGTAAAGCCGGTTACGCGGTGAGCATCGTCAAGGCGGGCGCCAAAATTGCTGGTTACGACGCAGGCCCGGTGCGCACGCCGCTGACCGACCTGCTGCCGGAAGAATACGAAGCCCTGGCCGCGCTGATCGACAAGCAAGGTCCGCAGTAACTTATCAACAAGGCCGCTGAGTAATCAGCGGCCTTTTGCGTCAGGAGAAGATTTGTGTCCCAAGCCAAACGTTTTGAAAACTACATCAATGGCGAGTGGGTGGCCGGTGCCGACTACTGCAATAACATCAATCCGTCGGAGTTGTCCGATGTCATTGGCGAATACGCCAAGGCCGATGTAGCCCAAGTCAACGCCGCCATCGATGCCGCCCGCGCCGCGTTCCCGGCCTGGTCGACGTCCGGCATCCAGGCACGCCACGATGCACTGGATAAAGTCGGCAGCGAAATTCTCGCCCGCCGCGAAGAACTTGGCACCTTGCTGGCTCGGGAAGAGGGCAAGACCCTGCCCGAAGCCATCGGCGAAGTGACCCGCGCCGGTAACATCTTCAAATTCTTCGCGGGCGAATGCCTGCGCTTGTCTGGCGATTACGTGCCATCGGTGCGCCCAGGCGTGAATGTGGAAGTCACTCGCGAAGCCCTCGGTGTGGTCGGCCTGATCACGCCGTGGAACTTCCCGATTGCCATCCCTGCGTGGAAAATCGCTCCGGCCCTGGCCTACGGCAACTGCGTAGTGATCAAACCGGCTGAACTGGTGCCGGGTTGCGCCTGGGCCTTGGCCGAAATCATCTCCCGCGCCGGTTTCCCGGCCGGTGTGTTCAACCTGGTGATGGGCAGCGGCCGTGTGGTCGGCGATGTGTTGGTCAACAGCCCGAAAGTCGACGGCATCAGTTTTACCGGTTCGGTTGGCGTCGGGCGTCAGATCGCGGTCAGCTGCGTGTCGCGCCAGGCCAAAGTACAGTTGGAGATGGGCGGTAAAAACCCGCAGATCATCCTCGATGACGCCGACCTTAAACAGGCCGTCGAGCTGTCGGTACAGAGCGCGTTCTACTCCACCGGCCAGCGTTGCACGGCCTCCAGCCGCTTGATCGTCACCGCCGGTATCCACGACCAGTTCGTCGCGGCCATGGCCGAGCGCATGAAGTCGATCAAAGTCGGCCACGCGCTCAAAAGCGGCACAGACATTGGCCCGGTGGTCTCCCAGGCCCAGTTGGACCAGGACATGAAGTACATCGACATCGGCCAAAGCGAAGGCGCGCGGCTGGTCAGCGGTGGCGGCCTGGTGACCTGTGACACCGAAGGTTACTACCTGGCGCCGACGCTGTTTGCCGACAGCGAAGCCGCCATGCGTATCAGCCGTGAGGAGATCTTCGGCCCGGTGGCCAATGTGGTGCGTGTTGCGGATTACGAGGCGGCGCTGGCCATGGCCAATGACACCGAGTTCGGCCTGTCGGCGGGCATCGCCACCACCTCGCTCAAGTACGCCAACCACTTCAAGCGCCACTCCCAGGCCGGGATGGTGATGGTCAACCTGCCGACCGCCGGTGTGGACTACCACGTGCCGTTCGGTGGGCGTAAGGGTTCATCCTATGGTTCGCGTGAGCAAGGTCGCTATGCGCAAGAGTTCTACACAGTGGTGAAAACCAGCTACATCGGTTCGTAATACCTGCGAGCCCTGCTTGTGTGGGAGCTGGCTTGCCTGCGATAGCATCACTGCGGTGTACCTGACACACCGCGGTGCCTGTATCGCAGGCAAGCCAGCTCCCACACAAAGCCGGTCCCGCATACAACAAGACCATTACCCGCAAAAAAAATAATTAGTGGGAGTACATCTTCATGCAAGCGACCAAGCCGACTCACGTCCGCTATTTGATCCTGCTCATGCTGTTCCTGGTGACCACGATCAACTACGCCGACCGAGCCACTATCGCCATCGCCGGCTCCAGCCTGCAAAAAGACCTCGGCATCGACGCGGTCACCCTCGGTTATATCTTCTCTGCATTCGGTTGGGCCTACGTGGCCGGGCAAATCCCCGGTGGCTGGCTGCTGGACCGGTTCGGTTCAAAAAAAATCTACGCGCTGAGCATCTTCACCTGGTCGCTGTTCACCGTGCTGCAAGGCTATGTGGGTGAGTTCGGGGTTTCCACCGCGATTGTTGCGCTGTTTATGCTGCGCTTTTTGGTGGGCCTGGCTGAGGCGCCTTCGTTTCCCGGAAACGCCCGTATTGTGGCGGCGTGGTTTCCTACGGCCGAACGCGGCACTGCTTCGGCGATTTTCAACTCGGCGCAGTACTTCGCTACGGTACTGTTTGCACCGCTGATGGGCTGGATCGTCTACAGCTTCGGCTGGCAGCACGTGTTTATCGTGATGGGCGGCATCGGCATCCTGTTCTCGCTGATCTGGCTGAAACTTATCCACAGCCCGCGCCAGCATCCGATGATCAACGAAGCCGAGTTCAACCACATCGCGGCCAACGGTGCGATGGTCGACATGGACCAGGACAAAACCAAAGGCCAGAAAACCGACGGGCCGAAGTGGGATTACATCCGCCAACTGCTCACCAACCGCATGATGCTCGGCGTGTACCTGGGCCAGTACTGCATCAATGGCATCACCTATTTCTTCCTGACCTGGTTCCCGGTGTATCTGGTGCAGGAGCGTGGCATGACCATTCTCAAGGCGGGGTTCATTGCCTCGTTGCCAGCCATCTGCGGCTTTATCGGTGGCGTACTCGGCGGCGTGATTTCCGACTACCTGCTGCGCAAAGGCCATTCGCTGACGTTCGCGCGCAAGGCGCCGATCATTGCCGGCTTGTTGGTCTCCAGCAGCATCATCGCGTGTAACTACGTTGACGTTGAATGGATGGTGGTGGGCTTCATGGCTTTGGCCTTCTTCGGCAAAGGCGTTGGCGCACTGGGTTGGGCGGTGGTGTCCGACACCTCGCCGAAACAAATCGCCGGGCTCAGTGGCGGCTTGTTCAATATGTTTGGCAACCTGGCGTCCATCAGCACGCCGATCGTGATTGGTTACATCATCGCCACCACCGGCTCGTTCAAGTGGGCGTTGGTGTTCGTCGGCGCCAACGCGCTGTTGGCGGTGTTCAGCTACTTGGTGATCGTCGGCCCGATCAAGCGCGTGGTGCTCAAAGAGCCGCCAAGCAAAGGGCCGGAACTGACTAACCTTACCCAAGCACACTCCTGAGGGGCGATGTAATGCAGTTGATTGAACATGCCGACTCGCCGCGCTCGATTCGTTTGCACGCGCGCGACAATGTGGTGATCGTGGTGAACGACCAGGGCGTGCCGGCCGGCACCGAGTTTCCGGACGGCCTGGTCACCGTGGATTTCATTCCACAGAGCCACAAGGTGACCCTGGAAGATATCCCCGAAGGCGGTGAGATTATTCGCTACGGCCAGACCATCGGCTATGCGCTGGCGCCGATTCCGCGTGGCAGTTGGGTACAGGAAGACCAATTGCGCATGCCGACTGCGCCGCCGCTGGACAGCTTGCCGCTGTCGACCGAGGTGCCAGCAACGCAGGCGCCGTTGGAAGGCTTCACGTTTGAGGGCTACCGCAACGCCGACGGCACCGTGGGCACGCGCAATATCCTCGGCATCACCACCACGGTGCAATGCGTCACTGGTGTGCTGGACCATGCGGTCAAGCGCATCAAGGACGAGTTGCTGCCCAAGTACCCGCACGTTGACGACGTGGTGGCGCTGACCCACAGCTATGGCTGTGGCGTGGCCATCACCGCGACCGATGCCTACATCCCGATCCGCACCGTGCGCAACCTGGCACGCAACCCGAACCTGGGCGGCGAAGCGCTGGTGATCAGCCTGGGCTGCGAAAAGCTGCAGGCCGGGCAGGTGATGCACGACAACGACAGTTCTGTCGACCTCAGTGAGCCTTGGCTGTACCGCTTGCAGGACTCCAGCCACGGGTTTACCGAAATGATCGAGCAGATCATGGCACTGGCCGAAACCCGCTTGAAGAAACTCGACCAGCGTCGCCGGGAAACCGTGCCGGCGTCCGAGCTGATCCTGGGCATGCAATGCGGCGGCAGTGATGCGTTTTCCGGCATCACCGCCAACCCGGCGTTGGGTTATGCCTCGGATTTGCTGTTGCGAGCCGGGGCGACGGTGATGTTTTCCGAAGTCACCGAAGTGCGCGACGCCATCTACCTGCTGACGTCGCGCGCCGAGAGCAAGGAAGTTGCCCAGGAACTTGTCAGGGAAATGGACTGGTACGACCGTTACCTGGCCAAGGGTGAGGCGGATCGCAGCGCCAACACCACGCCGGGTAACAAGAAGGGCGGGTTGTCGAACATTGTCGAGAAGTCCCTGGGCTCCATCGTCAAATCCGGCAGCAGCGCGATCAATGGCGTGCTTGGCCCGGGTGAGCGGTTCAAGGGCAAGGGCCTGATCTTTTGCGCCACGCCGGCCAGCGACTTTGTCTGTGGCACCTTGCAACTGGCGGCCGGGATGAACCTGCATGTGTTCACCACCGGGCGTGGCACGCCTTACGGGCTGGCGATGGCGCCGGTGGTGAAGGTCTCAACGCGCACGGAACTGGCGCAGCGCTGGCCGGACTTGATCGATATCGACGCCGGGCGTATCGCCACCGGGCGTGCGACCATCGAGGAGCTGGGCTGGGAGCTGTTCCACTTCTACCTGGATGTGGCCAGCGGCAAGAAACAGACGTGGGCGCAGCGGCATAAGCTGCATAACGACATCACCCTGTTCAACCCCGCGCCCATCACCTGAGACCAGCACGGACTCTGTGGTAGCTGGCTTGCCTGCGATGGCGGTGTATCAGTAACGAATGCATCGACTGACACTGCGCCATCGCAGGCAAGCCAGCTCCCACATTTGCTCGGGGTTGCCCAGACGAACCGGGCTGCATGGCTTATCATTAGCCACCTGACGACACCCACCAAGGTTCTCCCCGGCATGCTGGCTATCTTCCTCACCACCCTGACCATCACCGCGCCGGTGTTTGCCATGCTGTTTTTGGGGGTGCTGCTCAAGCGCATCAACTGGATCAACGACAACTTCATCCACGTTGCATCGTCGCTGGTGTTCAACGTCACCATGCCGGCGCTGCTGTTTCTCGGCATCCTCCACGCCGACCTGCATTCGGCGCTCAAACCCGGTTTGTTGATCTACTTTGCCGTTGCCACGCTGCTGAGCTTTGCCCTGGCCTGGGGCTGGGCGATCTTTCGCTGCCCGCGTGAAGACCGTGGCATTTATGCCCAGGGCGCGTTTCGCGGCAATAACGGCGTGATCGGCCTGGCGCTGGCGGCCAGCATGTACGGCGACTACGGCATCTCCCTTGGCGCGATTCTCGCGGCGCTGGTGATCCTGTTCTACAACACGCTGTCGACCATTGTGCTGGCGGTGTACAGCCCGGTGATCAAGTCCGACCCGTGGAGCATTTTCAAAAGCGTGATAGCCAACCCGCTGATCATCAGTGTGATCGTCGCCGCGCCGTTCGCGATCTTCAAGATCGGCTTGCCGGGGTGGCTGGAGTCGTCCGGGCAGTATCTGGCGGACATGACCTTGCCGCTGGCGCTGATCTGCATCGGCGGCACCTTGTCGTTGGCGGCCTTGCGCAAAAGCGGGAGCATGGCCTTGAGTGCCAGCCTGGTGAAGATGATCGGCCTGCCGCTATTCGCGACGTTGGGCGCGTGGCTGCTGGGCTTTCGTGGGCCGGAATTGGGGATTTTGTTTCTGTATTTCGGCGCGCCGACGGCGGCGGCGAGTTTTGTCATGGCCAGGGCGGCTGAGGGCAACCACGAGTTGGCGGCGGCGATTATTGTGATCACCACGTTGATGGCGGCGGTGACCACCAATATCGGAATTTTTGTGTTGCAGGCGGGTGGGTGGATCTAGGGTTTGTGGTGTGCTTGAGGGCCAATCGCAGGCAAGCCAGCTCCCACATTTTGAATGTATTCACAGTTCAAATGTGGGAGCTGGCTTGCCTGCGATTGCGATCTAACAGTCACTACTGGTCTGCCTGATACGCCTCAATCACTTCCTGCGCCGCCCGAAACGCATCAATCGCCGCCGGCACACCCGCGTACACCGCGCAATGCAGCAGCGCTTCGCGAATCTCTTCCACCGTGCAGCCATTGTTCAGTGCGCCGCGCACGTGGCCCTTGAGTTCCTGTGGGCACTTGAGTGCGGTCAGGGCCGCGAGGGTGATCAGGCTGCGGGTCTTTAAGGGCAAGCCTTCGCGATTCCACACGCTGCCCCAGGCATGTTCGTTGACAAAATCCTGCAGTGGCTGGGTGAACTCGGTGGCGTTGCCCAGGGCGCGATCGACGAACACGTCGCCCATCACCTGGCGACGCATCTCAACCCCGGGCTTTCTCTGATCGGTCATTGCGCTTCCCTCTTGTGTTGGCGGCGCCAGGCTCGCAGCGTGCTGAGTACCAGAAACGCCACCAGCGCCGGCAGGACGTAATACAGCATCAGTTTTTCAAGACGGGTAGCCAAGGGCATGCCGAACGTGAACGAGACCACATGCAATGCGTACACCAGGTACAGGCCCAGAAAGACCAGGCCTTCGGCGCGGGTGACTCGGTAACCGGTGTAGAACACCGGCAGGCACAGCGCCACCACGCCGAGCATTACCGGCAAGTCGAAATCGAGGGCGTTGGGCGATACCGACAGCGGTGACGGCGCTACCAACGCGGTAAACCCCAGCACACCGAGCAGGTTGAACAGGCTGCTGCCGATCACATTGCCCACGGCAATCTCGCGCTCGCCGCGCACGGCGGCAATCAGCGAAGTGGCCAGGCACGGCAACGAAGTGCCGACGCCGATCAAGGTCAGGCCGACGATGCGCTCCGACAGGCCCAGATCACTCGCCACGTCCACCGCCGCGCCCAGCAGCAAATGCCCGGCCAGCACCAGAATCAGCAGCCCGCCGAGCATCAGCAACACGCTGCTCAACCACGGCGCTCTGGCCACGGTGTCCAGCGTGCGCGGGCGCCGGGAATGGCGGGTCTGGTAATGCAGCACACCCAGGTAGGCCACCAGCGCTGCGAGGAGTACCAGCCCGTCAACGGGCGTCAACGTTTCATTGGCCGACAGGGTAAACACCAGCAGCGCGGCGCAAATCATCACCGGGATGTCCAGGCGCACCAGTTGTCGCGACACCCGCAGCGGGATGATCAGCGCAGACAGGCCCAGGGTGACGAGGATGTTGAATATGCTGCTGCCGATCACGCTGCCCACGGCGATATCGGTATTGCCGGCCAGGGTGGCTTGCAGGCTGACGGTCATTTGCGGCGCGCTGCTGCCGAAGGCAACGATGCTCAAGCCGATGATCAGCGGCCGCACCTTGAGGCTGGCCGCCAGGCGCACGGCGGCGCGCACCAGGATTTCGGCGCCGAGAATCAGCAGCAGCAGGCCGCTGACCAATTCGAGCAGGCTGAAGGGCGAGAGGGCGGTGAGTACGGAAATGGCCAAGGCTCCTGTCAGTTGCTCAGCGCTTGCACGCGAACCCGTGCGGTGCCGCTGCCCAGCATACCGAGTTGCTCAGCCGCTTTGCGGGAAACATCGATCAGACGGCCACGGGTGTGCGGGCCGCGATCATTGATGCGCAGCACGACGGATCTGTTGTTGTCGAGATTGGTCACCTTGACCCGCGTGCCGAAGGGCAGGCGCCGATGGGCGGCGGTCAGGGCATTCTGGTTGAAGGGTTCACCGCTGGCGGTTCTATTGCCATGGTGCTTGGCGCCGTAATAGGAGGCGGTGCCGGTTTCGTCGTAGCCGTTGGGGTCGATGAGGCCGCTGGCGCAACCGGCCAGCAGAGAGAACAGGGCCAGGAGGCCGAGTAGACGCTTCATGTTGAGCAAACCCCCAATTGATCGTTCCCACGCTCTGCGTGGGAATGCAGCCCGTGACGCTCCGCGTCACAAAAGCGGACGCGGAGCGTCCAGTGAGGCGTTCCCACGCGGAGCGTGGGAACGATCAAGTGTCAGCCTTCGAGCTTGCTTTTGAGCAGTTCGTTCACCTGTTGCGGGTTGGCTTTGCCTTTGGAGGCTTTCATCGCCTGGCCGACAAAGAAGCCGAACATCTTGCCGCGTTTAACTTCGTCTGCCGCACGGTATTGTTCAACTTGCTCAGCATTGGCGGCGAGCATCTCATCGAGCACGGCCGAAATAGCGCCGCTGTCGGTGACTTGCTTGAGGCCACGCTTCTCGATGATGTCGTCGGCGCTGCCTTCGCCTGCGGCCATCGCTTCAAACACGGTCTTGGCGATTTTGCCGGAGATAGTGTTGTCTTTGATGCGCAGCAGCATGCCGCCCAACTGCTCGGCGGTCACCGGGGCTTCGTCGATCTCCAGGCCCTGTTTGTTCAACAGGCTGCCCAGCTCAACCATCACCCAGTTGGCCGCCAGCTTGGCGTCACCGGCAATGCTCACGACTTTTTCGAAGTAGTTGGCTTGCTCACGGCTGGAGGCCAATACGCTGGCATCGTAGACCGACAGGCCGAACTGTTCCTGGAAACGCTCGCGTTTTTGCGGCGGCAGTTCCGGCAGGGTGGCACGCACGTCATTAAGGAACGAGTCCTCAATGATCACCGGCAACAGGTCCGGGTCGGGGAAGTAGCGGTAGTCGTTGGCTTCCTCTTTGCTGCGCATGGCGCGGGTTTCGTCTTTGTTCGGGTCGTACAGGCGCGTTTGCTGGATCACCTTGCCGCCGTCTTCGATCAGCTCGATCTGGCGACGCACTTCGGTGTTGATCGCCTTCTCGATGAAGCGGAACGAGTTGACGTTCTTGATCTCGCAGCGTGTGCCGTACTCGGCCTGGCCTTTTGGCCGCACCGACACGTTGCAGTCGCAACGCAGCGAACCTTCGGCCATGTTGCCGTCGCAGATGCCCAAGTAGCGCACCAGCGCGTGGATGGTCTTGACGTAGGCCACGGCTTCCTTGGCGCTGCGCATGTCCGGCTCGGAAACGATCTCCAGCAGCGGCGTACCGGCGCGGTTCAGGTCGATACCGGTGGCGCCGTTGAATTCTTCATGCAGGCTCTTGCCGGCATCTTCTTCCAGGTGCGCACGGGTCACGCCGACACGCTTGATGGTGCCGTCTTCCAGCGGGATATCCAGGTAGCCCTTGCCGACGATCGGCAATTCCATCTGGCTGATCTGGTAGCCCTTGGGCAGGTCCGGGTAGAAGTAGTTCTTGCGCGCGAACACGTTGTGCTGGCCGATCTCGGCGTCAATCGCCAGGCCGAACATCACCGCCATGCGCACCGCTTCCTCGTTCAGCACTGGCAGTACGCCGGGCATGCCCAGGTCTACCAGGCTGGCCTGGGTGTTGGGTTCTGCGCCGAACGTGGTGGCGCTACCGGAGAAAATCTTCGATTGGGTGGCGAGCTGGGTATGAATCTCCAGCCCGATCACAACTTCCCATTGCATAGTGTTCTCCTCAGAAGCCGGTAGGGGTGCGAGTGTGCCAGTCGGTGTTCAACTGGTACTGGTGCGCCACATTGAGCAGGCGGCCTTCCTGGAAATACGGGGCGAGCAATTGCACGCCGACCGGCAGGCCATCGACGAAACCTGCGGGCATGGACAAGCCCGGCAAGCCCGCGAGGTTGGCGGTGATGGTGTAGAGGTCTTCCAGGTACTCGGCGATCGGGTCGCCGGTCTTGGCGCCGATCTTCCAGGCCGGGTTCGGCGTGGTCGGGCCGAGGATCACGTCGACTTCTTCAAAGGCGGCCATGAAGTCGTTCTTGATCAGGCGACGGATCTTTTGCGCCTTGAGGTAGTACGCGTCGTAGTAACCGGCGGAAAGTGCGTAGGCACCGACCATGATCCGGCGTTGTACTTCGGCACCGAAGCCTTCGCCACGGGAGCGTTTGTACAGGTCGGTAAGGTCTTTCGGGTTTTCGCAGCGGTAGCCGAAGCGCACGCCGTCGAAACGCGACAGGTTCGAGGAGGCTTCTGCCGGCGCGATCACGTAGTACGCAGGAATCGCGTGCTGGTTGTTCGGCAGGCTGATTTCCTTGATCACGGCACCGAGCTTTTCCAGCTCTTTAATGCTGTTGTGCACCAGTTCGGCGATACGCGGGTCGAGACCGGCGCTGAAATACTCTTTCGGCACGCCGATACGCAGGCCTTTAAGCGAGGTATTAAGGCTGGCGCTGTAGTCCGGCACCGGCTCATCGATGCTGGTGGAGTCCTGTTTATCGAACCCGGCCATACCTTGTAACAATATTGCGCAGTCTTCAGCCGTGCGTGCCAGCGGGCCGCCCTGATCGAGGCTGGAGGCATAGGCAATCATGCCCCAACGGGAAACGCGACCGTAGGTCGGCTTCAAACCAGTGAGGTTGGTGAAAGCGGCGGGCTGGCGGATCGAGCCGCCGGTGTCGGTGGCCGTGGCCGCCGGCAGGAAACGCGCGGCAACAGCAGCAGCCGAGCCGCCGGAGGAACCGCCGGGCACGTGCTCCAGGTTCCACGGGTTTTTTACCGCACCGTAGTAGCTCGACTCGTTGGCCGAACCCATGGCGAATTCGTCCATGTTGGTCTTGCCCAGGGTCACGGCCCCGGCGGCCGCCAGCTTGGACACTACGGTGGCATCGTAGGGTGCCTTGAAGTTGTCGAGCATCTTCGAGCCGCAGCTGGTGCGAATGCCCTGGGTGCAGAACAGGTCTTTGTGGGCGATCGGGGCGCCCAGCAGTGCGCCGTTTTCACCGTTGGCGCGACGTGCGTCGGCGGCCTTGGCCTGGCTCAGGGCCAGTTCCTCGGTGAGGCTGATAAAGCTGTTGACCTTGGGATCCAGCGCGGCAATTCGCGCCAGCAGGGTCTGGGTCAGCTCTTCGGAAGAAAACTTTTTGTCGGCGAGACCGCGGGCGATCTCGGCCAGAGTCATGTGATGCATGAAAGGCTCTTTCCCTTTAGTCGATGACTTTCGGAACCAGGTACAGGCCGTTTTCGACCGCTGGCGCGATGGACTGGTAGGCCTCGCGATTATTTCGCTCGGTCACAACGTCTGCACGCAGGCGCTGGCTGGCTTCCAGCGGGTGAGCCAGGGGCTCGATGCCGTCGGTATTTACGGCCTGCATTTGGTCGACCAGCCCGAGAATGCTGTTCAGGGCTGCGGTGGTCTGTGGAAGATCGGCGTCATTAAGGCCAAGCGAGGCCAGATGCGCGATTTTTTCCACGTCGGAGCGTTCAAGCGCCATGGGTTTCTCCAGTGGAAAACAGAACGGAGGGCATCCGTGTGTTAGATTGTCGGAACACTACCGCATTTCTACGGTCATAAGGCCGCGATTGTGGGGGTTGGTGCACAGAAAGTCGGCCAATTTAGCACATTGGCGCCTTGCCCAAAATCCCTGTCGTTGTTAGAGTTTGCCGCACTTTTTTACCCACGCGTTGCCTAGGGTCCTTTCCCCATGTTCAAGAAACTGCGTGGCATGTTTTCCAGCGATCTTTCCATTGACCTGGGCACTGCCAACACCCTTATTTACGTGCGCGAGCGCGGTATCGTTCTGAATGAGCCATCGGTTGTGGCCATTCGGACCCATGGTAATCAGAAAAGTGTCGTTGCCGTTGGCACCGAGGCCAAGCGCATGCTCGGCCGTACACCAGGCAATATTGCTGCCATTCGTCCGATGAAAGACGGCGTGATCGCCGACTTCAGCGTCTGCGAAAAGATGCTGCAGTACTTCATCAACAAAGTTCACGAAAACAGTTTTCTGCAGCCCAGCCCACGTGTGCTGATCTGCGTTCCGTGCAAGTCCACCCAGGTGGAGCGTCGTGCCATCCGTGAATCGGCCCTTGGTGCCGGTGCCCGTGAAGTGTTCCTGATCGAAGAGCCTATGGCTGCCGCAATCGGCGCCGGCCTGCCGGTTGAGGAAGCGCGCGGTTCGATGGTGGTGGATATCGGTGGTGGTACTACCGAGATCGCCCTGATTTCCCTGAACGGTGTGGTGTATGCCGAATCCGTGCGTGTAGGCGGCGACCGTTTCGACGAAGCGATCATCACGTATGTACGCCGTAACTACGGCAGCCTGATCGGTGAGTCCACTGCTGAGCGCATCAAGCAGGAAATCGGCACCGCTTACCCGGGCGGCGAAGTTCGCGAAGTCGACGTTCGTGGTCGCAACCTGGCCGAAGGCGTTCCACGTGCCTTCACCCTGAACTCCAATGAAGTGCTGGAAGCTCTGCAAGAGTCGCTGGCCACCATCGTTCAGGCTGTGAAAAGCGCCCTGGAGCAATCGCCGCCGGAACTGGCTTCCGATATCGCCGAGCGTGGCCTGGTGCTGACCGGTGGTGGCGCCTTGCTGCGCGACCTCGACAAGCTGCTGGCCCAGGAAACCGGCCTGCCGGTGATCGTCGCCGAAGACCCGCTGACCTGCGTCGCCCGTGGCGGTGGTCGTGCACTGGAAATGATGGATAAACACACCATGGACCTGCTCTCCAGCGAATAAGATCGTTGGTTGCGCCATGCTTCGCTCGCAGGCAGCACTTTGCAGTGCTGCCTGTTGGCGTTTATCTTCTTCAATCTGCATCCAGGCCGGTTTGATGCCGTATGAATAAAGAGAACATTTGCCTGGGAGGAGCGGCTTATTAAACCGCTTTTCGCCAAAGGCCCCTCATTGGGCGTGCGCTTGTTGGTGCTGGTCGTGCTTTCGGTCGCGCTGATGGTGGTCGATGCCCGCTTTGCACTGCTCAAGCCCGTGCGCAGCCAGATGTCGCTGGTGTTGATGCAGACTTACTGGATCACCGACCTGCCGCAACGGCTCTACCAGGGCGTGGCCAGCCAATTCGGCAGCCGCACCGAGCTGGTCGCCGAGAACGAAAAACTCAAGACTGAAAACCTGCTGTTGCAGGGGCGCATGCAAAAGCTCGCGGCCCTCACCGAGCAGAACGTTCGGCTGCGCGAGTTGCTCAATTCTTCGGCATTGGTCAACGAGAAGGTCGAAGTGGCCGAGTTGATCGGCATGGACCCAAATCCCTTTACCCACCGCATCATCATCAACAAGGGTGAGCGCGACGGTGTCGTGCTGGGCCAGCCGGTGCTTGATGCCCGTGGGCTGATGGGCCAGGTGGTGGAGCTTATGCCCTACACCTCACGGGTATTGTTGCTGACGGACACCACCCACAGCATTCCGGTACAGGTCAACCGTAACGGCCTGCGGGCGATTGCCAGCGGCACCGGCAACCCGGAGCGTCTGGAGTTGCGTCACGTTGCCGACACCGCCGATATCAAGGAAGGCGACCTGCTGGTCAGCTCCGGTTTGGGTCAGCGCTTCCCGGCGGGTTACCCGGTGGCGACGGTCAAGGAAGTGATCCACGATTCCGGCCAGCCTTTCGCTATCGTGCGTGCCGTGCCAACCGCTGCCTTGAACCGCAGCCGCTATCTGTTGCTGGTATTCAGCGACAATCGCACTCCGGAAGAGCGCGCCAACGACGCCGCCCAAGCCCAGGAAGCGGAAGACAAGCAGAACGGTATAACGCCGATCGTTCCCGCAACGGTGCCCAAGCCCGCATTTGTTGGGCCGCCTGCACCGGTGGCAACTCCGGCAGCACCGGTGGCGACGCCCGTTAAACCTGCCACCCACAACGCCCGCCCGGCGAAACCCGCCGCAACCAAACCGCCTGCGTCGACGCCTGCCGCCACACCAGCCGCTCGACCAGCGGCCGCTGCCCCGGCAACCACGCGGCAGAGGGAGGAATAATGGCCGGTACTCATTCACGCAATGGTTGGATCGTCTGGCTGACCTTCGCCATCGGCTTATTGCTTAGCGTCTCGCCGCTGCCGCAATTCATGGAGATCCTGCGACCGCTCTGGCTCGCGTTGTTGCTCGCGTTCTGGTCGCTGACCCTGCCGCATAAAGTCGGGATGGTCACGGCGATGTGCCTGGGCTTGGCGGAAGACGTGCTCTATGGCACTTTGCTGGGTCAGAACGCATTGATCCTCACGCTGATTACTTTCCTGGTGCTGTCGTTGCAGCAGCGTTTGCGCATGTTCCCGATGTGGCAACAGTGCCTGGTGATCCTGGTGATCTTCGGCCTGGCGCAGTTGGTGCAACTGTGGCTCAGTGCCTTGACCGGCAACCGCCAACCGACCTTGGCGCTGGTGTTGCCAGCGTTGGTCAGTGCGCTGCTGTGGCCTTGGGTCAGTTTCGGCCTGCGTGGGTTACGTCGTCGCTATAAAATCAATTGAATGGATTGCGAGGCTCTGCCTGGTTATCAAACTCTACAGGGAGAGTCTGCAATGAATTCGCTTTACCTGGCCTCGGGCTCACCGAGGCGGCGTGAACTGTTGACCCAGATCGGTGTGCCTTTCACCGTGGTCAGCGCCGCCATTGATGAAACCCCTCTTACTAATGAACCCGCCGTTGCCTACGTCGAGCGCCTTGCGCGCGGCAAGGCCGAGGCGGGTTTTGCTGCGCTTGAACAAAGTGTGCAGGCCTGTGTGCTGGGTGCGGACACGGCGGTGATCGTGGATGGCCAGATCCTTGGCAAGCCCGTGGACCAAGCCGATGCCTTGGCGATGCTGATGGCGCTTTCAGGTCGTGAACATGAAGTGCTCACTGCCATTGCCCTCACCGACGGCCATCGTTGCGAAACGCGTTGTGTAAGCAGTCGTGTACGTTTTCGCGCTATTTCTGTCCAGGAAGCTACATCCTACTGGCACAGTGGCGAACCTGCGGACAAGGCCGGCGGCTATGCTATCCAGGGGCTGGGTTCGGTGTTTGTCGCCGGGCTCAATGGCAGCTATTCCGCTGTGGTCGGCCTGCCGGTGTGCGAAACCGCGCAACTGCTCGGCCAATTCGGCATACCCTGTTGGCAAAACCTTACCGCGCGCTGAACGCCTTTATTTGCGCGCCAAGCCTTAAGCGATCGGTCACTATTGTGAAAACGCCTGAACGAGACCCAGCCATGAGTGAAGAGATTCTGATCAATATCACGCCGATGGAATCGCGCGTGGCGGTGGTAGAAAACGGTGTTCTGCAGGAAGTGCACGTCGAGCGCACCCAGAAGCGCGGTATTGTCGGCAATATCTATAAAGGCAAGGTGGTGCGCGTATTACCGGGCATGCAGGCGGCTTTCGTCGACATCGGCCTGGACCGTGCCGCGTTTATCCACGCCTCGGAAATTTCCCTGCGTGAAGGCCCGGCGGTAGAAAGCATCAGCGCCCTGGTGCACGAAGGGCAGAGCCTGGTGGTGCAAGTCACCAAGGATCCGATCGGTTCAAAAGGCGCGCGGCTGACGACGCAACTGTCGATCCCCTCGCGCTATCTGGTGTACATGCCGCGTACCGCGCATGTGGGTATTTCCCTCAAGATTGAAGACGAAGCCGAGCGCGAGCGCCTGAAAAAGGTGGTCAGCGACTGCGTAGCGGCCGAAGGCATCAAGGAAGCCGGCGGGTTTATCCTGCGCACCGCCGCTGAAGGCGCCGGTGCTGACGAAATCCTCATGGACATCCGCTACCTGCGCAGGCTGTGGGATCAGATCGGCGCACAGATCAAAACCATTGGTGCGCCGAGCGTCATCTATGAAGACCTCGGTCTAGCGTTGCGTACTTTGCGTGACCTGGTCAGCCCAAAGATCGAGAAAATTCGCATCGACTCGCGGGAAACCTTCCAGCGCACTACGCAATTCGTGGCCGAGCTGATGCCGGAAATTGCCGACCGCCTGGAGCATTATCCTGGCGAGCGGCCGATCTTCGACCTGTATGGCGTCGAAGATGAAATCCAGAAAGCCCTGGAGCGCAAAGTGCCGCTCAAGTCCGGCGGCTATCTGGTGGTCGATCCGGCCGAAGCCATGACCACCATCGATGTCAACACCGGCGCGTTCGTGGGCCATCGCAACCTCGAAGAAACCATCTTCAAGACCAACCTCGAAGCGGCCACCGCGATTGCCCGTCAACTGCGCCTGCGCAACCTGGGCGGCATCATCATTATCGACTTCATCGACATGGAAGACGAAGAGCACCAGCGCCAAGTGCTGCGCACCCTGGAGAAGCAACTGGAGCGTGACCACGCCAAGACCAACATTATCGGGATCACCGAGCTTGGTCTTGTGCAGATGACCCGCAAGCGCACCCGCGAAAGCCTTGAGCAAGTGCTGTGCGAGCCGTGCAGCAGTTGCCAGGGGCGTGGAAAGTTGAAGACCCCGGAAACGGTTTGCTACGAGATTTTCCGCGAAATCTTACGGGAGGCACGTGCCTACCAGGCGGAAGGCTATAGAGTGCTTGCCAACCAGAAAGTGGTCGACCGATTGCTGGATGAAGAGTCCGGTAACGTTGCTGAGCTTGAGGGTTTTATCGGGCGTACCATTCGTTTCCAGGTCGAAACCATGTATTCCCAGGAACAATACGACGTGGTGCTGCTCTGATCCCCAATCGCTTTCTTTATTCGAGACCGGCAGGCGTTGATCTGCCGTCCGCTAACTGCCTTGAGGGTCGCATGACATGGAGCGTCTGACACGCTTTTTTGCCGCCTTGACCCGTTGGGGCCTGGGCCTGTGCGCCTTGCTGCTGGTACTGGCGGCGGTGTACGTGAGCCTGGGTCGTGAGTTGGTCCCACTGGTGGCGGAGTACCGCGCCGAAGTTGAAGCCAAGGCGCAGGCTGCGGTGGAGATGCCCCTGCACATCGGCAGCCTCGAAGGGCGCTGGAGTGGTTTCGCGCCGATATTGCTGGCCCACGACGTGATGGTCGGCGAAGGCAACAGCGCCTTGCGCCTGGATCAGGTTGAAGTGGTGCCGGATATCTGGGCCAGCCTGATGGCGCGCGAAGTGCGTATCGCCCACCTGGAAGTCAGCGGCCTGCAGTTGAGTGTCAAGGAAGACCAGGACGGCCACTGGGCGCTGCAAGGTTTGCCGGTGCAGGATGACCAGCCGTTGGACCCGCAGCAGTTGCTCACGCGCATGCAGATGGTCAAGCGCGTGTCGTTGCTCGACAGCCAGGTGACATTGCAGCCGTTCGAGCAAGCGCCGTTGACCCTGACCTATGTGGGCCTGAGCCTGCATACCGGCAACACCCGCCAACGCCTGGATGCACGCGTCACCCTGCCGGACGGCCAGCCTTTGGCGCTGAGCCTTCGTAGCCGTATTCGCGCAAGCGCATGGAAAGAGGGCGAAGTCGAAGCCTACCTGAGCCTGCCTCAAAGTGACTGGGCCAAATGGATTCCCGCCAGGCTGACCCAGCAATGGAAGCTCACTCAGTTCAAAGCCGGTGGCGAGTTCTGGCTCAATTGGGGCAAAGGCACCGTCCAAAGTGCCGTGGTGCGCCTCAACTCACCGCAAGTAAAGGGCAGTTACGCCGACCGCAAACCTGTGCATATCGAAAACCTCGCCCTGACCGCCTACCTGCAACGCAGTGACAGTGGCCTTAAGGTGTTGTTCGATTCACTGGCGATGAACATCGGCGATACCCGCTGGGAATCACACCTGCAACTGCAACAAAGCGTGGCGACCGACAAAGACCAGGAAACCTGGAAGCTTCAGGCTGACCGCCTTGACCTGACCCCTGTTACCCCGCTGTTGAATGCCTTGGCGCCATTGCCGGAAGGTTTTGCCAAAACCATCGAGCACCTCAAGGCCACGGGCGTGTTGCGCAATGTGTTGGTGGATTTCCATCCGCAGGACGCCACCGATAAAAAACTCAGCTTCGCCGCCAACCTTGAACGCATCGGTTTTGACGCGTACTTCGGTGCGCCAGCCGCACGGAACGTATCCGGGAGTATCAGTGGCGATTTGGGCCAGGGTGAGTTGCGTATGGACAGCAAGGATTTTTCCCTGCACCTGTACCCGATCTTCGCCAAGCCCTGGCAGTACATCCAGGCCAACGCGCGCCTGACATGGAAGCTGGATAAAGAAGGCTTCACCCTGATTGCCCCTTACATCAAGGTGCTGGGCGAGGAGGGCAAAGTGGCTGCCGACTTCCTGATTCGCCTGCACTTCGACCATGCCCAGGAAGACTACATGGACCTGCGGGTCGGTATGGTCGATGGCGATGGTCGTTTCACGCCCAAGTATTTGCCGGCCGTGTTGAGCCCGTCCCTGGATGAATGGCTGCGCACCGCAATTCTTAAAGGCGCCGTGGACCAAGGGTTCTTCCAGTACCAAGGTTCGCTCAACCATGACGCGCTGCCCGCTGCGCGCAACATCAGCTTGTTCTTCAAGGTGCATGACGCCGAACTGGCCTTCCAGCCGGGTTGGCCGCATGTGAGCAAGGTCAATGGCGAAGTGTTTGTCGAGGAGAGCGGCGTGCGCATCCTGGCCAGCAAGGGCCAATTGCTCGATACCAAGGTCAAGGACGTCTACGTCAATATTCCCCACGCACCGGCCGGTAAAGACAGCCACCTGCTGATCACCGGTGGGTTTGCGGGCGGCCTGGGTGATGGTTTGAAGATCCTTCAGGACGCGCCGATAGGCACGGGTTCAACCTTTGCCGGCTGGAAGGGCGACGGCGACCTGCAAGGCAATCTGGACCTGGACATTCCGCTGGTCAAAGGCACCGAGCCGAAGATCGTGGTGGACTTCAAGACCGACAAAGCCCGTCTGCAATTGGCGGAGCCGACCTTGGACCTGACACAGCTCAAGGGCGATTTCCGCTTCGACAGCAGCAAGGGCTTGAGTGGCCAGAACATCTCGGCCCAGGCATTCGATCGACCGATCACCGCGCAAATTGTTGCCGATGGCAAGCCAGGCAACATCAGTACCCGCGTCACCGCCAAGGGCCAGGTCACGGTCAAGCGCCTGACCGATTGGTTAAAAATCAGCCAGCCGTTGCCAGTGTCCGGTGATATTCCGTACCAGCTGCAACTCACACTGGACGGCGCCGACAGCCAACTGATGGTCAGTTCCAATATGAAGGGTGTGGCGGTAGACCTGCCGGCGCCCTTCGGCATGCCGGCGAGCCAAGGCCGTGACAGCGTGTTCCGCATGACCTTGCAAGGCCCGGAGCGGCGTTACTGGTTCGATTATGGCGAGCTGGCGAGCTTCACCTTTGCCTCACCGCCGGACAAATTCAATGACGGGCGCGGGGAGTTGTTCCTTGGCGCCGGCAATGCTGTGTTGCCCGCAGCCAAAGGCTTGCGTATTCGCGGTGTGCTGTCGGAACTGGATATTGACCCATGGAAAAAACTCGCCAACCGCTACGCCGGTAACGACCCAGGCGGCAGCGCCAAACAGTTGCTCAGTGGTGCCGACTTCAAAGTGGGCAAACTGATCGGTTTTGGCACCCAGCTTGATCAGGCCAACCTTCAGTTGGACCGCAAGCCTGCCGCCTGGGGTTTGCAGCTCGACAGCCAGCAGGCCAAGGGCACGGTCAACCTGCCGGACGCCAAGGGCGCGCCGATTGCGATCAACCTGCAATACGTGAAGCTGCCGGCGGTGGACCCGACCGCGCAGGCCGACGAAAACGCACCGGACCCGTTGGCGGATATCGACCCCAAGGACATCCCCGCGCTGGATATCGCCATCAACCAGCTGTTCCAGGGCCCCGACCTGGTGGGCGCCTGGTCGCTGAAGATCCGCCCGACTGCCAAAGGCCTGGCCTTCAACAACCTCAACCTCGGCCTCAAGGGCATGCAGCTTAATGGTGCCGGCGGTTGGGAAGGCGCGCCCGGCGCCAGCAGCAGCTGGTACAAGGGCCGCCTGGACGGCAAGAACATTGCCGACGTGCTCAAGGGCTGGGGTTTTGCGCCGACCGTGACCAGCGAAGACTTCCACCTGGATGTGGATGGCCGTTGGCCGGGTTCGCCGGCCTGGGTTGGCCCCAAGCGTTTCTCCGGTAGCCTGGATGCGTCATTCCGTAAAGGCCAGTTTGTCGAAGTGGAAGGTGGCGCCCAGGCATTGCGGGTGTTTGGTTTGCTCAACTTCAATTCGATCGGTCGCCGTTTGCGCCTGGACTTCTCGGACCTGCTCGGCAAGGGCTTGAGTTATGACCGGGTCAAAGGCTTGCTGGCCGCCAGTGATGGGGTGTTCGTCACCCGTGAACCCATCACCATGACCGGCCCGTCCACCAACCTGGAGCTCAATGGCACCCTGGACCTGGTGGCTGACCGTGTCGACGCCAAGCTGCTGGTCACGTTGCCGGTGACCAACAACCTGCCGATTGCCGCGCTGATTGTCGGCGCGCCCGCCATTGGCGGCGCGTTGTTCCTGATCGACAAGCTGATCGGTGACCGTGTTTCGCGCTTCGCCAGCGTGCAATACAAGGTTCAAGGCCCGTGGAAGGATCCAAAAATCACCTTCGACAAGCCATTTGAAAAGCCAAACTGAGAGCCTGTGGAGTAGCATGGCCGCATGCCTATTATGGAGTGTCGGCCCATGCCCTTTGCGGTAATTCAAATGGTCAGCCAGAGCGATGTTCTGGCCAACCTGGCCCAGGCCCGGCGCTTGCTGGAGCAGGCGGCAGCGGGCGGTGCGAAGCTTGCGGTACTGCCGGAGAACTTCGCTGCCATGGGTCGCCGCGACGTGGCCGATATCGGTCGCGCCGAAGCCTTGGGCGAAGGCCCGATCCTGCCCTGGTTGAAACAGACCGCCCGCGACCTCACCTTATGGATAGTGGCCGGCACTTTGCCGTTGCCGCCCAAGGACCAACCGCACGCCAAGTCCAACGCTTGCTCGCTATTGATCGATGATCAGGGCGAAATCGTCGCCCGGTACGACAAATTGCACCTGTTTGATGTCGATGTTGCAGATGCCAGGGGGCGTTATCGCGAATCTGACGACTATGCTTTCGGGAGCAATGTGGTGGTGGCGGACACGCCGGTGGGGCGCTTGGGCCTGACGGTGTGCTACGACTTGCGGTTTCCCGAGCTGTACAGCGAGCTGCGTGCAGCGGGGGCGGAGTTGATTACCGCGCCTTCGGCCTTTACGGCGGTGACCGGCGCGGCACATTGGGATGTACTGATTCGGGCGCGAGCCATCGAAACCCAGTGCTATTTATTGGCCGCCGCTCAAGGCGGTGCGCACCCGGGGCCACGGGAAACCTTTGGCCACGCAGCCATTGTCGACCCTTGGGGGCGTGTGCTGACACAACAGGATCAAGGCGAAGCGGTGTTGTTGGCCGAACGCGATAGCAGTGAACAAGCGTCGATACGGGCGCGCAAGCCGGTGGTCAATCATCGGCGCTTTTTCTCGCAGGGCGCGCAGCGGCCTGCTTCAGAACGATGAATTTAAGGCCAAACCTATGAGCGAGTTGTTGTCCTCAGTCAGTGAACACCTCCTGGCACCCGGTGGCGTGACCATCGAAAGTTTGCAAACCGTGCTCGGTGATCTGGCCGGGCCGGGCATCGACGCGGCCGACCTGTATTTCCAGGGCCAGATTTCCGAGTCGTGGGCCCTCGAAGACGGCATCGTCAAGGAAGGCAGTTTCAACCTTGACCAAGGCGTAGGCGTGCGCGCGCAATCCGGTGAAAAGACTGGTTTTGCCTACAGCAACGCCATCACCCTTGAAGCCCTCGGCCTGGCGGCGCGCGCGGCACGCTCGATTTCCCGCGCCGGCCAGAACGGCACTGTGCAGGCTTTCAGCACTCAGGACGTGGCCCAGCTGTACGCGCCGGATAACCCGCTGGAGGTGATCAGCCGCGCGGAAAAGGTCGATTTGCTCAAGCGTATCGATGCGGCCACTCGTGCGCTCGACCCGCGTATTCAGCAAGTAACGGTGAGCATGGCTGGCGTGTGGGAGCGCATTCTGGTGGCGTCCACGGACGGCGGGCTGGCGGCGGACGTGCGGCCGCTGGTGCGTTTCAACGTGAGTGTGATTGTTGAGCAGAACGGCCGCCGCGAGCGCGGTGGTCACGGCGGTGGCGGGCGTACCGACTACCGTTATTTCCTCGCTGAAGACCGCGCCATGGGTTACGCCCGTGAAGCGCTGCGTCAGGCGCTGGTCAACCTGGAAGCCATTCCGGCGCCGGCCGGTACCTTGCCGGTGGTGTTGGGCTCGGGCTGGTCTGGCGTGCTGCTGCACGAAGCCGTGGGCCACGGCCTGGAAGGCGACTTCAACCGCAAAGGCAGTTCGGCCTACAGCGGGCGCATGGGCGAAATGGTTGCATCCAAACTCTGCACCATTGTCGATGACGGCACCCTGGCTGGCCGGCGTGGCTCGTTGAGTGTCGACGACGAAGGCACGCCGACCGAATGCACCACGCTGATTGAAAACGGCGTGCTCAAGGGCTATATGCAGGACAAGCTCAACGCCCGCCTCATGGGTGTGGCGCGTACCGGTAACGGCCGTCGCGAGTCTTACGCGCACCTGCCGATGCCGCGCATGACCAACACCTACATGCTCGGTGGCGAAAGCGACCCCGCGGAAATCATCGCCTCGGTAAAACGCGGGATCTACTGCGCCAACCTCGGCGGCGGCCAGGTCGATATCACCAGCGGCAAGTTTGTGTTCTCCACCAGCGAAGCGTACCTGATCGAAGACGGCAAGATTACCGCGCCGGTCAAAGGGGCGACGTTGATTGGCAATGGGCCGGAAGCCATGAGCAAGGTGTCGATGGTCGGTAATGACCTGTCGCTGGACAGCGGCGTGGGCACCTGCGGTAAGGATGGGCAGTCGGTGCCAGTCGGCGTCGGTCAGCCAACCTTGAAAATCGATGCGATCACCGTGGGTGGCACGGGGTCGTAATGGCCGGAGCTTCGGGTGGCGAAGACCGCCACCCGGGGAAGAGGGTCAACGCAGGCCGCGTTGAGTCTCGTCCAGCTCACGGATGTATTTGAAGATTTTACGGCTGGTGGCCGGCGCCTTGTTATGCGCCTGCTCGTGCTGGGCCTGACGGATCAGGGAGCGCAGTTGCTGGCGGTCCGCGTCCGGGTAGTCCAGCACGAATTTCTCCAGCACCGCGTCATCGCCCGAGATCAGGCGGTCACGCCAGCGCTCCAGGTTATGGAAGCGTTCGTTGTACTGGCGAGTGGAGGCATCGGTTTGATCGAGCAAGGCCAGAATGGCATCAGTGTCCTGATCGCGCATCAGCTTGCCGATAAACATGATGTGCCGTTTACGCGCGATATTCGCGGTGTGCTTGGGAGCATCCGCAAGCGCCCGGCGCATTTCGTCGGTCAGTGGCAATTTGGCAATCAAGTCTTTCTTGAGCGTTGTAAGGCGCTCGCCGAGGTCAACCAGCGCATGCAGCTCGCGTTTGACCTGGGTTTTGCTTTTCTCCCCATCGAGGGAGTCGTCGTAAGAATCAACCATGGTGGCAGTCCGCAAAGAAACGCCGCCATGATAACCAGTCGGGGGCCGCTTGTCCGGCCCGGTCGCTCGATGGCCTTAACCGAAAGCAGAATTTGAGTGGAGAAAACCATGAGTGCAGCCCAAAGCGTCGGTCCGCAAGCGTTACCGGCACTGCAGGAACAAGTCGAGCAGATCCTTGCCGAGGCCAAGCGCCAGGGGGCCAGCGCCTGTGAAGTAGCCGTGTCGCTGGAGCAGGGGCTGTCGACGTCGGTGCGCCAGCGTGAAGTAGAAACTGTTGAATTCAATCGCGACCAGGGTTTTGGTATCACGTTGTATGCCGGGCAGCGCAAAGGCTCGGCCAGTACTTCCGCCAGTGGGCCGGAAGCAATTCGTGAAACCGTGGCGGCGGCGCTGGCGATTGCCAAGCACACCTCCGAGGATGAAAGCTCGGGCCTGGCCGACAAAGCGCTGATGGCCAAGGACTTGAAGGATTTCGATCTGTTTCACGCCTGGGACATCACGCCCGAGCAAGCGATCGAAAAGGCACTGATCTGCGAAGCAGCGGCGTTTGATGCCGATGCCCGCATCAAGAACGCTGATGGCACCACGTTGAGCACTCATCAAGGCTGCCGTGTCTACGGTAACAGCCATGGTTTTATCGGTGGTTATGCCTCCACTCGCCATAGCTTGAGCTGCGTGATGATCGCCGAAGCCAATGGCCAGATGCAGCGCGATTACTGGTACGACGTGAGCCGCCAGGGCGAATTGCTCGCCGATCCAGTCAGCATCGGTCAGCGCGCGGCGCAACGTGCAGCGAGCCGCCTGGGTGCACGCCCGGTACCAACGTGCGAGGTGCCGGTGCTGTTTTCGGCCGAGCTGGCTGGCGGTTTGTTCGGCAGTTTCCTGGGCGCGATTTCCGGCGGCAACCTGTACCGAAAATCTTCGTTCCTTGAAGGCGCGATTGGCCAGAAACTGTTTCCTGAATGGCTGACGATTGATGAGCGCCCGCACCTGATGCGTGCCATGGGCAGTTCCTCATTCGATGGTGATGGCCTGGCCACCTATGCCAAACCGTTTGTCGAAAAGGGCGAGTTGGTGTCCTACGTGCTGGGCACTTACGCCGGTCGCAAGCTGGGCCTGCCAAGCACGGCGAACGCCGGTGGCGTGCACAACCTGTTCGTCACCCATGGCGATGAAGACCAGGCAGCGCTGTTGCGTCGTATGGGCCGAGGCCTGCTGGTCACCGAGCTGATGGGCAGTGGCCTGAACATGGTGACCGGTGATTATTCACGCGGTGCGGCGGGTTTCTGGGTAGAAAATGGCGAGATTCAATTCGCCGTCCAGGAAGTGACTATTGCCGGCAACATGCGCGATATGTTCAAGCAGATCGTCGCAGTGGGTAATGACCTGGAGCTGCGCAGCAACATTCGCACCGGTTCGGTGCTGATTGAGCGGATGACCGTCGCCGGCAGTTAACGGCGCGACGCTTCATCAAAAAGGCACGCCATCCTCAAGATGGCGTGCCTTTTTTAATGGCTGCAATTTGCTGCTCTTGTTTTGATTCTCAATATCATTTAATAATAAATATCATTACCGAATGAGCGTGGATCATGAGTTCTGTCCTGCATGAGGATCCGTACCTGGAAAGTTGGCGTTGGATGAGTCGTCAGATTCGCTGCGGCCTTGATCCCAATGAACCGCGACTGATCGAACATTACCTCAACGAAGGGCGATACCTGGCGTGCTGCACCGCGACCCATCCGTGGACGATCGCCGAAACGTCATTCCGCCTTTTGATCGACACCGCGGGCGACATCGCCTTGCCCTGGCACTGGCGATCCATGTGCCTGGACCAGGCCTGGCGCCCACTTCGCGACCTGGAAAAACTTTCCCACTGTGCCTGCCGCCTCAAGCGCTGGCAGACCTTTGCCTGGCAATTGGCGACCTGCGAATTGCTGCCTTCCCTTTCTGTTTCTGACCTGGTGCAAGGATCAAACGATGAGTAACACCCGTATCGAACGCGACAGCATGGGCGAGCTGCAAGTGCCTGCCGAGGCTTTGTATGGCGCGCAGACCCAGCGCGCGGTGAACAATTTTCCGATCAGTCATCAACGCATGCCGGCGCAATTCATTCGCGCCCTGATCCTGGCCAAGGCCGCCGCCGCCAAGGTCAATGTCGACCTCAAGCAAATCAGCGAAGGGCAGGGCAAGGCCATCGTTGACGCGGCCCAGGGCCTGCTCGAAGGCAACTTCATGCCGCACTTCCCGGTGGATATTTTCCAGACCGGCTCCGGCACCAGCTCGAACATGAATGCCAACGAAGTGATTGCGACCTTGGCCAGCCGTTTGCTGGGTGAAGCGGTTAACCCCAATGATCATGTGAACTGTGGCCAAAGCAGCAACGACATTATCCCAACCACCATCCACGTCAGCGCAGCCTTGGTGCTGCATGAGCAAACGCTGCCGGCCTTGCTGCACTTGGTGCAAGTCATCGAGCAAAAGGCCGAAGAGGTCCACCCGTTCATCAAGACCGGCCGAACGCACCTGATGGACGCCATGCCGGTGCGCATGAGCCAGGTGCTTAATGGTTGGGCGCAACAGCTCAAGGCCAATATCGGCCATTTGCAGGATTTGCTGCCGAGCTTGCAGGCGCTGGCACAGGGTGGCACGGCGGTTGGCACCGGGATCAATGCGCACCCCGAATTTGCTGCGCGTTTCAGTCAGCAACTGAGCATCCTTAGCGGGGTGAAATTCACCCCCGGCAAGAACCTGTTCGCGCTGATCGGCTCCCAGGACACCGCCGTTGCCGTTTCCGGCCAGTTGAAAGCCACTGCGGTATCGCTGATGAAAATCGCCAACGACCTGCGCTGGATGAACTCCGGCCCGCTCGCAGGCTTGGGTGAAATCGAATTGGAAGGCTTGCAGCCAGGCTCCTCGATCATGCCGGGCAAGGTCAATCCAGTGATTCCGGAGGCCACCGCCATGGTTGCCGCCCAGGTCATCGGCAATGACACGGTGATCACTGTGGCGGGTCAGTCCGGCAACTTCGAGCTGAACGTGATGCTGCCGATCATCGCCCAGAACCTGCTCAGCAGCCTCGAACTGCTGGCCAATTCCAGCCGCTTGCTGGCCGACAAAGCCATCGCCAGCTTCAAGGTCAACGAAGCCAAGCTTAAGGAAGCGCTGTCGCGTAACCCGATCCTGGTCACCGCACTCAACCCGATCATTGGCTACCAAAAGGCCGCTGAAATCGCCAAGAAAGCCTATCAGCAAGGCCGCCCGGTGATCGATGTCGCTCTTGAGCACACCGACTTGTCACGTAGCCAACTGGAGATCCTGCTGGACCCGGAAAAGCTCACGGCCGGCGGCGTGTAATCACCGACCCTGCTTTGGAGGCGCACCATGGAGCACTGGAAACGCACGATCGAACGGGCCAATCGCTGTTTTATGGCGGGCGAGCTGGTCGACGCTCGTGAGGCCTATTTGCAAGCCCTGGCCCTGGCGCAAGTGTTGTTCGAGCGTTGGGCGGATGCCGACGAAGCAGTGGCGGCTTGCGTCATTTCCCACCACAACCTGGCGGACCTGCACCTGCGCCTGAACCAGCCGGAGGAAAGCGCGGAATACCTGTGCGCCATTCACCAACGGCTGTTGCAGACCATGCAGGACCCGCGTCTGAACCCGCAATTGCGCGAGGCGGCGTTGCGCCAGAGCAGCAAGACCTACGTCGAACTGTTGAATTTCATCAGCGATCACGGCGAGTACCCGCGTACCCATCGCCTGCTGGGCGGTACTGCGGCGCAACCGATCACTCCACACTACGGAGCACATTGATATGACCTACACCTTGCCTGCCCTGCCTTACGCCTACGACGCCCTGGAGCCGCATATTGATGCGCAAACCATGGAGATTCACTACACCAAGCATCACCAAACCTACATCAACAACCTCAATGCAGCGGTCGAAGGCACGGAGTTTGCGGGTTGGCCGGTAGAGAAGTTGGTGTCCAGCGTGCAGCAACTGCCGGAAAAGCTGCGTGCTGCCGTGATCAACCAAGGGGGTGGTCACGCCAACCACTCGTTGTTCTGGGCGGTGATGTCTCCAAAGGGCGGCGGTAAACCTGACGGCGCACTGGGCAAAGCCATCGACGAGCATTTGGGCGGCTTCGACAGTTTCAAAGAGGCCTTCACCAAGGCCGCCTTGACCCGCTTCGGCAGCGGCTGGGCATGGCTGAGTGTCACCCCGCAGAAGACACTGGTGGTGGAAAGCAGTGGCAATCAGGACAGCCCGTTGATGAGCGGCAACACGCCAATACTGGGCCTGGACGTGTGGGAGCACGCCTATTACCTGCTGTATCAGAACCGTCGCCCGGAATACATCAACGCCTTTTATAGCGTGATCAACTGGCCGGAAGTCGCCGCACGCTACCAGGCCGCCCTGGCCTGATATTCAACCTATAACAAGATCTAAGGCCGACTATGGGCACTGAAACACTGGCGATCAGCAGCGGGCGAATGTTTCGTTATGCGTTTGGCTCGCTGTTGCTGTTGGCAGGGACTGCATTGCTGGTGGCCCATGGGCTGGCCTGGCTAAACCTTGAACCGCGTATCCTGCGCGCCTTGCAGGGCGGCGCTATCTGCGCGCTCGGCACGGCACTGGGCGCGGTGCCCGTGCTGGTCATACGCCGCATGCCGGTAGCGCTGAGCGATACCTTGCTGGGCTTCGGTGCCGGGGTAATGTTGGCGGCGACGGCTTTCTCGCTGATCGTACCGGGCATTGCGGCTGCCGAAGGCCTGGGGCTCTCGCCTTGGGGCGCCAGTGGTTTGATCAGCTTCGGCATCATGCTGGGGGCGTTCGGGCTGTATCTGGTAGACCGCAAGGTTTCCGGTGCGAGCCCGGAAATGCTGGTGGGTACGTCGGATAAACCCGTGATTGCGCCGCGTATCTGGTTGTTTGTGTTCGCCATCATTGCTCACAACATTCCGGAAGGTATGGCAGTGGGCGTTTCTGCCGGTGGTGGCATGCCGGACGCCGACAGCCTGGCCATGGGCATTGCCTTGCAGGATGTGCCGGAAGGTTTGGTGATTGCACTGGTGTTGGCAGGCGCGGGCATGTCGCGGGTCAAGGCGTTCTTGATCGGCGCCGCGTCAGGCTTGGTCGAGCCGGTGTTTGCCGTGCTGTGTGCGTGGTTGGTGAGCCTGGCTGAGGTTCTGTTGCCATTGGGGCTTGCGCTGGCGGCGGGGGCTATGTTGCTGGTGGTGACTCACGAAGTGATCCCGGAATCGTGCCGCAACGGTCACGAAAAGCTTGCCAGCCTGGGGTTGTGCATCGGGTTTTGTTTGATGATGGTGATGGATACCGCATTAGGGTGAGGCCATTGCAGCCTCACACCTGTCTCAAAGGGTGGGTTTACTCACCCTCGTCAAAGTAGTTGTTGATCAACTTGACTAGGGCGTCCATCGCTTCCTGCTCTTGTTCGCCTTCCGTCTTCAAGTGAATCTTGGTGCCCTTGCCCGCAGCCAGCATCATCATGGCCATGATGCTTTTGCCGTCGACCATCGATTCCGGCGTGCGCCCGGCGCGGATCTGGCAAGGGAACTGCCCGGCAACGCCGACAAATTTGGCCGAGGCGCGGGCGTGCAGGCCCAGCTTGTTGATGATTTCAATTTCCAGAGCGGGCATCGCGGGGGTGTTCCTTTCAGCTAAGGTCGCGGTGGCGAACCTGGACGTTCTTGAGGGTTTGTTGCAGCACCTGGCCCAGGCGTTCGGTCAGGTAGACGGAACGGTGGTGGCCGCCGGTGCAGCCGATGGCAATGGTGACATAAGCCCGATTACTTGCGGCAAAGCGCGGTAACCATTTGAGCAGGTAGCTGGAGATATCCTGGAACATCTCCTCGACATCCGGTTGCGCAGCCAGGTACTCGGCTACTGGCTGGTCCAAACCAGACTGGTCACGCAGCTCCGGCTTCCAGTAGGGGTTGGGCAGGCAGCGCACGTCGAACACCAGGTCGGCATCCACCGGCATCCCGCGCTTGAACCCGAACGACTCAACCAGAAAGGCCGTGCCTGGTTCCGGCTGGTTCAGCAGGCGCAGCTTGATGGCATCGCGCAACTGATACAGGTTGAGGTCCGTGGTGTTGATCTTGAGATCCGCGAGGTCAATGATCGGCCCCAGCAGCGTGGTCTCATCCTCTATGGCTTCTGCCAGGGAGCGATGCGGACTGCTGAGGGGGTGACGTCGACGGGTTTCGGAGAAACGCTTGAGCAGCGTTTCCTCGTCGGCATCCAGGTACAGCACATCGCAATGAATATGCTTGGCGCGTACTTCCTCGAGCAGTTGCGGGAAGCGCTCGAGATGGCTGGGCAGGTTGCGGGCGTCAATCGAGACGGCCACCAGTGGCTGCGGCAGTTCAGTGTGGATCAGGGCGCGTTCGGCCAATTCCGGCAGCAGGCCCGCCGGCAGGTTGTCGATGCAGTAGAAACCGTTGTCCTCAAGAACATTGAGGGCGGTGCTTTTACCCGAGCCGGAGCGGCCGCTGACGATGATCAAACGCATGGTTACTGCCCGCTTTGCTCATCGAGTACAACCTGATAAAGCGCCTCGTTGCTGCTGGCACTGCGCAGTCTGTCGCGTACTTCTTTGCGGTCGAGCATGCTGGCTATCTGCCGAAGCAGTTCCAGGTGCGCATCGGTGGCGGCTTGCGGGACCAGCAGAACGAACAGCAGGTCAACCGGGGCGCCGTCGATGGCGTCGAAATCGATTTTCTCCTGCAGGTGCAATAGCGCACTGACGGGAGACGTGCAGCCTTCAAGGCGGCAGTGAGGAATGGCGATGCCGTTGCCAAAACCGGTGGAGCCCAGTTTTTCACGGTCAATCAGGGCCTTGAACACGACTTGCTCATCCAGCTCAGGCACTTCACGGCTGATCAGGTTGGCGATGTGTTCGAGGGCTTTCTTCTTACTGCCGCCCGGCGCGTTCACGAGGGAACGGCCGGGGGTCAGGATGGTTTCAAGTTGGATCATGGGGGAGAGTTAACGACCTGTACCTTGCATCAGGTGCAGATTCTTTTCCTTATGCTTTAAGAGTTGGCGGTCAAGCTTGTCGGTGAGCAAGTCGATCGATGCATACATGTCTTCATGCTCGGCCTTGGCCTGCACTTCACCACCTGGAATCTGGAGGGTCGCTTCAATTTTCTGCTGAAGCTTGTCGACCTTCATGATGACCTCCGCGTTGGTGATCTTGTCAAAATGGCCCTCAAGCTTCTTCAGCTTCTGCACGACATAGTCGCGAAGTGGTGGGGTGACTTCCACATGTTGTCCACTGATGTTGACTTGCATACAGCTTCTCCTTCGTTGCCAGTGCATAAAGCGGTGGGTAGGAATACCCACCACTGGAACGCTATGGCCCGCCCGTCACATCAAACGCTTACGCTCGCTGGAAGGCGCGATCCCGAGGGACTCGCGGTACTTGGCGACGGTTCGACGGGCGACCTGAATGCCTTGTGCCTCCAGTAAACCAGCGATCTTACTGTCACTCAATGGCTTTTTCTGATTTTCCGCCGCAACCAGTTTTTTGATGATCGCGCGGATCGCCGTGGACGAGCATTCACCGCCTTCGGAGGTGCTGACGTGGCTGGAGAAAAAGTATTTCAGCTCATAAATACCCCGTGGGGTATGCATGAATTTCTGCGTGGTTACCCGTGAAATCGTCGATTCATGCATACCTACCGCTTCGGCAATGTCATGCAGAACCAGCGGCTTCATCGCCTCATCGCCATATTCCAGGAAGCCGCGCTGGTGCTCGACGATCTGGGTGGCCACTTTCATCAGGGTTTCGTTGCGGCTTTGCAGGCTCTTGATGAACCAGCGCGCTTCCTGCAATTGGTTGCGCATGAAGGTGTTGTCGGCGCTGGTGTCGGCGCGGCGTACAAAGCCTGCATATTGTGGGTTGACCCGCAGGCGTGGCACCGATTCCTGGTTCAACTCCACGAGCCAGCGTTCGTTGTCTTTGCGCACGATCACGTCGGGCACGACATATTCGGCTTCGCTGGACTCGATCTGCGAGCCGGGGCGCGGGTTGAGGCTCTGTACCAGCTCGATGACCTGGCGCAGGTCGTCTTCCTTGAGCTTCATGCGGCGCATCAACTGGCTGTAGTCGCGGCTGCCCAGCAGGTCGATGTAGTCGGTGACCAGGCGCTGGGCTTCGGCGAGCCACGGGGTCTTGGCCGGCAGTTGGCGCAGTTGCAGCAACAGGCATTCGCTTAAGGTGCGAGCGCCAATGCCGGCAGGCTCGAACTGTTGGATGCGATGCAGGACGGCTTCGATTTCGTCCAGTTCGATGTCCAGTTCCGGGTCGAAGGCTTCAAGAATCTCGTCGAGCGTCTCGTCCAGGTAGCCCTGATTGTTGATACAGTCGATCAGGGTTACGGCGATCAGGCGATCGGTATCGGACATCGGCGCCAGGTTCAGTTGCCACAGCAAGTGGCTCTGCAGGCTCTCACCGGCGGACGTGCGAGTGGTGAAGTCCCACTCGTCGTCGTCATTGCTGGGCAGGCTGCTGGCGCTGGTCTGGTAGACGTCTTCCCAGGCGGTGTCCACGGGAAGCTCGTTGGGAATGCGTTCGTTCCATTCACCTTCCTCAAGGTTGTCCACCGTAGGGGCGGTTTCCTGATAGGACGGTTCCTGCACGTCGGGGTTGGGTTTTTGCTCGATGTTGTCGGCCAGCGGGTCTGCATTGTCGAAGTCGTCGCCTTCTTCCTGGCGTTCGAGCATCGGATTGGACTCCAGGGCCTCCTGGATTTCCTGTTGCAGGTCCAGGGTCGACAATTGGAGCAGGCGGATGGCCTGTTGCAGCTGCGGTGTCATCGTCAGCTGCTGGCCCATTCTCAGGACTAGCGATGGTTTCATGGCAGGGGCTTAACACCTTATTCGCCGGCGCAATGCGCCATCCACGACAGGGCGCGTGAGCGCCAAACATAAGCAAATTATATGCCTGATATCAGGGGCTTTGCCTAGAGCGCGGTAACAATAAAAAAACTGAGGTTTTTATTGACTTGCACGCGCCCCGGGCAATGGCCTGATACCACCGTGTTTACAGGCGGAACTCGTGACCCAGGTACACTTCCTTCACCAGTTCATTGGCCAGGATAGTGGCGGAGTCACCTTCTGCAATCAGTTGCCCATCGTTAACGATATAGGCGGTTTCGCAGATATCGAGGGTCTCACGCACGTTGTGGTCGGTGATCAGTACACCGATACCCTTGGCCTTGAGGTGATGGATGATCTGCTTGATATCGCCAACCGAGATCGGGTCGACACCGGCGAAAGGTTCGTCCAGCAGGATGAACTTCGGTGCGGTGGCCAGGGCACGGGCGATTTCCACACGGCGACGCTCGCCACCGGACAAGCTCATGCCGAGGTTGTCGCGGATGTGGTTGATATGGAACTCCTGCAACAGGCTTTCCAGCTCTTTGCGACGGCCGTCACGGTCGAGTTCCTTGCGGGTCTCGAGGATCGCCATGATGTTGTCGGACACTGACAGTTTGCGGAAGATCGACGCTTCCTGGGGAAGATAGCCGATGCCGGCGCGTGCACGACCGTGCATGGGCTGGTGGCTTACGTCCAGGTCGTCAATCAATACACGGCCCTGATCCGCCTGGACCAGGCCAACAATCATATAGAAGCAGGTGGTCTTGCCGGCGCCGTTGGGGCCGAGCAAGCCGACGATCTGGCCGCTGTCGATCGACAGGCTGACGTCGCGTACGACCTGACGGCTTTTATAAGCTTTGGCCAGATGCTGGGCTTTCAGGGTTGCCATCAGTTCGTCTTCTTCGCAGCGGGTTTTGGCGCAGGGGCGGCAGCGTCTTTCTGCTTCGGCTGGATAACCATGTCGATGCGCGGCTTCGGTGTGCCGATTTTTGTGCCATTGGCGCGACCGGCGGTAGCGATCTGCTTGACGGTGTCGTAGGTGATTTTTTCACCTTCGGTGGTATTGCCGTCAGTACTGACAACCCGTGCCTGGTCAATCAGGATAATGCGGTTCTGCTGGGCGTGATACTGGATGGTCCTGCCGTAGCCTTTCATCGGTGCCGGGTCGGCAGCCGCCTGCTTCTGTTCGAAGTAAGCCAGGTTGCCCACCGAAGTCACCACGTCGATGTCGCCAGCCGGGGTGCGAGTCAGCGTTACCGTGTTGCCGGTAATCTTCATCGAGCCTTGGGTGATGATCACGCCACCGGTGTAGGTCGCGACGCCTTGTTTATCATCCAACTGCGCATCGTCAGCCGAGATATGGATCGGTTGCTGGCTATCGTTCGGCAGAGCCCAGGCGCTCACGCTTCCCAGTGCTGCGCCCAGACCGAGCAAAATAGGGAGGGTTTTAACGAGCCTCATACTGTCCTCTTACGTTCGATAGCAGGTGTATCCTGCTTTCTTTCAAATACGCTTTCATTCCCTTGCCAGTCGATACACCGCCAGCGCCGTCAATTCTAACGTCTTGCTCGGTCTGCGCATATTGCTGTTGTGGGAAAACGGTCATGCGACTGCTGGTGATGATGGTGTCACGCTTGTGTTCATCGGTGCGCGCAACGCGTACCGAGTCGATCAACTCAACCTGGGTGCCGTCCGCATTGACCTCGCCACGTTTGCTGGTGACGTGCCACGGAAAGTCGGTGCCGCGGAACAGGTTCAGGTCCGGGTTGGTCAGCAAGCTGACGTCGGAGGCTTTGACGTGTTCCACCTTATCGGAGGTCATCTCGTATTGGACCTTGCCGTCAGGCATGAACTGCACCGTATAGGCATTGGTGGCGAAATTGTCGATCAGCCCCTCGTCAACCTGTGCTACAGGCTTGTCGAGAAAGCGCTCCGGGCTGATATTCCAGTAGCCCACCGCCAGGAACAGCGCGGCGATGACCCCGAATAACAGGAAGTTGCGAATCTTTTTGCTCAGCATAAAACGCTCTATAAGTAGGCGGCGTGGGCCGCTTCAAGACTGCCTTGGGCACGCAGGATCAATTCGCAGAACTCGCGGGCAGCGCCTTCACCGCCACGTGCGACAGTAATGCCATGGGCGTGTTCACGAACAAACGCCGCTGCATTGGCGACGGCCATGCCCAGGCCCACTCGGCGAATGACCGGCAGGTCAGGCAGATCATCACCCAGGTACGCAACCTGCTCATAGCTTAGGTTGAGTTGGCCAAGAAGCTCGTCCAGAACCACCAGTTTATCCTCACGGCCTTGATACAGGTGAGGAATCCCCAGGTTTTGTGCGCGGCGTTCCACAACCGGTGTCTTTCGACCACTGATAATTGCCGTTTGCACACCGGCGGCCATCAACATTTTGATGCCCTGGCCGTCGAGGGTGTTAAAGGTCTTGAATTCGCTGCCATCTTCGAGAAAGTACAGGCGGCCGTCGGTCAGCACGCCGTCCACGTCGAAAATCGCCAGTTTGATGTGTTTGCCGCGTTGCATCAGGTCGCTGGTCATTTACATCACTCCCGCACGCAGCAAGTCGTGCATGTTCAGGGCGCCGATCGGGCGGTCGTCACTATTGACCACCACCAGCGCGCCAATCTTATGGTCTTCCATGATCTTCAGCGCTTCGGCTGCAAGCATCTCGGGGCGGGCGGTCTTGCCGTGGGGCGTCATCACCGCATCAATGGTCGCGGTGTGGATATCGATGGTGCGGTCCAGGGTGCGGCGCAGGTCGCCGTCGGTGAAGACTCCGGCCAGACGCCCGTCGGCTTCCAGGATCACGGTCATGCCCAGGCCCTTGCGGGTCATTTCCATCAGCGCGTCTTTGAGCAAGGTGCCACGTTGCACGTGGGGCAGTTCATCCCCCGAGTGCATGACGTTTTCCACTTTGAGCAGCAGGCGACGACCCAGCGCGCCGCCCGGGTGCGAAAACGCGAAGTCTTCAGCGGTAAAGCCACGAGCTTCCAGCAACGCCACGGCCAGGGCGTCGCCCATGACCAGGGCGGCGGTGGTGGAGGAGGTCGGTGCCAGGTTAAGCGGGCAGGCTTCGTGGGCCACGTGCACGTTCAAATTGACTTCGGCAGCCTTCGCCAGCGTGGATTCCGGGTTGCCGGTGAGGCTGATCATCTTGATGCCCAGGCGCTTGATCAAGGGCAGCAAGGTCACGATTTCGTTGGTGGTGCCCGAGTTCGACAGCGCCAGGATAATGTCATCCTTGGTGATCATGCCCATGTCACCGTGGCTGGCTTCGGCCGGGTGCACGAAAAACGCCGTGGTTCCGGTGCTGGCCAGGGTGGCGGCGATCTTGTTGCCGACGTGGCCGGATTTGCCCATGCCGACCACCACAACGCGGCCCGTGCTGGCCAGAATCATCTCGCAGGCGCGTACGAAATCTGCGTCGATATGGGCCAGTAAACCTTCTACGGCTTCAAGCTCGAGGCGGATGGTGCGTTGTGCGGATTGAATAAGGTCGCTGGATTGGCTCATGTCTGAAATCGTATAGCCTGACGAAAAGTCGGCGATTATAGCGGTAATGATCAAATCCCTCACGCTAGTTATTCTGCAGGTGCCTGGGATTTATGCTCAGCCACGTGTTTTCCCTGTCCCGAATCTGAACAAGCGCTGTTCCGGCCTTGGGGGCTCTGTACCAGCAGTGATATAGTTCGCCGCCAGTTCGGTCGGCCCACCCCATGCCGCTAACTTTTGTGCATCTGTTGCAAACGAAAGTCGCAAGCATGGTGTCTGAGTGAAAGGCTGCATCCCAAGGAGATTAGATGAGTGCCGATAACGCCTACGCGGTCGAGCTGAAGGGCCTTACCTTCAAGCGCGGTTCGCGCAGCATCTTCAATAACGTCGATATTCGCATTCCCCGCGGCAAAGTCACGGGCATCATGGGGCCTTCCGGTTGCGGCAAGACCACTTTGTTGCGCCTGATGGGCATGCAATTGCGGCCCAGCGCCGGCGAAGTGTGGGTCAACGGCCAGAACCTGCCGACCCTGTCGCGCAGCGATCTGTTCGATGCGCGCAAGCATATGGGCGTGCTGTTCCAGAGCGGTGCCCTGTTTACCGACCTCGACGTTTTCGAAAACGTAGCGTTTCCGCTGCGGGTGCATACCCAGCTGTCCGATGAAATGATTCGTGACATTGTGCTGCTCAAACTGCAAGCCGTGGGCTTGCGCGGTGCCATCGACCTGATGCCCGACGAGTTGTCCGGTGGCATGAAGCGTCGTGTTGCGCTGGCGCGGGCTATTGCTCTCGATCCGCAGATCCTCATGTATGACGAGCCGTTCGTAGGCCAGGACCCGATCGCCATGGGCGTGCTGGTGCGCCTGATCCGCCTGCTCAACGATGCGTTGGGGATCACCAGCATCGTGGTTTCCCACGACCTGGCCGAAACCGCGAGCATTGCTGACTACCTTTATGTGGTCGGCGATGGCCAGGTGCTGGGGCAGGGTACGCCTGAAGAGCTGATGAACGCTGATAACCCGCGCATTCGCCAATTCATGACCGGCGATCCCGATGGCCCGGTGCCTTTTCATTTTCCGGCAGCGGACTACCGCTCAGATCTTCTGGGGAAGCGCTGATGCGCAAGACATCTTTACTCGAGAAGGTTCGCCTTTTCGGCCGTTCCGGCATCGACTTGGTCGAGGTCCTGGGGCGTTCGACAATTTTTCTGTTTCACGCGCTGCTCGGGCGTGGCGGCATTGGCGGCGGTTTTGGCCTGTTGTTGAGACAGCTGCATTCGGTGGGCGTGATGTCCCTGGTCATCATCGTGGTGTCCGGGATATTCATCGGTATGGTGCTGGCGTTGCAGGGGTTCAATATCCTCTCCAGCTACGGTTCGGAGCAGGCAGTCGGGCAGATGGTTGCCCTGACGCTGCTGCGTGAGCTGGGGCCGGTGGTCACCGCTTTGCTGTTCGCTGGCCGTGCGGGTTCTGCATTGACCGCCGAAATCGGCAACATGAAGTCCACCGAGCAGTTGTCCAGCCTGGAAATGATCGGCGTGGACCCGCTCAAATATATTGTTGCCCCGCGCCTGTGGGCCGGCTTCATATCCCTGCCGCTGCTGGCGATGATTTTCAGCGTGGTGGGCATCTGGGGTGGTTCGTGGGTGGCGGTTGACTGGTTGGGCGTCTATGACGGCTCCTACTGGGGCAACATGCAAAACAGCGTGACCTTCAGCGGCGACGTGCTCAATGGCATCATCAAAAGCATCGTTTTCGCCTTTGTAGTGACCTGGATCGCCGTATTCCAAGGCTATGACTGTGAGCCCACTTCAGAAGGGATCAGTCGCGCCACCACCAAGACCGTTGTGTACGCCTCGCTGGCGGTACTGGGCCTTGACTTCATTTTGACCGCCTTGATGTTTGGAGATTTCTGATGCAAAACCGCACTGTGGAAATCGGTGTCGGCCTTTTCTTGCTGGCTGGCATCCTGGCTTTACTGTTGCTCGCCCTGCGAGTCAGCGGCCTTTCGGCCAGCCCCACCGCCGATACTTATAAGCTTTACGCGTACTTCGACAATATTGCTGGTTTGACGGTCAGAGCTAAAGTGACCATGGCCGGTGTAACCATCGGCAAGGTCACGGCAATCGATCTGGATCGCGACAGCTTCACTGGCCGGGTGACCATGCAAGTCGACAAGAAGGTAGATAATCTGCCGACTGACTCCACTGCATCTATCCTCACTGCTGGGCTGCTGGGCGAGAAGTACATCGGCATCAGCGTGGGTGGGGAAACAGCTCTGCTCAAGGATGGTTCGACAATCCACGACACACAGTCGTCGCTGGTGCTTGAAGACTTGATCGGTAAATTCCTGCTCAATACGGTCAATAAAGACGCCAAATGAGGAACCTGTTCATGATCTCTACCTTGCGACGTGGCCTGCTGGTGCTGCTGGCAGCGCTGCCGCTGATGGCTAATGCCGCTGCCGGCGGTTCTGCGCACGATCTGGTGCAGGACACCACCAACAAGATGTTGGCTGACCTGACTGCCAACAAAGAGCAGTACAAGCAAGACCCGACCAGGTTTTACGAAGCACTGAATACCATTGTGGGCCCGGTGGTCGATGCCGAAGGCATTTCCCGCAGCATCATGACGGTCAAGTATTCGCGCAAGGCTACCCCTGCGCAAATGCAAACATTCCAGGAAAACTTCAAGAAGGGCCTGTTCCAGTTCTACGGCAACGCCCTGCTGGAGTACAACAACCAAGGTATTACCGTCGCCCCAGCCGGGGATGAGTCGGGTGATCGCACCAGCGTTAACATGAGCGTCAAAGGCAACAACGGCGCCATCTACCCTGTGCAGTACACGCTGGAGAAGGTCAACGGCGAGTGGAAACTGCGCAACGTGATCATCAACGGCATCAACATCGGCAAGCTGTTCCGCGATCAGTTCGCTGATGCGATGCAGCGTAATGGCAATAACCTGGACAAAACCATCAATGGTTGGGCCGGTGAAGTCGCCAAAGCCAAGGAAGAAACCGACAAACAAGCCGGGAAGCCTGCGCAATGACCGAGTCGGCTGTTCGTCTGGGTGACGCCGGCGAGTTGTTCCTCAGTGGCGTGCTGGATTACCGCACCGGGCCTGACCTGCGCAAGCAGGGTCAGGCGCTGATCAACAGCAGTAACGCACCTGCGTTGGTGCTTGATTGCTCGGCGGTGACCAAGTCCAGCAGCGTCGGCTTGTCGTTGTTGCTGTGCTTCATGCGTGATGCGCAAGCCGCCAAGAAGCCGGTCAGCATCCGCTCAATGCCCGAAGACATGCGTGAAATCGCTCAGGTTTCCGGTATTACCGAACTGTTGGCGCATCCTTAATACACATTATTAAAGAAGCCCCCCGTCAGAGTCCTGCTATGCGGGGTTCGCAGGCGCGGGGCTTTTTTGTATGATGTGCGACCCGTGCGCACTGGGCGCCGATAGAGGTTGAGCATGCAGGCCCTAGAAGTTAAAAGCTTCCTTGAAGGAAAGCTGCCGGAAACGATCGTAGAAGTTGAAGGCGAAGGCTGCAATTTCCAGCTGAACGTGATTAGCGATGAACTGGCGAAATTGAGCCCGGTCAAGCGTCAACAGCAGATCTATGCCCATTTGAACCCGTGGATCACCGATGGCAGCATCCACGCGGTTACTATGAAATTTTTCAGCCGCGCGGCCTGGGCCGAGCGTACCTGAGCCCCCAAGGCGTCGAGATTCTTATGGATAAATTGATTATTACCGGTGGTGCCCGCCTCGATGGCGAGATCCGCATTTCCGGTGCAAAAAACTCCGCCTTGCCGATCCTGGCAGCGACCCTGCTGTGCGATGGCCCGGTAACTGTGGCCAACCTGCCGCACCTGCACGACATTACCACCATGATCGAGCTGTTCGGTCGCATGGGTATTGAGCCGGTGATCGACGAGAAGCTGTCTGTCGAAATCGACCCGCGCACCATCAAGACCCTGATCGCTCCGTACGAACTGGTGAAAACCATGCGTGCCTCGATCCTGGTGCTGGGCCCGATGGTTGCCCGTTTCGGCGAAGCTGAAGTAGCACTGCCTGGCGGTTGCGCGATTGGTTCGCGCCCTGTCGACCTGCACATCCGTGGCCTTGAAGCCATGGGCGCGGTCATTGACGTAGAAGGTGGCTACATCAAGGCCAAGGCGCCGGAAGGCGGTTTGCGCGGTGCCAACTTCTTCTTTGATACCGTCAGCGTCACCGGTACCGAGAACATCATGATGGCTGCCGCCCTGGCGAACGGTCGCAGTGTGCTGCAAAACGCAGCGCGCGAGCCTGAAGTAGTCGACCTGGCCAACTTCCTGATCGCCATGGGTGCCAACATCACCGGCGCCGGCACCGACACCATCACTATCGACGGTGTGAAGCGTCTGCACTCGGCCACCTACAAAGTGATGCCGGACCGTATCGAGACCGGCACCTACCTGGTTGCCGCTGCCGTTACCGGTGGCCGCGTCAAGGTCAAGGACACCGATCCGACCATCCTGGAAGCCGTGCTGGAAAAACTCAAGGAAGCCGGTGCTGAAATCACTACCGGTGAAGACTGGATCGAGCTGAACATGCACGGCAAGCGGCCAAAAGCCGTAAACGTGCGTACGGCTCCTTACCCGGCGTTCCCGACCGATATGCAGGCGCAGTTCATTTCCTTGAACGCGATTGCCGAAGGCACAGGCGCCGTGATCGAGACCATCTTCGAAAACCGCTTCATGCACGTGTATGAACTGCACCGCATGGGTGCCAAGATCCAGGTCGAAGGCAACACCGCCATCGTTACCGGCATCGACAAGCTCAAGGGCGCGCCAGTGATGGCGACCGACCTGCGTGCCTCGGCCAGCCTGGTGATTTCGGCGTTGTGCGCCGACGGCGACACCTTGATCGACCGCATCTACCACATCGACCGTGGTTACGAGTGCATCGAAGAAAAGCTGCAGATGCTCGGCGCTAAAATCCGCCGCGTACCGGGCTAGCTCCTGGAACTGTAAACACCGTCACCTGTGGCGAGGGAGCTTGCTCCCGCTGGACTGCGCAGCAGTCCCGTTCTTGGGGGCCGCTTCGCGACCCAACGGGAGCAAGCTCCCTCGCCACAGGTCTGTGTTTGCTGTTAGCTGAATTTGTTTCAAATCGAGGCTGTAATGGCCTCGATCTGTGTCTGGCGCCGTTTGCGACCGGACAGCAATAGCCTGATGAAGGACTGACGTTTCCCATGTTGACCATCGCACTGTCCAAGGGCCGCATCCTTGACGACACTTTGCCGCTTCTGGCTGAAGCGGGCATCGTGCCAACCGAGAATCCGGACAAGAGCCGCAAGCTGATCATCCCCACGACCCAGGACGACGTTCGCCTGTTGATCGTGCGGGCTACCGACGTGCCGACCTACGTTGAACATGGCGCCGCCGACCTCGGTGTGGCCGGTAAAGACGTGCTGATGGAATACGGTGGTCAGGGCCTGTACGAGCCGTTGGACCTGCGTATTGCCCTGTGCAAGCTGATGACCGCCGGCCGTGTCGGTGACGTCGAGCCTAAAGGCCGCCTGCGTGTGGCCACCAAGTTCGTCAACGTCGCCAAGCGCTACTACGCCGAGCAAGGCCGTCAGGTCGACATCATCAAGCTCTACGGCTCGATGGAGCTGGCGCCGCTGATCGGCCTGGCTGACAAGATCATCGACGTGGTCGACACCGGCAACACCCTGCGCGCCAACGGTCTCGAACCCCAGGACTTCATTGCCGACATCAGCTCCCGCCTGATCGTCAACAAAGCTTCGATGAAGATGCAACATCCCCGTATCCAGGCGTTGATCGACACCCTGCGCAAGGCAGTGGAGTCTCGACACCGCGGTTGACTCACCCGCGCGGCCTTAGGCCGCGCCCGTCTATCCGCCTCATAGCCAGAATTCTCAGGTGCCCAAGCGGAAATGACTGCTAGTTTAGGGCGCCTGAGTTTTTGCCAATTCTATTGAGGCCCTCGCTATGACCACGTCCACTGCAATTGCCCGACTCAACGCTGCCGACCCGGATTTCGCCCATCATCTGGATCATCTGCTGAGCTGGGAAAGCGTGTCTGACGACTCGGTCAACCAGCGAGTGCTCGACATCATCAAGGCCGTGCGCGAGCGCGGTGATGCGGCGCTGGTGGATTTCACCCGTCAGTTCGATGGCCTGGACGTGAAGTCCATGGCCGACCTGATCCTGCCCCGTGAACGCCTGGAGCTGGCGCTGACACGCATCACTGCACCCCAGCGCGAAGCCCTGGAAGTGGCGGCGGCGCGGGTGCGCAGCTACCACGAAAAACAGAAACAGGATTCCTGGAGCTACACCGAAGCCGACGGCACCGTGCTGGGCCAAAAAGTCACGCCGCTGGACCGCGCCGGTCTGTACGTGCCCGGTGGCAAGGCCTCGTACCCGTCATCGGTACTCATGAACGCGATTCCGGCCAAAGTGGCGGGCGTGACCGAAGTGGTCATGGTGGTGCCGACCCCGCGTGGTGAAATCAACGAGCTGGTGCTGGCCGCTGCCTGCATCGCCGGCGTCGACCGCGTGTTCACCATTGGTGGTGCGCAAGCCGTTGCAGCCCTGGCCTACGGCACCGAAAGCGTGCCGAAGGTCGACAAGGTGGTTGGCCCCGGCAACATCTATGTCGCCACCGCCAAGCGCCACGTGTTTGGCCAGGTCGGTATCGACATGATCGCCGGCCCTTCGGAAATTCTCGTGGTGTGTGATGGCCAGACCGACCCGGACTGGATCGCCATGGACCTGTTTTCCCAGGCCGAGCACGACGAAGACGCCCAGGCGATTCTGGTCAGCCCGGACGCCGAGTTCCTCGACAAAGTCGCCGCCAGTATCAATAAGCTGCTGCCGACCATGGAGCGCGCCGAGATCATCGAGAAGTCGATCAATGGCCGTGGTGCGCTGATTCTGGTGCGTGACATGGAACAGGCCATCGAAGTGGCCAACCGCATTGCGCCAGAGCACTTGGAGTTGTCCGTAGCCGACCCACAGGCCTGGCTGCCGTTGATCCGCCACGCCGGTGCGATCTTCATGGGCCGTCACACCAGCGAAGCCCTGGGCGACTACTGCGCCGGCCCCAACCACGTGCTGCCGACGTCCGGCACCGCGCGGTTCTCGTCGCCGCTGGGGGTGTATGACTTCCAGAAGCGCTCGTCGATTATCTTCTGCTCGCCACAAGGCGCCTCCGAACTGGGCAAGACTGCCTCGGTGCTGGCCCGTGGTGAATCGCTGAGCGCTCACGCGCGTAGCGCCGAATATCGCATCCTTGAAGAGGGGAAATGAGGCATGAGCAAATTCTGGAGCCCCTTCGTCAAGGACCTCGTGCCTTACGTACCCGGCGAACAACCGAAGCTGACCAAGCTGGTCAAGCTCAACACCAATGAAAACCCCTACGGCCCTTCGCCCAAGGCGCTGGCCGCGATGCAGGCCGAGTTGAACGACAATTTGCGCCTGTACCCGGACCCCAACAGCGACCTGCTCAAGCAGGCCGTGGCCAAGTATTACGCGGTCGACGCCAGCAAGGTGTTCCTCGGCAACGGTTCCGACGAAGTGCTGGCGCACATCTTCCACGGCCTGTTCCAGCACGACTTGCCGCTGCTGTTCCCGGACATCAGCTACAGCTTCTACCCGGTGTACTGCGGCCTTTACGGCATCAAGTCCGCCCCGGTGCCGCTGGACGAGCAATTCCAGATCCGCGTGGCCGACTACGCCAAGCCCAACGGCGGGATCATCTTCCCCAACCCGAACGCGCCGACCGGCTGCGTGCTGGCGCTGGATGCAGTGGAGCAGATCCTCAAGGCCAGCCCGGATTCGGTGGTGGTGGTCGATGAAGCCTATATCGACTTCGGCGGCGAAACCGCCATCAGCCTGGTGGATCGCTACCCGAACCTGCTGGTGACCCAGACCCTGTCCAAATCGCGCTCACTGGCCGGTTTGCGTGTAGGCCTGGCCGTGGGCCACCCGGACCTGATCGAGGCGCTGGAGCGGGTCAAGAACAGCTTCAACTCCTACCCGCTGGATCGCCTGGCGATTGTCGGCGCGGCGGCGGCGTTTGAGGATCGTGAATATTTCGAGAAGACTTGCAAGCAGGTGATCGACAGCCGCAACACGGTGGTCGCGCAATTGGAAGGCAAGGGTTTTGAAGTGTTGCCTTCAGCGGCCAACTTCATCTTTGCCCGTCACCCACGGCACGATGCCGCGGGTTTGGCCGCAAAGCTGCGTGAGCAAGGCGTGATCGTGCGGCACTTCAAGCAGGAGCGGATTGCCCAGTTCCTGCGGATCAGCATCGGTACGCCGGAGCAGAACCAGGCGCTGATCGATGGCCTCGGCGAGCTCTAAGCCACACTGAAGATAAAAAAAAGTGGGAGCTGGCAAGCCAGCTCCCACTTTTTTTTGCGTTGAGCCAGTTAGATCAACGGCTCATCCGGCTTCTTGTTCTTCCAGCCATCATTGCCCGGCAGCAGCAGGTTCAAACCAATCGCTACCACCGCACACAGGGCGATGCCCTTGAGGCCGAAATCATCCGGGCCAGTGCCGGTGCCGACCAGCACACCGCCAATCCCGAACACCAAAGTCACCGACACAATCACCAGATTGCGCGCCTCACCCAGGTCGATCTTGTGGCGGATCAACGTGTTCATGCCAACCGCCGCAATCGAGCCGAACAGCAGGCACAGAATCCCGCCCATCACCGGTACCGGGATGCTTTGCAGCAACGCGCCGAACTTGCCGATAAACGCCAGGCTGATGGCAAACACTGCCGCCCAGGTCATGATTTTCGGGTTGTAGTTCTTGGTCAGCATCACTGCGCCCGTCACTTCGGCGTAAGTGGTGTTTGGCGGGCCGCCGAACAGGCCGGCAGCGGTGGTGGCAATCCCGTCACCCAGCAGGGTGCGGTGCAGGCCGGGCTTCTTCAGGTAATCGCGACCGGTCACGCTGCCCACCGCAATCACACCGCCGATATGCTCGATCGCCGGGGCCAGGGCCACCGGGACGATAAACAGGATGGCCTGCCAGTTGAACTCCGGCGCGGTGAAGTGGGGCAGGGCGAACCACGGCGCGGCGGCGATCTTCGCCGTGTCGACCACACCAAAGTAGAACGACATGGCAAAGCCGACCAGCACGCCGGAGATAATCGGCACCAGGCGGAAAATGCCTTTACCGAATACCGCGACGATCAAGGTGGTCAGCAGCGCCGGCATCGAAATCAGCATCGCCGTCTGGTAATGGATCAGCTCGCTGCCATCGCCGGCTTTGCCCATTGCCATATTGGCGGCAATCGGCGCCATGGCCAGACCGATGGAAATGATCACCGGGCCAATCACCACCGGCGGTAGCAGGCGGTCGATGAAACCCGTGCCTTTGACCTTAACAGCCAGGCCCAGGAAGGTATAAACGAAACCGGCCGCCATCACCCCGCCCATGGTCGCCGCGAGGCCGAACTGGCCTTTGGCGAGAATGATCGGGGTGATAAACGCAAAGCTCGATGCCAGGAATACCGGCACCTGCCGCCCTGTCACCACCTGGAACAGCAGCGTGCCCAGGCCTGCGGTGAACAGTGCGACGTTTGGATCAAGACCTGTGATCAGTGGCATCAACACCAGCGCGCCAAATGCTACAAACAGCATTTGTGCGCCAGACAGGATCTGGCGCCAAAGCGGGTCGTTGAATTCATCCTGCATGCTCACGCGTCCTTCTGCTTGGTGCCGAAGATCTTGTCACCGGCATCGCCCAGGCCTGGGATGATGTAGCCGTGTTCGTTCAAGCGCTCGTCGATGGAGGCGGTGTAGATCTGCACGTCCGGGTGAGCCTTTTCGACGGCAGCGATGCCTTCGGGGGCAGCCACCAGCACCATGGCGCGGATGTCCTTGCAACCGGCTTTTTTCAGCAGGTCGATGGTGGCAACCATGGAGCTGCCGGTGGCGAGCATCGGGTCGATGATCATTGCCAGGCGTTCGTTGATTTCCGGGACGAGTTTTTCCAGGTAGGTGTGCGCCTGCAAGGTTTCTTCATTGCGGGCCACGCCCACGGCGCTGACTTTGGCGCCCGGGATCAGGCTGAGCACGCCTTCGAGCATGCCGATACCGGCGCGCAGGATAGGCACTACGGTGATTTTCTTACCGGCGATTTTCTCTACTTGTACGGGACCGGCCCAACCGGGGATCTCGTAGGTTTCCAGCGGCAAATCCTTGGTCGCTTCATAAGTCAGCAGCGCTCCGACTTCCTGAGCAAGCTCACGGAAATTCTTCGTGCTAATGTCGGCACGGCGCATAAGGCCGAGTTTGTGTCGGATCAGCGGGTGGCGGATCTCGCGAGTGGGCATGGGAAAGGCTCCGGCGGCGGGCAAAAAAACCGGCCTAGATTAATCTATCCGAGGGTGTTGTCCTATAGACATCTAGTACGTTAGTCCATTAAGGCTTGATCGTTGCGCCTCACATGCGTACCTTTGCCCGCTTTTCTTGCCACAGCACCCCCTTGGAGAGCGCCATGTCCGCTGATCTCGAGCATATCCGTCAAATCATGCGCGAGGCTGACTGCCTGTACACCGAAGCGCAAGTCGAAGAAGCGATCGCCAAGGTCGGCGCACACATCAGCCGCGAAATGGCCGAAACCAACCCGGTGGTCTTCTGCGTGATGAACGGCGGCCTGATTTTCGCCGGCAAATTGCTGACTCATCTGCAATTCCCGCTGGAAGCCTCCTACCTGCACGCCACCCGTTATCGCAACGAGACCAGCGGCGGCGACCTGTTCTGGAAAGCCAAGCCGGAAGTGTCGTTCATCGACCGCGACGTGCTGATCATCGACGACATCCTCGATGAAGGTCACACCCTGGGCGCGATCATCGACTTCTGCAAACATGCCGGCGCGCGCAAAGTGCACACCGCCGTACTGATCGACAAAGACCACGACCGCAAAGCCCGTCCGGACCTCAAAGCCGATTACGTCGGCCTGCCGTGCATCGACCGCTACATCTTCGGTTACGGCATGGACTACAAAGGCTACTGGCGTAACGCCAATGGCATCTATGCGGTTAAAGGGATGTAAACCATGGTGCGCTTTCTTGATCAGACGCTGTTCGCGCAATTGGCCGAGAAAGCCGCCGCCAGCCCTCGCGGCCGGCACCATCACAACTTCCATCAGATGGAAGAACCCTGCCATCGCCTGGCCGTTGGCCTGCAACCCGACACCTATGTGCCGCCGCATCGGCACCTGCGTGCCGACAAGGCGGAAACCCTGTTGGTGCTCAAGGGCAGCCTCGGCTTACTGGTGTTCAGCGATACCGGCGAGGTGATTGCCAAGCGCATTCTGCAGGCGGGCGGTGAGTGTGCAGGCGTCGATCTGCCGCCAGGCGTGTTTCATGGCCTGGTGGTGCTGGAGCCCGACAGTGTGATGTTTGAATGCAAGGCCGGGCCGTATCGCCCGATAGGCGAGGGCGAGTCACCCGACTGGGCGCCCCGCGAAGGCGATTCCGGTGTGGCCGAGTATCAACGCTGGATGCTCGCCCAGTTCGATTGAGCTACAGTGCTCGGCCTTCTTCTACGGAGCGGCCCATGAGCCTGTTGACACACACCTGCGCCGCCCTGGCGTTGACTCTCAGTTTGCCACTGGCTGCCGCGCCCGCGCCGATGCACAGCCAGTTCCTGCCGCCCGATGACCTGACCCTGCGTGCGCAAACGCCCGACCAGCAGCAACTGCTGCAAGTTACCGAATATGCGGTGGTGGTGGGTAACCAGCGGCAGTCGACGCAACAGCCGATTCCGGTGACCTCGCCGTTGATGATCCGCCTCAAGGGGAAATCCCTGAACAAGGGCGCGACGATCAGTCAGGTGGTGCTCAATTTTGATGCCGAAAGCAAAAGCCTGAAAAAGCCGATGTTCGATGACGCCAGCAAAACCCTGACCCTGTCTTACCCAATGGCGCAATATCGAGTGATTGTCGACCTGCTGCGCAATGACACGGTGTATGTGCAGTTCCTCAGTTATACCAATGGGCATATCTGGGCGGATCTGCACACAGGGGCCGTACGCGCAAAGTAATTAAGCCGAATGCAGTCAATGTGGGAGCTGGCTTGCCTGCGATGGCGGCGGGTCAGTTGGCCCAACTGTCACTGATGCACCGCTATCGCAGGCAAGCCGGCTCCCACATGAGTGTTTGGTTGTTTTCGAAGGTGGTGTCTGGCAGGTAGACTCCCAATCCCGTGTAAATGTCTGCAGGCTGGAGTCGGTAATGCGTAAAGATAAGAAACAGGTGATTGGTGACGAGATCGGCGACGACCAGATCAAGTTGTTCCTGGATTTTGAGCCAGTCGACGCGACTTCACCGTCCCTGCACAAGCTGATCAAGGCCTACCGTGGCCTGCGTATCGACGACTTCGAGCGCTTCCTGGGCTTTTTCAAGGAAGCTGGCCTGGACCTGGATGGTAAGGACGAGCACGGCAAGACCTTCGTCGAGCTGATCAAGGACCAGCGCAACGCGCCTGAGTACATCGAGCTGATCGAAAACGCTCGCGGCTGATTATCCCGGCCACAAAAAAACGCCCCGAAGGGCGTTTGATCGTTCCCACGCTCCGCGTGGGAATGCCTCCACTGACGCTCCGCGTCAAGACCTCAAGCGAAGCTTTCAGCCTCGTTGCTTTGCGCAACCAGCTCCAGGCTGATGTTGTTCTGCGCATTGATCTTGCGATACAGCTCAGCGTCCGTCTCCAGCACTTTTTCCCTCGCCGGGAAGATCTCGTGCAGCTTGGCCGCCCACTCACCAGCAGCCTTGGCCGGGAAGCAGCGCTCGATCAGTTCCAGCATGATCGAAACCGTCACCGAAGCGCCTGGGGACGCACCCAGCAGGGCCGCCAGCGAGCCGTCTTTGGCCGCGACCAGCTCGGTGCCAAATTGCAGCACGCCGCCTTTTTTCGGGTCTTTCTTGATGATCTGCACCCGTTGTCCGGCCACTTCCAGGCGCCAGTCTTCGGCTTTGGCTTGCGGGTAGAAGCGACGCAGTGATTCCAGGCGCTGCTCCATGGACTGCATCACTTCGCTGACCAGGTATTTGGTCAGGTCCATGTTGTCGCGAGCGACCGCCAGCATCGGGCCGATATTGCCGGCGCGAACCGACAGCGGCAGGTCGAGGAACGAGCCGTGCTTGAGGAACTTGGTGGTGAAGCCGGCGTATGGCCCGAACAGCAGGGATTTCTGGCCATCGACCACGCGGGTGTCCAGGTGCGGCACGGACATCGGCGGCGAGCCCACGGCGGCCTGGCTGTAGACCTTGGCCTGGTGGTGCTTGACCACTTCCGGGTTGTCGCAACGCAGCCACTGGCCACTGACCGGGAAGCCGCCGAAGCCTTTGCTTTCTTCGATGCCCGAAGCTTGCAGCAGCGGCAGGGCCGCGCCACCGGCGCCGAGGAACACGAACTTGGCGTCGACTTCGCGGGTGTTGCCGCTATTGACGTCCTTGATGCTCACGGTCCAGCCCGCGCCATTGCGCTTGAGGCCGGTAACGCGCTTGCTGTACTTGACCTGGGCATCCGGTGCGCTGGTCAGGTGCGACAGCAGTTGGTTGGTCAGGGCGCCGAAATTGACGTCGGTGCCGTTCATCACGCGGGTGGCCGCGATTTTTTCGTCGAGCGGGCGGCCCGGCATCATCAGCGGCATCCACTCGGCCATCTCATTGCGGTCTTCGGTGTAATGCATGTCCGAGAACGCATGGTGCTGGCTGAGGGTTTCAAAGCGTTTCTTGAGGAAAGACACGCCTTTGTCGCCTTGCACGAAGCTCAGGTGCGGCACCGGGCTGATAAAGGACTTGGACGAGCCAAAGGTGCCCTTTTTGGTCAGGTAAGCCCAGAACTGCTTCGACACCTCGAACTGGGTGTTGATGTGCACGGCTTTCTTGATATCGATGGAGCCGTCGCCAGCCTGCGGCGTGTAGTTCAGCTCACACAGCCCGGCGTGGCCGGTGCCGGCGTTGTTCCACGGGTTGGAACTCTCCGCGGCACCCGAATCCATCAGCTCAACGACTTCCAGCTTGAGGCCGGGGTCGAGCTCTTTGAGCAATACGGCCAGGGTGGCACTCATGATGCCGGCCCCTACCAGTACTACGTCGACTGCTTCGTTATGCGCCATTTAACGCGTCTCCAAAATCTGCAGCACCAAATTGACGGCATGGCTGCCAGGAGTGACGGGGCGGTTCACGTGTTGCCCCAGGTTACCCATGGCCAGGATCGCCATGTCCGTTTCGCAATTCTTTGCAACTTCAGCACACGCTTCCTGCCAGGCTAATCTGCCTATGAACGCATTCATGGGCGCCTGTGGCAATTCGACTTATGGTCAAAACGTGCGATTTGTGCAATCAAACCGTAGCGGACAGGCTCAAGCTCCGGTGTTTGAGGAGTACTCGGTCCTGTGTGGTTGGGCTGTTCCAGACGCTGATGGTGCTTGTACAAACGCCAAACTATTCATTTGCTCGCCACACTCTTGTGAAGTTGTGAAAACCCGTTTTTTTCACGCTCTTTTGAAGACGTGAACCTCAAAAAAGGGCTGCCCCAGCCTGGCACCTGGCCCGTAAACCCCTGCCGACACGCGGCAAGACGGGCAAACAACTCAAGTGGCCGAGCGCAATGGCAGCTCTGGCAGATTCGGTAAAGAGGGGTGGTTTGCAAAGAAAACAGCAAGCGCGCCAGCTTCACTCGATCTGTGTGGGCGGCTCTCTGTGGGCGATTGGGGGGTTAATACCGAGGCATTAACGATGCTGCGAGGCCCGATCAGGAGACGTCCTTATAATCGGGGGGAGATTGTAGCGAAGAACGCCAGGGAAATGGGCGTGTTTTGTGACTTTTATTAGGGCGTTCAGGAAGCCAGTGCGTGCCGCGAGTGCGTGTGGGCAACCCGTGGGCTGATTCGGGCGTTCATTGGCAGTGGGCGGTGCATCCAGCCCAGATGTGTCTCCGTGACTTCCACCCAGCCCTCGCCCACGGGTGGCAGGCTGCACTGCTTGAACGCCACGCAATGGCCATTGGCATCGAGCCGTGCGTAGTGGCGATGGCGGGGGTGGGACATGAACAATGATTTAAGAAGGCGCATGGCTTTGTACCTGTTACGTTACATGCTTGAAGGTTGCCAGTGTGCCATGACAGTGGAGTGACGAAATTATGCGAAATTGTAATTTCAGCCCGCCTTCAGCTGCCGTTCAGGATGGCTGGTGAGTGGCCCACATGCGCCGTTATACTGGCGGCCTGTTTGCACCTAGTCCTGGAGAAATGAGTATGTTGCAACGCCTGTTGTTCGGTTTGATCACTGTGACCAGTTTGACCCTGGTTGGCTGCGCCAACAGCCCGCAACAACTCAGCCCGCAACCTAAAGTCACGGCGCAACTGGCGCCTGTCGGCCACGGCCAGCCGGTATCGGTGCGCGTGGTAGATGGTCGTCCTTCGCCAACCCTGGGTTCCCGTGGTGGTCTGTACCCTGAGACCGCGCTGATTTCGGTACAAGGCCAGGACGTGCTGCCCAAGCTGCAAGCCCAGGCTGAAGCCGCCGTGCGCCTGCTGGGCTTCACCCCGGCCAACTCGCCGGGCGCGCCGCAGTTGACCATCACCCTGGCTGAGCTGAAGTACCAGTCGCCCAAAGAAGGCCTGTATGTGACGGAAGCCTCCATCGGCGCGACCTTCAAGTCCGACGTCAGCGCCGGCACACGCCGCTACAGTGGCCGCTACGGCGCGTCCCTGAACCAGCGCTTCGGTATGTCGCCGAACCAGGAAACCAACACCAAGCTGGTCAGCGACGTGTTGAGTGATGCCCTGACGCGCTTGTTCAAAGACCCGAGCATCGGTTCGCTTCTCAACGCGCAGTAACCGTCAGGCGGGCGCGCAACGCCCCCATCGCCGGGCTCAGCAATGAGCCCGGTTTTTTTATGCCTGTAGCCTTCATGCAGCCGTTTCGACATAAAAGTCCAGCACACTCACGCCAGTGAGCAGGTCCAGCTCCGGCAGGTCGGCATGCTGGTGCCCGCCGAGCGCGCAATACACCAGCCAGTGGCGGTCCTGGACGTTGAATGCGAGGCCGCCGACCAGCGCTTCCTGTTCATCGTTCTGGGCCATCAGGTACAGCCGATCCTGGTTTTGTGCGTGCAGCATGACAAGCTCCCAAGCGTTCGAAGGGCAACAGAGTGGCTTGTTAAGGTGACGTTCAGGTGACGCTGTAAATTACTGGATACATTAACCGTACATGGGGGACGGAACGTTTCAGCGGCAGGAGGCCAATATCATTCAGGTTTGTATCTGAATTGATACCAAGACACTCGTCTACCGAGGTTTGCGATGGCGCTGCCCGCACTGCTGATCAATGCTGTGGCTTTATTGGTGGCCTGCCCGGGTGCAGCGCTGCTGTTCATTACCCGCCTGCGCGAGCAGCGAGCGCTGGCCGACCTGACCGCCCAAAGCGAAGACCGCGCGATCGACCAACCGATGTTGTTTCTGGATGTGCGTACCGAACGGTCGCATCGCCTGGCTTACCGCGTCGGGTTTGCCTGCCTCGGCCTGGCGCTGGCCGTGTCCTGGCTCAGCACCCACCTCTAAAACCACCGCAAAACAAATGTGGGAGCTGGCTTGCCCGCGATAGCAGTGTGCCAGTTGATAGATTCGGTTCTGACACGCCGCCATCGCGGGCAAGCCCGCTCCCACATTTTGGTTTGGTATTTACAGAGGAATCCCGGCCTTGACCCGGTATTGATTCCTCACCGGCGTCGCATACTGCGTCACCAAGTACGGCCGGTGTTCCACCGGGCATTCATTCAAACGCCGCTCCCACTCCGCTTTGGCCTTGGCCAGCTCATCGGCCGGGAACACCTCGGCTGCCGCCGGCACCTGCAATTGCGGGTCGGCGTCGCTCCACTGCGCATACGCCAGGTAATGCACCGGGAACAGGCGATAACCGCCGAGAATCTGGCGGTCCATTTCTACGGCCAACAGTTTGGTGTCTTCAAAGCGTTCGGTGATCGGCGGTGCGAAGTTCACGTGCACGCGGCCCTTGTAGCCGGTAATGCCCAGCGCAATGCTCACATCGTCTTCACCTGGCGCCTTGCTGTAGGTGCCGGTGGTGGCGCGGATGTACAGCTCGCGGGCCTTGGCGCTGTCGCATGGGTCGTATTCATAGCTGATCGACACCGGCGTCAGGTTCAGCGACTGGATCACCTCGGCAAACGGCTCGTCCTTGCGGCTGACGTGGAACATCTTGAGGATTGCCGACTCGGTGCGATCATCCCCATCCTTGGCCCGCCCTTCGGCCTGGGCGATCCAGATCGACTGGCAGTCGTTGCGGATCGAATGGTTGATATAGGCCGACAGCAGGTTATACGCCGCCATCTTCTCCTTTCGCCCGGTGATCGAGCGGTGCACGATAAAGCTCTTGTTCAGGCGCATCAGGTCGCTGACAAACGGCTTTTGCAGCAGGTTGTCGCCGATGGCGATGCGTGGCGTCGGCAGGCCGGCGTGGTACACGGCATAGTTGACGAAGGCCGGGTCCATCACGATATCGCGGTGGTTGGCCAGAAACAGATAGGCGGTGCCGGACTTGAGCTGCTCGACGCCGGTATAAGTCACGCCGTCGGTCGCCCGATCTATGGTGTGATCGACGTAGTACTCGACTTTGTCCTGCAGCGTGGCCACGGTGGTGACGCCGGCAAATTCACGGCGCAGTTTGCGGGCGATCATCGGCTTGAGCAGCCAGCCCAGGGCGCCGGCAAAGCGCGGGAAGCGAAAGTGAGTCAGGATGTCCAGAAAGGCCTTGTCACTGAACAGGCGCGCCAGCACGGCCGGGACTTCGCTGTCGTTGTAAGGTCGGATGGTATCGAATTCGCCCATCATGCTCTCTTGTTAGAAACGGCTAGGGTAAGTAAAGGAAATATCAGGGTGCGGCCGCAATATTGGCTCTGCCGTGAATAGCCCTGTAAATAGACCGGCGATTATACGCACAAGTCACCTGGGAGACCGCGATGGAAGAGGAGTCGTACGAATGTCCTTATTGTGGAGAGGTGGTCACGGCGTTGCTGGACCTGTCGGGAGGCGATCAGCAATATATAGAGGATTGCCCGGTGTGCTGCCGGCCCATTACTTTCGAGCTACAGGTGCATGATGACGAATGGATGCTGAACGTGCGCAGCGAAAACGAGTAACAGGTACACCCCATGCAGCGAATCTACGAACCGGAAAACCTGATGGAGGGCGAGCTGCTGCAACAGATGCTTGCCAGTGAAGGCATCGAGGCGCACCTGGTGGGGCGCCATTTGCTCGGTGGGACCGGCGAGTTGCCGATCTTCGGCCTGTTGGGCCTGGAAGTCGACAACGACCAGGCCGCCTACGCCCGCGAATTGATTACGGCCTATAACGGCGCGCAACCCATGCCCGGCGATGAACCCGACAGCTTCCCCGACGTGTTGGTCTGTTAGGCTGTCGGTCGGTTTACCCCAAGAGTCGTGTTGCCCCATGTGTGGACGTTATGCCCTGTTTCGCTGGAACCCTGCCTTCGCTGCCTTACCGGGATTCCCCGCCGATCAAAAGGCCCAGTGGAATATCTCCCCGAATGATTCGGTGCTGATCCAGCGCCTGAGCGAAGGTCAGCGCACCCTGGCCCGTGCGCGCTGGGGCCTCACGCCACCGTGGCTCACCGACCTTTCGCGCACGCCAGCCCACGCGCGCGCCGAAACCCTGGCCGAACAACCGATGTTTCGCGAAGCCTTGCGTCAGCGCCGCTGTTTGCTGCCGGCCAACGGTTTCTACGAATGGCGCGGCACCCAGCGTAAACGCCCGTATTGGCTGACGCCGGGTGAAGGCTCGACACTGTTTTTTGCGGCGATCTGGGAGGCTTATCCGGTGCAGGAGCAGGTGTGGCTGAGTACGGCGGTGGTGACCCAGGCCGCACAGAGTCAGCGGCGGCCGTTGATTCTGGATGCGGCAGGGCAAGAGGCGTGGTTGAATCCTGAGACGCCGCTGCACGTGTTGCAGGGCTTGTTGGCCAGCGAGCCTGCCGCGTTGCGCGAGCGGGTGTTGGCCAATATGGTCAATGATCCGAAGTTGAATGGGCCGGAGTGTCTGACCCCAGGTTGAGATTGGCTTTGCTGGCCTCATCGCAGGCAAGCCAGCTCCCACATGTTGAATGTATTCACAAATCAAAATGTGGGAGCTGGCTTGTCGGGTCGCCGCATCGCTGCGATAGCGGCCTCAGACCTTGAACTGATTGATCAACCGCCGCTGCTGCTCCGCCAACTTGGTCAGGTCCGCACTCGCTGCGCTGGACTCATCCGCACCGCCCGCCACCTCATTGGCCACCTGGCCGATATTGATCACATTGCGATTGATGTCCTCGGCCACGGCGCTCTGCTCTTCGGCCGCGCTGGCGATTTGCGTGTTCATGTCGTTGATCACCGACACCGCCTGGGTAATGGTCTCCAGCGCTTCGGCCGCCTTCGCCGCGTGCTGCACGCTTTCGTCGGTGCGGTGCTGGCTGTCTTCCATCACCCGCACCACATCCCGCGTGCCTTGTTGCAGCTGCTGGATCATGGTCTGGATTTCTTCGGTGGCTTTTTGGGTTTTCTGCGCCAGGTTGCGCACCTCATCGGCCACCACCGCAAAGCCACGCCCTTGCTCACCGGCGCGGGCCGCTTCGATGGCGGCGTTGAGCGCCAGCAGGTTGGTCTGCTCGGCAATCCCGCGAATCGCCGTGAGGATCGCGTTGATATTTTCGCTGTCCTTGGCCAGGGTTTGCACCACGCCGACCGCCTTGCCGATTTCTTCAGCCAGCGCGCCGATGGAAGTGGACGTGTCGCGCACAATACGCATGCCTTGGCTTGCGGCCTGGTCGGCATGGCTGGCGGCTTGCGCGGCCTGGGTGGCGTTGCGTGCCACGTCTTGCGCAGTGGCGGTCATTTCGTGCACAGCGGTGGCCACCTGGTCGATCTCGACCATCTGTTTATGCACGCCCTGGTTGGTGCGAATCGCGATGTCGGCGGTGTGTTCCGACGAGTCGCTGACCTTCTGCACCGAACTCACGACCTGAGTGATCATGCCCTGCAACTTGATCAGGAAGGTATTAAAGCCGTTGGCAATCGCGCCCAGCTCATCGGAGCGATCACTGGTGAGGCGGCGGGTAAGGTCGCCTTCGCCCTGGGCGATATCGTTGAGCATGGCCACCATTTGCTTGAGCGGGCGGGCGATGCCATGGCCCACCAGCCAGATCACCAGCAAACCGATACCGGCGATCAACAGGCCGACCATGGCCATGCCGAAGGTGTCGGTCTTGCGCTGGGCTTGCAGGTCGCCTTGCAGCTTCTGCGAGTCGGCCATTACCGCACTCAGCGGCAGTTGCAGCATCAAGGTCCAGCGCGCTTCGGCCTGGCCGATGTTGAAGGGCAGGAACAGCTCGATATGCCCGTGCTCCTTGTCGATGTCGTAGCGCACTTCGCCGACTTTCAACTGGCCGAGGTTGGCCAGCTCGTTGCTGTCGAGCAGGTCGCTGGCTTTTTCGCCAAGCTTGCTGGCGTCCTTGGTATAGGCCACCAGGCGACCGTTGCTGGAGATCAGCGCCAGTTCGCCGGCGCCGTTGTACAGGTTCTGGTCGGCGCGGGTGAGCATGTCCTGGATGAAGTTCACCGACAGGTCGGCGCCGACGATGCCCTGGAACGTGCCGTCGACCATGATCGGTTCGATAAACGAGGCGAGCATCACCATCGCATTCCCGACTTTATAAGGCGCCGGGTCGATGGCGCAGGGCTTCTTGCTCTCTTTGGAGCACAGGTAGTACTCACTGGCGCGCACGCCGGTTGACAGGATCTTCTGATCGTTGACGTCAGCGAGCTTATCCAGGCCCAGGCTGCCATCGGCGTTGCGGTACCACCACGGCAGGAAACGGCCGTCGGTGCCCATGCCGACAATCGCGGTGTTCACGTAGGCAGCGTCGTTATGGTCGATGGCATTGGGCTCCCAGCCGATGTAGGCGCCGAGGATTTTCGGGTTGCGCACCACGGTTTCATGCAGCAGGTTGATCAATTGCTCGCGGCCGACCTGCAGCGCGGGTTCGCCCTTGGCGTCTTTCATCGCCAGCAGGGCATTGGCGGTGGCCAGGCCTTTGGCGGTCACCAGTGGTGCCTCCAGTTCGCGCTGGACCAGCGTGGCCTGGGTTTGCGCCAAAGCGGTGAGGCGCTGCTCGATGATCTGCTCAAATTGCGCCTGGGTGCGCTCCTGCACCAGCTCCTGGGTGCGGGCACCGGCAAACACTGCATAGAGCACCAGCACTGCGACCACACTCAGCACGATGGCCCCGGTCAATGCGGCGACAGAAAACTGAATCGACTTGAATTTCATGGAGGCTCCAGGCGCAGGGCAGGTGGGCTGCCTTTTTGTATCGGCCATGGGCACTGGAGGCTTAAGGCTTGGCGGGCGAAATAGTGCGAGATGTCGCAAACGGGCAGTTCGCCGCCGCTGTGGGTGTGTGGGATGTATCTGAAAGTTAGTGGTTACACGTCGTGTGTATCTGGCGCAGATACACATGACCGCCTAGGATACGCGCCAGGATTTCAGGGAGAGCGTCATGAAAAAGTCATTGGTGGTAAGTGTACTCAGTGCAGCGATGCTGCTGGCCGGTTGCCAGGTGGTCAACACCACCAGTGGCGGTGCCGTTGGCGTTGAGCGCAAGCAATATATGTACAGCCTGTTGTCGAGTCAGGAAGTCGACCAGATGTATGCCCAGTCCTATCAAAAGACCTTGGGCGAGGCGAGCAGCAAAGGTGTCGTCGACAAGACGAGTGCCAACGCCAAGCGCGTGCAGGCGATTGCCAAGCGTTTGATCGTGCAAGTACCGGCGTTCCGCCCGGACGCGGCGCAGTGGCAATGGGAAGTGAACCTGATCAAAAGCGACGAGATCAACGCTAACTGCGGGCCAGGCGGCAAGATATTCGTATACAGCGCGCTGATCGACGACCTCAAATTGACCGATGACGAGTTGGCGGCGGTGATGGGGCATGAAATCGCCCACGCCTTGCGCGAGCACAGTCGTGAGGCCATGTCCAAAGCGTACGGTATCGAAATGGCCAAGCAGGGCGCCTCAGCCTTGTTGGGGTTGGGCCAAGACAGTATGGCGATTGGTGATGCTGCCGTTAAATACGGCCTGACGTTGCCCAACAGTCGCGGCAACGAGAATGAAGCCGACCTGATCGGCCTGGAGCTTTCGGCCCGCGCCGGCTACAACCCGAATGCCGCGATCACCTTGTGGAACAAGATGGCCAAGGCTTCCCAGGGCGGGACACCGGAGTTCATGAGCACTCACCCGGCCTCCGACAGCCGAATCGCCTCGTTGCAGGCGGCGATTCCGAAGGTGATGCCGCTGTACCAGCAGGCCAAAAAGTCCTGAGTTAACGCGGTCCAGTGTGGGAGCCGGGCTTGCCCGCGATGCAGGCGACTCGGTTTGTAAGGTGTACCGAGGTGATGCCATCGCAGGCAAGCCAGCTCCCACAGGTTTACATCGGGTTTAGATCCAGCCGCTGCTTTGCATGGCCTTGTACACCGCCACCACCGCCAGGACGAAAAACGCCGTAGCCGCCAGTCGACGAATCAAAGTCAGCGGCAGTTTTTCCGCCGCAAAATTCCCCGCCAATACCACCGGCACGTTGGCAATCAGCATGCCCAGCGTGGTGCCGATAATCACCAGCCACAACTCCGGGTACTGCGCCGCCAGCATCACCGTGGCGATCTGGGTCTTGTCACCGATTTCGGCGAGGAAGAACGCAATCAGCGTGGTCAGGAACGGCCCGAACTTGCGCGTGGTACTGGCTTCGTCATCGTCGAGTTTGTCCGGCACCAAAGTCCACAGCGCGGTGGCACAGAAGCTCGCTGCGAGGATCCAGTGCAACACCGCATCCGAGAAGAAACTGCCGAACCAGGCCCCCACGGCACCGGCGGCCGCATGGTTGGCCAGGGTCGCGGCGACAATGCCGGCGATGATCGGCCAGGGTTTGCGAAAGCGTGCGGCAAGGATGAGCGCGAGCAGTTGCGTCTTGTCGCCGATTTCGGCCAAGGCAACGATTGCGGTAGGAACGAGTAATGAATCCAGCATCAGGTAGGTTTCCAGGGGCGGGCCGACACGGCTATGACACGTACAGCCTTCCCGCCCCGGGTAAGGTGTGCGTGTCATAGGTCTTGTCAAACCCCGGTCCGTCTGTGCGGACTCCTGGGTCGCATACGCCATGGTCTGTTGACCAAGTATGTTGACGTATGCCGGACGAGCATGGCGCTCGTGGGAGACTACTCCCCTAGGACGGAGCGGATTCTGCCTAGGCAAAACCCATTCGGCAAGCGTTCTTTTTCAATTCGCCCTCAGCCGCGTTTGGCACGGTAAATGCGAAAACCATTGCCCTCGGCCTTGATCGCACACACGCCCAAGTGCTCTTCGATCAGCGGTTGATACTTGAGGAAACTGTTGGCGACCAAGCGAAGTTCGCCACCTTTTGCCAGGTGTTTCGCCGCTTTTCGCAGCAGGTTTTCCGTAGCGAAATAATCCGTATGTACACCGACATGGAACGGCGGGTTGCTTAAAATCGCGTTCAAACCCATCGGCGCGGCGTCGATACCGTCACCGGTCAACACCTCGGCTTCCAGACCGTTGGCCGCCAGAGTCAGGCGGCTGCTGGCGGCGGCGAAGGCGTCCACATCGAGCATCGTCACGCTGTTATGCGGGTAACGGCGCTTGACCGCAGCCCCGAGCACGCCGGCGCCGCAACCAAAGTCGAGCAGATGCCCGCTCGGCAACTTATCCAGATGCTCCAGCAGCAGCTCGGTGCCGCGATCCAGGCGACCATGGCTGAACACGCCGGGCAGGCTCACCACCTTCAGCGGCCCTTCGGCCAGCGGCACCTCGAAGACTTGCGCCAGGCTTTCCAGCTCGACCGCTTGCGGGGCGTTGGCCACGGTGACTTGCCACAGCTGGCAATGCCGCGCGTTGTCGAGCTTGCGCGGCTTGCCGTACGGAATCATCTGCTTGGCGGCACTTTCGATGCCGCCCTTTTTCTCCCCGACCAAAAACAGCTCGGCGCCGGGCAAGCGTGCGGCCACGGCGTTGAGCAGGTAGTCGGTGAGGTCTTTGGATTTTGGAAGGAAAATCACTGCCGCATCAAACCCGCGTTCGGGCAAGTTCACGCCGAACTGGCTGCGCTCGGGAAAGCGCGCATCCAGTGCGGCCTGATCGCCGGCATGCCAGCTCCAGCCGTGGGCATTGGGCAGTCGGCCGAGCAAGTCGTCAGCGGGCAAACCTACCAGCAGCAGGTTGCCTTGAAAAAGTTCGGCCTGACGAAGCAGTACTTCACTGCGCGGATCCATAGTCTGCTCCTTGAAAAGGGGCGCAGTTTATCAACTGACGACGCGCAGCGGGGCACCGCTGAAAAAGCCTCGGGCGTTTTCAGCCAGTTGGCCGACGATACGCTGGCGCGCTTCGCGACTGCCCCAGGCGTTGTGCGGGGTGACGATCAAGCGGGGAATGTCGCCGGCCAGCAACGGGTTGCCATTCACGGGTGGTTCCACGCTCAGCACGTCGGTGGCCGCGCCGCCCAAATGGCCGCTGCGCAAGGCATCTGCCAGCGCCTGTTCGTTGATCAAACCACCACGCGCGGTGTTGACGATAAACGCGCCCGGCTTGAGCAGTGCCAGTTCACGGGTGCCGATAAAGTCGCGAGTGTGTTCATTGAGCGGGCAGTGCAAGGTCAGCGCGTCGACCTGTGCGAGCAACTCATCCAGCGGCACGCGGTCGGCGCGGGCAGGGCGCCCGGGAATGGCGCCGAGCACCACGCGCATGCCAAAAGCTTCGGCCAGGCGTGCCACCGCGCCGCCCAGTTCACCATGGCCGAGCAGGCCGAGGGTTTTGCCTTCCAGCTCGACAATCGGGTAGTCCAGCAGGCAGAACTGCTTGGCCTGTTGCCATTTGCCTGCCGTTACATCCTGTTGATAGTCCTTCAGACGCGTCGCCAGGTTGAGCAGCAGCATGATCGTGTGTTGCGCCACCGATGGCGTGCCGTAGCCGTGGCAATTACTCACGGTAATGCCGTGTGCGCGGGCGGCGTGGAGGTCGATGTTGTTGGTGCCGGTGGCCGACACCAGGATCAGCTTGAGCTCAGGGCAGGCCGCCAGGGTTTGCGCGTTGAGGGGGATCTTGTTACTGATCACCACCTGGGCGCCTTGCACGCGTTCAAGCACATTCTGTGGCGTGGTGTCGGTGAACAGCTGCAAATCACTGAAGCTGTTGCGCAGCTCGCTGAGGTCGAGGTCGCCCAGGTCCAGGGACGGGTGATCAAGGAAGACGGCGCGGCGATTGTTCATTCTCAACTGTACCTTTTGCGACGAGGTTCGAAGGCGTAATCTGCCGAGCCTATCAGATGAAATAATCAGTTACTTAATGGAGTGAGCATGTACGTCGCCGAGTTTTTGACCGTAGCCCTGATTCACTTGTTGGCAGTGGCCAGCCCCGGCCCGGATTTCGCCGTGGTGGTGCGTGAAAGTGTTACCCATGGCCGTCGCGCCGGCACCTGGACTGCGCTGGGCGTGGGCTCGGCGATTTTCCTGCACGTGGGGTACTCGCTGCTGGGCATCGGCTTGATCGTGTCGCAGTCCATTGTGCTGTTCAACGCGCTGAAGTGGGCCGCCGCTGCGTACCTGCTGTACATCGGCTTCAAGGCTTTGCGCGCGCAGCCGGCCAAGCCGCCCGCCGAGGGCGAGTTGCACCGTGAAGTCGGCGAGCGCACCCCACGCGGGGCGTTTACCGCAGGGTTCGTCACCAATGGCTTGAACCCGAAGGCCACGCTGTTCTTCCTGTCGCTGTTCACGGTGGTGATCAACCCGCACACGCCACTGGCGATCCAGGCTGGTTACGGTGTGTACCTGGCAGTGGCGACGGCGTTGTGGTTCTGCCTGGTGGCCATGCTGTTCAGCCAGCAGCGCGTGCGCGCCGGGTTTGCGCGGATGGGGCATTGGTTTGATCGGACCATGGGCGCGGTGCTGATTGCCATTGGTGTGAAGTTGGCGTTTACCAGCATGAAATAAAGCCACACGGGTAACACACGGCCACTGTGGGAGCCGGGCTTGCCCGCGATGCAGGCGCCTCGGTGTATCAGTTGCACCGAGGCGACGCTATCGCAGGCAAGCCAGCTCCCACAGGGAATCGCTATAAGGCTCCAGTAGTGGCGCAAAGCTAGCATTCATTGGCCGCTGCAAATCATTCCTTTGGCTGATTTGGCTGAAACATTAGCGCTCTACAGTGCAGGTCTTAGCCAAGACCGTGCAGTCAGATAAGGGATTCGTATGTTGCAGACCCGTGTTATCCCGCCCGCCGAAGGCGCTTACCAATACCCGTTGTTGATCAAACGCCTGTTGATGTCCGGGGCGCGTTACGAGAAGACCCGGGAAATCATCTACCGCGACAAGCTGCGTTACACCTACCCAACCCTGATCGAGCGGGTCGCGCGCCTGGCCAATGTGCTGACCCAAGCCGGGGTCAAGGCCGGTGACACCGTGGCAGTCATGGACTGGGACAGCCACCGTTACCTGGAGTGCATGTTCGCCATCCCGATGATCGGCGCGGTGATCCACACCATCAACGTGCGCCTGTCGCCGGAACAGATTCTCTACACCATGAATCACGCCGAGGACCGCTTTGTGCTGGTCAACAGCGAGTTCGTGGGGCTCTACCAGGCGATTGCCGGGCACCTGACCACCGTCGACAAGACCTTGCTGCTCACCGACGCTGACGCCAAGACTGCCGAGTTGCCGAACCTGGTCGGCGAGTACGAAACCCTGCTGGCGGCCGCCAGCCCCAAGTACGACTTCCAGGACTTCGACGAAAACTCCGTCGCCACCACCTTCTACACCACCGGCACCACCGGCAACCCCAAGGGTGTGTACTTCACCCATCGCCAGTTGGTGCTGCACACCATGGGCGTGGCCACCATCATGGGCAGTGTCGACAGCGTGCGCCTGCTGGGCACCAACGACGTGTACATGCCGATCACACCGATGTTCCACGTCCACGCCTGGGGCTTGCCGTATGTGGCAACCATGCTCGGTTTGAAGCAGGTCTACCCCGGCCGTTACGACCCGGAATACCTGGTGGAGCTGTGGCGCAAAGAAAAGGTCACCTTCTCCCACTGTGTGCCGACCATCCTGCAAATGGTGCTCAACGCCAAGGCCGCCCAAAACGTGGATTTTGGCGGCTGGAAAATCGTCATCGGCGGCAGCGCGCTCAACCGCACGTTGTATGAAGCGTCCAAGGCGCGGGGCATTCAGCTGACGGCCGCGTATGGCATGTCCGAAACCGGGCCGCTGGTGTCCTGCGCCCATCTCAACGAAGAGTTGATGGCCGGCACCGAAGACGAGCGCACCACCTACCGCATCAAGGCCGGCGTGCCCGGGCCGTTGGTGGAAGCGGCAATTATCGACGGCGACGGCAACTTTTTGCCCGCCGACGGCGAGTCCCAGGGTGAACTGGTGCTGCGTGCGCCGTGGCTCAGTGAAGGTTATTTCAATGAGCCGCAAAAGGGCGCCGAACTGTGGGAAGGCGGCTGGATGCACACCGGTGACGTGGCCACCCTGGACGCGTTTGGCGTGATCGATATTCGCGACCGCATCAAGGACGTGATCAAGACCGGCGGCGAGTGGATTTCGTCATTGGCCCTCGAAGATCTGGTCAGCCGTCACCCGGCGGTACGCGAAGTAGCGGTGGTGGGCATCGCCGACCCGCAATGGGGCGAGCGCCCGTTTGCGTTGCTGGTGGTGCGTGATGGCCATGTGATAGGTGCCCGAGAGCTTAAGGAGCACCTCAAGCCGTTCGTGGAGTTGGGGCACTTGAGCAAGTGGGCGATTCCAAGCCAGATCGCCGTTGTTACTGAAATTCCCAAGACCAGTGTCGGCAAACTCGACAAAAAACGTATCCGCGTTGACATCATCGAGTGGCAGGCCAACAACAGTACGTTTCTGTCCACGCTCTGACCCCCTTCGCCGCGCCCGTTCGGGCGCGGCAATGCTCTAACTCGCGGCTTCACTTGTGATTTCAGAATTTTCAGCCATCCTTCCCGCGCCGGCCTTCGTCGGCGTGGCGAAAGGGTTGTGGCAGACAGGTTGGTGATGCAAATCACACTTTAGAGGGATCAAGCGCTACCCCCTGCTGGCTATAGTCCCACTCAGAGTTTTTCACGGATGTTGCGCTGCGGGCCATGGGGGCCCGGTTGCCGTTCGGCATTGGGATCGTTGTATTCCGGCCGTTACATGCATCCAGAAGAAAGAACTCACTGCCATAACAATAATGCACATGGAGTAGCGTCGATGACCTCAGTAAACCAGTTCTGGCGCCGGGCAAGACTGCCCCTGGCCGTCAGTCTCGCTTCTACGCTCGCCGGGCCCGCATTCGGCGTCAGTTTCAACATCGGTGAAATCGAAGGCAGCTTCGACTCATCCCTGTCGGTGGGGGCGAGCTGGTCGACTGCCGGTCGCAATAAAGACCTGATCGGTGCCAACAACGGTGGCAGGGGGTTGTCGCAGACCTCCGATGACGGCCACTTGAACTTCGACAAGGGCGATTCCTTCTCGAAGATCTTCAAGGGTATCCATGACCTTGAGTTGAAATATGGCGACACCGGCATCTTTGTGCGTGGCAAGTACTGGTATGACTTCGCGCTGCAAAACGAAGACCTGGACTTCAAGAACGTCAGCAACAACAACCGCAAAGAGGGCGCCAAGTCTTCCGGTGGGCAGATCCTCGATGCCTTCATCTACCACAACTACACCATCGCCGATCAGCCGGGTAACGTGCGGTTTGGCAAGCAGGTGGTGAGCTGGGGTGAAAGCACCTTCATTGGTGGCGGTATCAACTCCATCAACCCGATCGACGTGTCCGCGTTCCGTCGTCCGGGCGCCGAGATCAAGGAAGGCTTGATTCCGGTCAACATGTTCTACGTCTCGCAGACCCTGACCGATAACCTGTCCGCAGAAGCGTTTTATCAGCTGGAGTGGGACCAGACCGTCACCGATAACTGCGGCACATTCTTCTCCCAGCCGGACGTCATCTCGGATGGTTGCAGCAATAACCTGCGGGTGCTGAACAAGCGCTCCACCATCCCTGGCGCGGCCTTGCCCACCCTTAACGCCCTGGGCGTGGACGTGAACAACGAAGGTGTGCTGGTACGTCGCGGCGGTGACCGTGATGCACGCGACAGCGGCCAGTTCGGCGTGGCCATGCACTACAACTTCGAGCCGCTGGACACGGAGTTCGGTGCGTACTTCATGAACTATCACAGCCGTGCGCCGATCTTCAGCGCCACCGGCGCGCCAAACTCGGCCTACACCCGTCCGCTGGGGCCGCTGGCGGCTTTGCGTCCGTTGATCGTGGCAGGCAGCTCCCAGTACTTTGTTGAGTACCCGGAAGATATCCGCCTCTACGGCTTGAGCTTCTCCACCACGCTACCTACCGGCACCGCCTGGAGTGGTGAATTGAGCTACCGGCCAAACGCGCCGGTGCAACTGAGCACCACCGATATCCTGTACGCGGGCGTCACGCCGATTCCGGGCTTTGGCAATGCATCGGTGCTCAAGGGCACACCGGGCCAGGACCTGCACGGCTACAACCGTAAGGAAGTGACCCAGTTCCAGACCACCTTCACGCACTTCTTCGACCAGGTCATGGGCGCTTCTCGCCTGACAACCGTGGGCGAAATCGGCGTGACCCATGTGGGCGGCCTGGAGAGCAAAAACCAGGCACGTTATGGCCGTGATCCGGTCTTCGGCCCTGGCACGCTACCCGGCGGCTTCTGCAATGCGCTTAACAATTCGACAGCCAACGGCGCAGGCCTGCCCAATGCGTCCGGCCTGAACACCAATTGCAACAACGACGGCTACACCACCGCCACGTCCTGGGGTTATCGCGCCCGGGCCATTTGGGAATACCCGGATGTGTTTGCCGGTGTGAACCTCAAGCCCAACGTGGCCTGGTCCCATGACGTCAAAGGTTATTCGCCTGGCCCTGGCGGCAACTTTGAAGAAGGTCGCAAGGCCGTCAGCCTGGGTGTGGATGCCGAGTACCAGAACACCTACACCGTCAGCCTCAACTACACCAACTTCTTTGGTGGCAAGTTCACCACCGTGGATGACCGTGACTTCATCGCGCTGAGCGCCGGCGTGAACTTCTAAGCACAACCTCTTTAAGCAGTCTGTTTTCAGGAAGAACCAGAACATGAAAATAACTAAAAGTCTGTTGCACGTGGGTGTGCTTGGGCTGTCGATCCTGGCGAGCAACGTCATGGCGGCAGTCTCGGCGGATGAAGCCGCCAAGTTGGGCACGACCCTGACGCCGATGGGCGCTGAAATGGCCGGTAACGCGGCCGGCACCATTCCTAAATGGTCGCCGCTGCCTACCAATGCCGGCGCCGTGGATGCCCGTGGCTTCCTGGCTAACCCGTATGCCAGCGAACAGCCGCAGTTCACCATCACCGCGCAGAACGTCGAGCAGTACAAAGACAAGTTGGCGCCGGGGCAGTACGCGATGTTCAAGCGCTACCCTGACACTTTCAAGATGCCGGTCTACCCGACCCATCGCGGTGCTACCGTGCCGGCCGATGTGTTTGCCTCGATCAAGAAGAACGCCACCAGCACCAACCTGGTGTCCGGCGGCAACGGCCTGGAAAACTTCGAAACCGCGATTCCGTTCCCGATTCCCAAAAGCGGCGTGGAAGTCATCTGGAACCACATCACCCGCTATCGCGGTGGCAGCGTGACACGCCTGGTAACCCAGGCCACGCCGCAAACCAATGGCTCGTTCAGCCTGGTGTACTTCCGCGATCAGTTCGTGTTCCGCGACAAAATGAAGGACTACGACCCGAAAAACCCGGGCAACGTGCTGTTCTACTTCAAGCAGCAAGTGACTGCACCGGCGCGTCTGGCCGGTGGCGTGCTGCTGGTGCACGAAACCCTGGACCAGGTGAAAGAGCCGCGTTCGGCGTGGGTCTACAACGCCGGCCAGCGCCGTGTGCGCCGGGCGCCGCAAGTGTCCTATGACGGGCCAGGTACCGCCGCCGATGGCCTGCGTACCTCCGACAACCTCGACATGTACAACGGTGCCCCGGATCGCTACGACTGGAAGCTCGAAGGCAAGAAAGAAATCTACATTGCCTCCAACAGCTACAAAATCGACGATCCGAAGCTCAAGTACGCCGACATCATCAAGGCCGGCCACATCAACCAGGACCTGGCTCGCTACGAGCTGCGCCGCGTCTGGCACGTGGTTGCGACCCTGAAGGAAGGCCAGCGCCACATCTATGCCAAGCGTGATTTCTTCATCGACGAAGACACCTGGCAAGCGGCGGTCATCGACCACTATGACGGTCGTGGCCAACTGTGGCGCGTCGCCGAAGCCCATGCCGAGAACTACTACGACAAGCAAGTGCCGTGGTACGCCATCGAAACCCTCTACGACCTGCAGTCCGGCCGCTACCTGGCCCTGGGCATGAAGAACGAAGAGAAGCAGGCCTATGACTTCGGTTTCACCGCTTCCACCGCAGACTTCTCCCCGGCGGCCTTGCGCCAGGATGGGGTTCGCTAAGCTGCTTTAACTGAGGCCGCACCCTCAGCGTGAAGCCCCGACTGGTTCGGGGCTTTTTTATGTGGGGATATTTTTTGTCGCAGTTCTTTTTCAGGCAAATGCCGCAAAGATCTACAAACCCGCCGCTTTTACCGCTAGTCTGCGGACATCTGCAATGCCGACAACAGCCTTCTACAAGAGCCCGGCGATGACTGATCTGTCCCGAATCCAAGGGCCTGCGAGCGCGGTGATTCCGACCCTGGAAGCGCGTTTCTACAGGCCACCGCTGCCTGACGGCTATGTGCTGCGCCCTCGCCTGTGCGAACGCCTGAGTGCTGGCCTTGCGGGACGACTGTTGCTGGTGAGCGCCCCGGCCGGGTTCGGCAAGAGTTCGTTGGCGGTGGAGTTTTGTCAGAGTCTGCCGGCGCATTGGCAAAGCCTTTGGCTGGGCCTGAGCCCACGGGATAACGACCCCGGCCGCTTCCTTGAGCGCTTGCTCGACGGCTTGCAGCAATACTTCCCGCAACTCGGCGCCCAATCCCTGGGCCTGCTGAAAATGCGTCAGCGTCACCAACCCTTTGCCTTTGAAGAATGGCTCGACGGCTTGCTCGACGAGCTGACGTTGCACCTGTCCACACATGCGCCCTTGCTGCTGGTGCTGGATGACTACCATCTGGCCCAAGGCCCGGTGCTGGATCGCTGCCTGCAATTTTTCCTCAATCATTTACCCGATGGGCTGCTGGTTTTGGTCACCAGCCGCCAGCGCCCGGACTGGCACCTGGCGCGGCTGCGACTCTCGCGCCACCTGCTGGAGCTGCACGAACAAGACCTGCGCCTGACCCACGACGAATCGCTGGCCGTACTCGATAGGCACAGCAGCTCGTTGCGCGGCGAAGCCCTGGACAACCTGATTCGTCGCAGCGAGGGCTGGGTGGCTGGCCTGCGCTTCTGGTTGCTGGCCCTTTCCGAAGCCGGCAATGAGGCCGCGTTGCCACAACATTTGCACGGTGGCGAAGGGCTGATCCGCGACTACTTGCTCGAAGAAGTCATTGATTGCCTGCCAGCAGAAGTTCAAGCCTTCCTCTACGACACTGCGCCTCAGGATCGTTTTTGCAGTGAGCTGTGCGACGCCGTGCGCGAAGCCCACGACAGCGCGCATATCCTCGGTTATTTACAGGCCCACCAAGTGTTTCTGGTGCCGCTCGATGAGCAGGGCCACTGGTATCGCTACCACCATCTGTTTTCCGACCTGCTGCGTACCCGTCGTGCGAGCAGTGCCACCGTGCCGATTGCCAGCCTGCACCTGCGTGCCTGCCGCTGGTTCAACACCCAGGGCTTGATCGATGAAGCGGTGGAACAGGCGTTGCGCGCCGGCCACCTGGATGTGGCGGCGAACCTGGTGCAGAACCTGTCGGAGGAGCAACTGCTGGCCGAACAGAACGTCGGCATGCTGCTGCGCTGGAAGATGGACTTGCCCGACAGCCTGCTGATCAGCACGCCGCGTTTGATCGTGCTCTACAGCTGGGCATTGGGGCTGGCCTGCCAACTGGATGCGGCCGAAGAACTGTCCGGCTACCTCAGCCGCTTCCTGCCGGCACCGTCGGCCACTGCGCAAAAGTCGATGCTGGCACAGTGGCTGGCGCTGAGCGGGATTATCGCTCGAGGCCGAGGCGATCGTGAGTTGACCCTGCGCTACTGCAGCGAGGCGTTGGAAAGCTTGCCGCAAAAACGTTACGGCCAGCGCCTGATGTGCCTGTCGACCCTCTCAAACCTGGCAATCGTCGATGCCGACCTGTGGCGTGCCCGTGGCCTGAATCGTGAATCCCTCGAGCTGGCGCAGCGCGTCGGTAACCCGCTGTTCGAGGCGTTGGCCCATTACGATCGCGCGCGGGTGTTGCAGGCGCGGGGCGAAATCCTGCGTTCCCTGGACGAAGTGCGCCAGGGGCTGCAACGTCTGCATGGCTTGGCGCCGCAGCGGCTGTACGCGGTGCGCGCGCGGTTGTCGCTGTACGAGGGCTATCTGCTGCTGGTGCGCTATCAGCCCGAGGCCGGCCTTGTCCGTTTACGCGCGGGTCTGAACGAAGCCCGCGCCTGCCGGGATATCAGCGTGCTGATCGGGCATTGTGTAATTGCCAGCTTTGAAGGGCGCCGTGGGGACTTTCCCACAGCGTTTGCCGAGCTTGCCGAAGCTGAGCGCTTGATGCACATCTGGGATGTGCCGCCGATCTACTACCTGGCGATGATCACCCTGATCAAATGCGAACTGTGGCTGGCTCAAGGCCGCACTGACTTGGCAGATGCCTGGTTGACCCGGCTGGGGCAAACCTACAACGGTGAACACGCAGCAGCAGCGCCGGAATTTCACCCGCACTTGCCACAACATATCGAGCTGCAACAGGCTTCGCTGGACGCCACCCGTCATCAGCCGGCCGCCGCGTTGCAGCGCCTCGAGGAGCTGGCTCAGCAAGCGCATAACAGTGGGCGGCAAATGATTGCCCTAATGGCCCTGACCCAGCAGGTGCAGTTGCTGCTGGAGTGTGGGCAGCAAGACCAGGCCCGGCAAGTATTGGCCCGCGCCCTTGAGGCGGGCGCCGGTGGGGCGTTGCAACCCTTTCAGCGGCTGCTGGAGAGTTATCCGGACTGGATGCGTGAGCAGCTTGGCCGGGAGGCTCATGGCTTGCTGAACCAGAGTTTGTTGGTGCTGTTGCCGGTTGTAGCTGACGCCCAAGTACCGTCCGGCCAGGAAACCCTCAGCGTCCGCGAACTGGCGGTGCTGCAACTGATCGCCCAGGGGTGTTCGAACCAGGAAATCAGCAATCAGTTGTTTATCTCCCTGCACACGGTGAAAACCCACGCCAGCCATATCAACAGCAAACTGGGTGTAGAGCGCCGGACTCAAGCGGTGGCCCGTGCCAAGTCGATGGGGCTGCTGGCCTGATAATGGGCCAGCTTTCCTGTAGAAGCTGGTGTGTGTGGGAGCTGGCTTATGTGGGAGCTGGCTTGCCTGCGATGCAGGCACCTCGGTCTATCAGTCAAACTTAGGTGATGCTATCGCAGGCAAGCCAGCTCCCACACTGGTCTGACTGTCTCGCTACGGCGCAGTCGGGCAGGCTTTCAGCGACGTGTCGGCGGTTTTGCTGACCAAGGCCGCGAAGCGCTTGAGGTTGTTCTGATGCGCCACCACCAGGTCATCAATGCTCGGGCCTGCGGGTGTCTGCAAGGTGGTGCGGCAAGTCAGCGGTGCGGCATCTCCCCCGCTTGTGGACCGCAGGCGCCAGCGCACATCGAGCAGCGCGTATTGGCCCGGCACCGAGTCGAATCGCTGCACTTCAACGCGCAACGACAGGGGCTGACGGGAGTGACTGTTGGCCAATTGATCCACCAGCGCGCTTTTCAGCTCATCGGCCAGGGTTGCGGCCCACCATTGGGTTTCAAGGATCGCCACGCCACTGTCGCCCTGGCGAATCACGATTTGTGCGCGGTCGACCTGAGGCGGCACGCTGATGCTTTCAATGCGGATATCGCTGGCCTGTGCCTGAGTGCTGTTATTCCAGTGCACCGGGGTGAGAGTGTGGAACGCAATCGGCTCACTGCGACAGGCCGCGAGCAGCACCAGCGCGGCGACCAGGGTAAGTTTCAAGGGAAAGGTCATGGCGGCTCCAATGGTCATTTGCGCGGCGGCCCTTGCAGGTCTGTTGGCGCGGCGTTGTCAGGGCGACCGCGAATCAGCGATTCCGGATGCCGGCCCAGGTAGTCCGACAGTTCGCGCAAGGAGCGCGACATACGCGCCAGTTCATCCAGGGTCTGGGTCAGTTGTTCACGTTGCGGCGAGTCTTCGGCCAGGGTTGAGTTGGCCGACTGCAAGGTCTTGCTCACGTCGCCCAGGGTGCTCTGCACGCCAGGCAGGGTCTTGGCGTTGAACTGGGCAAGGCTTTTGCGCAGCTCAACCAGGCTGCCGTCGAGGTTGCCGGCGATGCGCTCCATCGGCAGTTGGTTGACCTTGTTGACGATGCCTTCGAGTTTCTCCTGCAACTGTTCCAGATTGCCGGGGATGGTCGGAATGTTGACCGGGCGCAGGTTCGGGTCAAACGTGACTTTGTCGGCTTTCGGGAAAAAATCCAGGGCGATGTACAGCTGGCCGGTCAGCAGGTTGCCGCTGCGGGCCTGAGCGCGCAGGCCGTTTTCGATAAAGGTGCCGATCAGGCGCACGCCGCCTGCTTCATCGTTAGGGTCATGGTTGGTGGCCTTGAGCAGCTTGGTGTTGGCTTCACCGAGCAATTGCGGGTAAATAACGATGCCGACGTTGATCGGGAAACTGCGTTTTTTGGCATCGAAGTCCAGGTTGATCGACACCACTTTGCCGAACTCGACCCCAAGAAATTCCACCGGCGCGCCGACCTTGAGCCCACGCAATGCCTGATCAAAACGCAGCGCCATGTATTGCCCTTGACCGTTGGGCGGGGCGAGGGCGCTTTGCTGGTCGTCGAACAGTTCATAGGTGTGATCTTCGCTGGCCGGTTTGTCGTTGGGGCTGTAGGGCGGTGCCTGGAATGCGATGCCGCCGGCCAACATCGATGACAAGGACTCGGTTTTCAGCGCGAAACCATTGGCGCCGACGCTCAGATCAATGCCGCTGGCATTCCAGAATCGCGTGTTTTCGGTGACGTACACATCATTGGGCGCATGCACAAAGACCTCGATCTTCACGCCCTTGCCATCGTCATCCAGCTCGTAGGCCACTACCTGGCCCACCGGGATCTTGCGGTAGTACACCGGCGAGCCGATATCCAGGGAGCCCAGGCCCTGGGTATGCAACGTGAAGCGTTTGCCCGGCTCGCCATAGGTGATGGGCGGCGGGTTTTCCAGGCCCTTGAACTGTTTGGCGCGGGTATCGGATTGGCCGATATCGGCACCGATATAGTCACCGGACAGCAGGGTATCGATGCCCGACACGCCACCGGCACCGATGCGCGGGCGCACCACCCAGAACTTGGAGTCTTCACGGGTGAAGCTTTCCGCCTGCTTGGCCAACTTGATGGTGGCGTTGACGCTTTTCTGGTCATCGCTCAAGGCCACATCCGAGACTTGGCCGATCACCACGTTGCGGTATTTGACTTCGGTTTTATTGGCGACCAGGCCGTTGCCGGTCTTGAAGTTGAGGACGATGATAGGCCCCTGTTGCAGCACGCTGTGTACCACCAGCGAGATGCCCACCAGCACCGCCACGATCGGCACGATCCACACCAGCGAAACGCTGAAGCGCCGCGTCTTGATCGCCGGTGAGCCGGCGGGGGTGTCAGTGTTGCGTGAACTCATCCGAGATCTCCTCGTTGTGTGGGTTTTCCCAGATCAGGCGCGGGTCGAAACTCATCGCCGCGAGCATGGTGAACACCACCACCAGACCAAAAAACAAAATGCCCAGGCGCGGCTCGATGGTGCCCAGCGCCTGGAACTTGACCAGCGCGGCCACCAGCGCGACCACAATCACATCGAGCATGGACCAGTAGCCGATCAGCTCGACAAACCGAAACAGCTTCGAGCGCTCCTTGCGCGCCCACAGGCTGTTGCGCTGCACGGTGACCAGCAGCAGGGTCAGCGAGAGAAACTTGATACCCGGCACCGCAATGCTGGCAATGAAAATGATCAGGGCAATGTCCCAGGCACCATGCTGCCAGAACTCCAGCACGCCGCTCATGATGGTGCTGTCCGCGCCGGAACCAAGCAGGGTGGTGTTCATCACCGGCAATAAATTCGCCGGGATATAAAACGCCAGTGCCGTGAGCATGTAGGCCCAGGTGCGGGTCAGCGAGTGGAGTTTGCGCCGATGCAGCGGCGCGCCGCAGCGCTCGCACTCGCTGGGTTCGTCGCGCATGTCGCACGGCTGGCCGCAGGTGTGGCACAGGCACAGGTTGAGTTCACGGGCGGTCGGTGGTGAGTTCATACGGCGTCCCACAAGTCGCGTACGTCACGCCCGGCGATGCGGATCAGCAGCAAGGCGAGGGCGGCGAGGGCGAACAGGCCGGTGCCGGGGATCACGTCGAGCATGCCGGCCAGCTTGAACACCGCAACCATGGCGCCCAGCAGGCAGACTTCGAGCATGCTCCACGGCCTCAGCGCTTCCAGCCAGCGCATGCACAGTTTGAACGCTGGCGAGCGCTTGCCGGCCAGGGCGAAACTCAGCACCCACATCAGCAAGAGCAACTGAAACACCGGCGCGATGATGATCGAGATCGCCGCGACCAGCGCAATAAAAGTGATCGGCCCCAGGCTCAGCGCGACCACCGAGTCCCACAGGGTCGCGCTGTTTTTCAAGCCTTTGAGGCTGATGCTCATCACCGGATAGAAATTGGCAAAGGTCCACAGCACCGCTGCGGTAACGGTCAGCGCGAGGCGCTGTTGCACCGACAACCCGTTGTAGCGCTGCAACACGCCCGCGCAACGGGTGCACAGGGCCTTTTGATGTTTGGCGAGCGTGACCTTTTCGTACACGCAATCGCAGTGTTCGCAGATGATCCGAGAATTGGCCATACGTCTTGCTCCAAATGCGACGCTGCGGTGCTGGTTCCATGGCGCTGGAGTAGCTTAGCAGTTGAGGCTCTTCGAATCCGCAGCAAGCTCCACCATACTGCGCCTGGAATGTGCCATAGAGCTTGCAGGAACGCCCATGAATATCGAAAAACCCGTGCTGATCCGCGAAACCTTCCCCGTCGGCCCGTTGCAGTGCAACTGCACCATCATTGGCGATCCGATCAGCAAAAAAGCCATAGTGGTCGACCCGGGCGGCAATCACGAGCTGATCCTTGCGCGCCTTGATGCGCTGGGCCTCAAGGTGGTGAGCATTATCCACACCCACGCCCACTTGGATCACTTCCTGGCGTCCGGCCAGTTGAAAGAGAAGACCGGCGCCACGCTGCATTTGCACAAAGAAGACCAATTTCTTTGGGATAACCTGGAAATGCAATGCCAGATGTTTCGTGTGCCCTACACGCCGGTGCCGTCGCCGGACCGCTGGCTGGAGGACGATGAGGAGTTGGCGTGTGGTTGTGGGGTGGCGCTGCATACGCCGGGGCACACACCGGGTTCGATGAGCTTCTGGTTTGCCGATGCCAAGCTGCTGATCGCCGGCGATACCTTGTTCAAGCGCGGCGTGGGGCGTACCGACCTGTGGGGTGGCGACCAGGCGACTATCGTGCGCTCGATCAAGCAGCGGTTGTACACCCTGGATGAGGGCGCGACCGTGGTGACAGGGCATGGGCCGGACACCTGTTTGGGTGATGAGATGCGCGAGAACCCGTTTGTGCGGGCTTGAGGGGACGCCTGGAAATAATTCCTGGGCGGGGGCTGTTCTCTCTCAAGCACCGCAGTAGCAAAAAACGCAGGTCGCGTTCAGCCTGCGTCTGCTACGGTTTCCCTGGCGGTGATAGGGGCCAGTATTTTGTTCTGGCTCGGGACGTGGCCACGGAATTTTTACCGTTTGTCGCGTTCCAAACTCCGCACAGGTCGATTGCCAATGTCCTCTGCACCACAGAATGCAAAAGTAGGAGCTCCCTTCATGTTCACTCCGCGTCGTCTGCTTGTTGTCGCTACCGCCGTAGCCCTGTTGTCCGGCTGCGCTTCACCTAATCCTTATGGCGGCAGCCAGGGACAGGCCAGCAACGGTTCCGAAGGGGGTATCAGCAAAACCGCCAAATACGGCGGCCTGGGTGCTCTGGCCGGTGCGCTGGCGGGTGCTGCCATCGACCATAACAACCGTGGCAAGGGCGCACTGATCGGTGGTGCTATTGCAGGCCTGGGCGCCGCCGGTTATGGCTACTACGCCGACCAGCAGGAAAAGAAACTGCGCGAAAGCATGGCCAACACCGGTGTTGAAGTGCAGCGCCAGGGTGACCAGATCAAGTTGATCATGCCGGGTAACATTACCTTCGCGACCAACTCCGACGCCATCGCCAGCAGTTTTTACCAGCCGCTCAACAACCTGGCTAACTCCCTCAAGCAGTTCAACCAGAACACCATCCAGATTGTCGGCTACACCGACAGCACGGGCAGCCGCCAGTTGAACATGGACCTGTCCCAGCGTCGTGCCCAGAGCGTGGCCAACTACCTGACCTCTCAAGGCGTCAGCCCGACCAACCTGAGCGCCCGCGGTGCCGGCCCGGATAACCCGATTGCCAGCAACGCCGATGTGAATGGCCGTGCCCAGAACCGTCGTGTAGAAGTTAACCTCGGCCCGATCCCCGGCCAGCAATACGGCCAGCCTGGTCAACAGCAGCAACAACAGGCGCCGCAGCAGAACAACCAGTTCCAGGGCAACCCGTACCAGCAATACCAGTAAACCCTGGGCAATAAAAAGGGCGCCGTGCAGTCAATGCACGGCGCCCTTTTTTGTGGCTGGCGATTACATCAGTCGATGTATTCGAACACTTTCACGATCTTCTGCACGCCGGACACGCCCTGTACCAGGTTGGCGGCACGGGTGGCTTCTGCCTGGGTCAGCAGGCCCATCATGTAGACGATGCCATTATCGGTGACGATCTTGATGCGCGAGCCGGGTACACCGCTGTCGGTGAGCATCTGCGCCTTGATCTTGGTGGTCAGCAGCGCATCGTTGCTGATGGCCAGCAGGGTGATCGGGTCCATGACCTGCAGCTCGTTGTGGACCTTCTTGACCCGCTGGACCGTCGAGGCGGCTTGTTCGGCCTGGGCCTTGAGGTCGGCACGCGGCGTCTGCCCGGCCAGCAGTACCACGCCGTTGAAGCTGGTGACCACAATGCGCGAGGCGCCGTTGCCCAGGTCGGTAGCGGCCTTGGCGACGTTGACCTTGACCTTGGTTTCGATCAGCGAATCGTCGATGGTGCTGCCAAAAGTGCGTGTGCCCCGGTCATCCTGAATGGGTGTGTCGCGTGTCGCAGTGATTGCCGTGCTGCACCCGCTGATGGCGAGGCACAGCGTAATGGCCAAAAGGCTGAGGCGGTTAACGGTCATTCTTCACTCCCGAACAGTTGGCTGTCGATCAGATCGCACAGGCAGTGGATCGCCAGCAGGTGGACTTCTTGAATGCGTGCAGTGACGTTGGCCGGGACACGGATCTCCACGTCCTCAGGCAATAACAGTGAGGCCATGCCGCCGCCGTCGCGCCCGGTCAAGGCTACGACAATCATTTCGCGGTCATGTGCGGCCTGGATCGCTTGAATAATGTTCGCCGAGTTGCCGCTGGTAGAAATAGCCAGCAACACATCGCCGGGTTGGCCCAGGGCGCGTATCTGCTTGGAGAAGATTTCGTTGTAGCTGTAGTCGTTGGCGATCGAAGTGATCGTCGACGAGTCGGTGGTCAGCGCGATGGCCGGCAGGCTCGGGCGCTCGCGCTCGAAGCGGTTGAGCAGCTCGGAGGAAAAGTGCTGGGCATCACCGGCCGAACCGCCGTTGCCGCACGAAAGCATCTTGCCCTCGTTGAGCAAGGCATTGACCATGACCTGACTGGCTTGCTCGATGTGCGGTGCAAGTACGTCCATCGCCTGTTGCTTGGTGTCGATGCTGGCCTGGAAAAGCTGGCGAATTCGGGATTGCATGTCCATCTGTGTGACCTTAAGTAGCGCGGCTGTTTGGCACAGAAATGTGCAGCCCGCAAAGCAAAGAGCAAAAGTGTGTGGTGAAGATATCCGGGCAATCAGCTGTCGAAGGCATTCTTGAGCCAGTTCAAATCAGCTGGGCCTGCCGGTGTGCTTTCCATGGCAACCACATCGAAACGGCAGGGGCTGTCAGCCCAGCGATGCTCTTTTTGCAGGAAAAACTGCGCGGCGAGTATCAGCTTCTGACGCTTGCGCCCATCGATACTGGCGAGCGCGCCACCCCATTGTGCGTGTTTTCTGTAGCGGACTTCGACGAATACTACTGTATCGCCGTCAAGCATGACCAGATCAAGCTCACCGCGTTTACATAACCAGTTCTGCGCCAGAAGGCGCAGACCCTGTTGTTGCAGATAGTTCAGAGCTTGCAGTTCGGCGTCCTTGCCGCTTTGAGCGCTGGACCGCTCGAGCATCAGCGCGGGGTGTCCGGCAGGCGTTGAATCTCGCCGCCGACGAACTTCGCCCATGGCATCTGGCGGTCAACACGCTGGTAGGCGCCGATACCCAGGTTGCCCGACAGGCCGTCAACGCGAGTGTCCGGCAATGCCTTGAGTTGGCCCAGGCGCGGTGCCAGGCGGTAGGCGTCCACGCCCATCGCATACAGGCGGCCAAGGCTGCCATTGGCCTGTGGCCATTGCGCGGCAACCTGGTTGCGCAGCGGGTCGGTGGTGTTGAGCAGCCACGGGGTTTCGCAGAACATCACGTTGGTCATGTCCAGGTACTGGTTTTTGTCGCCGCTGGCGCTGAACACGTGGGACGTCGCATACACAGGCACATCACCGGCGTACTGGAAGTTAAGTGTCGGTTTGATCTGCTGGGCCAGTTGCGGCGTCACAGCCAGGAAAATGAACTCGATGTCCTGGCGACGCGAAGGTTGCGCGGCGACGTCGGTGCCGACGGTGCTTTGCAGGCTCTTGGCGCGGCCTTCGCTTTTACGCAGCTGGAACAGGTCAGCAATCTGCTGGGCGAGGGCCACCGGCTGATCGACGTACTCAACGCCAACCACGGTGCCGCCGTTGGCTTCCCAGTCCTGACGGAAGGCTTTATAGACACGCTCACCCCATTCGCCACGCGGCACCATGGCGGCGGCGCGGTGCAGGCCGTCGGCACGGGCGCGACGCGAGACTTCGCGGGCTTCGTCTTCAGCGGCCAGGCCGAACTGGAACAGTTGCGGCGGGTTTTCGTTAAGTTCGCTGTAGTTCAGGCCCAGGGTGGTGATCGGCAATTGCCCGCGGGAGGCGAGCTGCTTGACCAGTGGTTTCTCCAGCGGGCCGACTACCAGTTGCACGCCGGCAGCCTGGGCCTTGGCGTAGAAGTCGTCGAGGGAGGTCAGGCGCGAGCTGTCATAGAACTCGATCACCGGCGGCTTCTGCCCGGCTTGTTCAGCCTGGAAGTGCGCCGCCATGAAGCCTTCGCGCAGCGCCTTGCCGACCGCCGCCAAAGGGCCTTCCTGCGGCAGCAGCAACGCGATTTTGGTCAGCGGCTGGCTGGCCAGCTCCTTGAGCTTGGCCAGCGGGGTCGGCAGGTTGACTGCCGCCGGGTGGCCTGGGTTCTGCGCGCGCCAGGTATCAATGGCGGCTTGCTGTTGTTCCAGGGTGCCGGCGCCTTTGATTGCCTGGGCCAGGGTGATCCAGCCGTCGAGGGTCGGGTTGCCGCTGGCTTGCAGTTGCTCTGCAGGCAGCGCGGCGACCAGCGCCCAGATGGCTTCGTGGTTGCTCTTGGCGGCATCACCCGTCAGCAACGGGGCCATGGCCACCCGCTCACGCGCGGCAGCCAAAGTCTGGCCATCGGCTTCATAGGCGCGAGCATGCACGGTGCCGGTACGGATCTGCTGGTCAGTCGGCAGCTCCTTCAGGCTTTGCAGGCTGGGGTGGTTCAGGGCGGCCAGAGCCGCTTTGGGTTGGTTGCGCGCCATGGCCAGTTCCGCGGCCAGGGTGCTGGCAAAGACTTGTGCGGCCGGCTTCAGGACATCCAGGGGCACCTGCGCAAGAATCTGCGACGAGCGGCCAGGGTTGTTCTGGTGGTAGGCCAGGTCTGCCGCACTCAGGCGCAGCATCGCGGCCTTTTCTGGCGTACTGGCCTTGGTGGCCTGTTCGAGCAGTTGCTCGATACTGGCATCCGGGGTCCGGGGGAGGTCGCCAAGGCTGGACGAGGGCGAGCTGGCGCACGCGGCCAGTAAGGCAGCGAGGCAGAGGGCGGAGAGCAGCCGCAGGCAAGCGATCATGTAAGTGTTCCTGATACCGATCAAATTAGCGTGGAATTGTACCCAAGCACTGGCCCAGGCGCGATGTTACTGGCGTGAAACCATCGATTTAGGTCGTGTAAATGTTGCGAGCCGGCATCGATGGCCGACCTCGAGGGCATATTATCGAGGCGCCTACGCGCTACAATGCGACTTTTCCTTACCATCGAGGTGTGCGTTTTGACTGCTCCAGGTCCTTTGAATTCCACTGCAGGCTCGCTTTTTGTCGTGGCGACGCCCATTGGCAACCTGGACGACATCAGTGCTCGGGCGCTGAAAGTGTTGCGTGACGTAAAATTGATCGCGGCGGAAGACACGCGGCACTCCCAGCGTTTGATGCAGCATTTTGGTATCAGCACGCCATTAGCCGCGTGCCATGAGCATAACGAGCGAGAAGAAGGCAGCCGTTTTATCACGCGCTTGCTGGCGGGTGACGATGTGGCGTTGATCTCGGATGCCGGCACTCCGTTGATTTCCGACCCTGGCTATCACCTGGTTCGCCAGGCGCGTGCAGCTGGTATCAATGTAGTGCCAGTTCCGGGAGCGTGCGCGCTGATTGCGGCATTATCGGCCGCCGGGTTGCCGTCGGACCGTTTTATCTTCGAAGGTTTCCTGCCCGCCAAGGCGGTTGGGCGCCGTGCGCGACTGCAAGCGTTAAAGGAAGAGCCGCGTACGTTGATCTTTTACGAGGCGCCGCACCGCATTCTCGAGTGCTTGCAGGACATGGAGCTGGTGTTCGGCGGCGAACGCCTGGCGCTGTTGGCTCGGGAGCTGACCAAGACCTTCGAGACCCTCAAAGGCTTGCCGTTGGAAGAGCTGCGTGCGTTCGTTGAGGGCGACAGCAACCAGCAGCGCGGTGAGTGCGTGGTGCTGGTGGCCGGCTGGACCGCACCGGAAAATGAAGACGCGGTGGGCAGCGAGGCTATGCGCATCCTGGATCTGCTGCTTAAGGAAATGCCCCTGAAGCGTGCGGCAGCCCTGGCGGCTGAGATTACCGGCTTGCGTAAGAACGTGCTGTATCAAGTCGCGCTGGATAAGCAGAAAGCCGAATAGTTCCGGGGTTACGCCGGTATCCCGTCCGAACGTGATGGCATTGCTGCACTTTTAATACTTGTCCTCAAGCCGTCGTGCCGTTAACCTGCGCGGCGGAGAGTCGATTGGACAGTCGCTGCCCTCTATGAAAATTAGGGGGGGGAGGAAAGTCCGGGCTCCATAGGGCGAAGTGCCAGGTAATGCCTGGGAGGCGTGAGCCTACGGAAAGTGCCACAGAAAATAACCGCCTAAGCACTTCGGTGCCGGTAAGGGTGAAAAGGTGCGGTAAGAGCGCACCGCACGACTGGCAACAGTTCGTGGCTAGGTAAACCCCACTTGGAGCAAGACCAAATAGGGTCCCAAGGCGTGGCCCGCGCTGGGACCGGGTAGGTTGCTAAAGATGTCCAGTGATGGCCATCGTAGACGAATGACTGTTCAAGACAGAACCCGGCTTACAGATCGACTCTCCACCTTTTTTCCTTCTGCCCGAATCTCGGGCAGAAAACCGGTAGTAACGCAAGAATCCCTCCCTGCCAAATCATTGGCAGATGCATCTTCGTAATACCAAAAAAATCTTACTCTTAATAAATTACTTTAACTTTAAGCCGTAGCTCCATGAGCTATTTGCGGTTGCTGAGTCAAAAACATCGCCAAACTCGCGTTTCTCCTCCTTTTACGTTCCTAAATCTCCGTTCTGTAAGGCTTTTCCTTGAATCCGCGCCTTGACGGTGTGGTGGGCGCATTCCTATAGTGTGCGCAAGTGGCGGAAAGTGGCACAAAGTGGGTTTTTTGAACGTAAAACGCTAAAATTTGGAGAAACGCATCTGTGTTTCGCGGAGCTAACGCTATCAGTCTCGATGCAAAAGGCCGTCTCGCCATGCCGAGCCGGTATCGTGACGAGCTCATTTCGCGAAGTTCAGGCCAGTTAATCATCACGATTGACGCCGTTGACCCTTGTTTGTGTGTTTACCCCCTCGATGAGTGGGAGTTGATCGAAACCAAGTTGCGCGCTCTGCCTTCATTGCGTGAAGAAAACCGCCGCCTGCAGCGTCTGCTGATCGGTAATGCCGTCGACCTTGAACTCGATGGCAGTGGTCGTTTCCTGGTGCCGCCGCGCTTGCGCGAGTACGCCAAGCTGGATAAGCGCGCAATGCTGGTGGGCCAGCTGAACAAGTTCCAATTGTGGGACGAAGATGCCTGGGATGCTGTTTCTGCAGCAGACTTGGCTGCTATTCAACAACCGGGCGCTATGCCTGATGAACTGCGTGATTTGATCCTGTGACTATTGATAGCGGCTTTAACCACATCACCGTACTGCTTGACGAAGCCGTTGAGGCTCTCGCCGTACGCGCGGATGGCTGCTATGTGGATGGCACCTTCGGCAGGGGCGGGCACAGCCGGTTGATACTCAGCCAGCTCGGCTCCGACGGTAAACTCCTCGGGTTCGACAAAGACCCTCAAGCGATTGCCACCGGGCAAGCGCTAGCGGCCGAAGACGGCCGCTTTGTCGTTGTGCAGCGCAGCTTTGCCGAGCTGGGTGCCGAAGTCGCCGAGCGCGGCATGGCAGGTAAGGTAGCCGGGGTTTTGCTCGACTTGGGCGTATCTTCGCCACAGCTTGACGACCCCGAGCGCGGCTTCAGTTTCATGAACGACGGCCCTCTCGACATGCGCATGGACCCGACTCGTGGCATCAGCGCTGCGCAGTTCATCGCCACTGCGCCCCATGAAGAAATTACCCGCGTGTTCAAGGAATACGGCGAAGAACGCTTCGCCGGCCGCATGGCCCGTGCCGTGGTTGAGCGCCGTGAAATCCAGCCGTTCGAGCGCACCGCCGACCTGGCTGAAGTGCTCAAGGTCGCAAACCCTGCGTGGGAAAAGGGCAAGAACCCGGCAACCCGTGCGTTCCAGGGTTTGCGCATTCACGTCAATAACGAACTGGGCGATCTGGAAGCCGGCCTCGAAGCCGCACTGGATGCCTTGGAAGTGGGTGGTCGCCTGGTGGTGATCAGCTTCCACTCCCTGGAAGACCGCATCGTCAAACTGTTCATGCGTCGTCTGGTCAAGGGCGAGTCCGATAACCTGCCGCGCAACCTGCCGGTGCGTTTCGAAGCCTTTGTGCCGAAAATCAAAATCCATGGCAAAGCGCAGTTCGCCTCCGAAGCCGAACTCAAGGCCAACCCACGTTCCCGTAGCGCCGTTATGCGCGTCGCGGAGAAGCTGCGGTGAGCAAGCTTTTCGCCAAGCCCCTCCCGGGCGGCAGCTTCTTTATGTTGCTGTTGTTTGTCGGCGTGCTGGTGTCCGCAATTGCGGTGTCTTACAGCGCCCACTACAACCGTCAATTGCTTAACACCCTGTACGGGGAATTGAGCGTGCGTGACAAAGCGCAGGCGGAATGGGGCCGGTTGATCCTTGAGCAAAGCACCTGGACGGCCCATAGCCGTATCGAAGTGCTGGCCACCGAACAGCTGAAAATGCACATTCCTGGTGCGGCCGAAGTGCGGATGGTGGCGCCATGATGAAACTTGAAGGTGCACTTTACCCGTGGCGCTTTCGCCTGATGCTCGGCATCTTGGCTTTGATGGCCGGCGCGATTGCATGGCGGATTATCGACCTGCAAGTGATCGACCGCGACTTCCTGATCGGCGAGGGTAATGCCCGTAGCCTGCGGCATATCCCGATTCCTGCGCACCGCGGCCTGATCACCGACCGTAACGGCGAGCCTCTGGCCGTGAGTACGCCGGTGACCACCCTGTGGGCCAATGCCAAGGAGCTGCAAACCGCCAAGGACAAATGGCCTGAGCTGGCTGCCGCGCTGGGCCAGGACCCTAAAGCCTTGAGCGAGCGTCTGGAAGCCCAGGCCAACAAGGAATTCATCTATCTGGTGCGTGGGCTGACGCCTGAGCAGGGCCAGCAAGTGCTCGACCTTAAAGTCCCCGGTGTCTATGGCATCGAGGAGTTTCGTCGTTTCTACCCGGCGGGTGAAACCACCGCGCATATGGTTGGCTTTACCGACATTGATGACCACGGCCGTGAAGGTGTGGAGCTGGCCTACGACGAATGGCTGGCCGGCGTGCCCGGCAAACGGCAGGTCATCAAGGATCGACGCGGCAGACTGATTAAAGATGTCCAGGTGACCAAAAACGCCAAGGCCGGTAAGCCCTTGGCGTTGTCGATTGACCTGCGCCTGCAGTACCTGGCCAACCGCGAGCTGCGTAACGCGATCATCGAGAACGGCGCCAAGGCCGGTAGCCTGGTGATCATGGACGTCAAGACCGGCGAGATCCTCGCCATGGTCAACCAGCCGACCTACAACCCGAACAACCGTCGAAACCTGCAACCGGCGATGATGCGTAACCGCGCCATGATCGACGTGTTCGAGCCGGGTTCGACCATGAAAGCCATTTCCATGAGTGCCGCCCTGGAAACCGGGCGCTGGAAGCCGAGCGACAAGGTCGAGGTTTACCCAGGCACCTTGCAGTTGGGCAAATACACCATTCGTGACGTGTCCCGCAGCGAAGGGCCAGTGTTGGATTTGACAGGTATCCTGATCAACTCCAGTAACGTCGGCATGAGTAAGGTCGCCTTCGATATCGGCGGCGAAACCATCTATCACCTGGCGCAAAAAATCGGCTTGGGCCAACCCACCGGCCTGGATTTCCCAGGCGAGCGCGTGGGCAACCTGCCGAACTACCGCGACTGGAAAAAAGCCGAGACTGCCACGCTCTCCTACGGCTACGGCCTGTCGGTAACCGCGATCCAGCTGGCCCATGCGTTCTCTGTATTGGCCAATAATGGCCGTATGGTTCCACTGAGCTTGATCCACGTCGACGAAGCGCCGAAAGCCACCCAGGTAATCCCGGAAAAAGTCGCCAAGACCATACAAGGCATGCTGCAACAAGTGATCGAAGCCCCGCGCGGTGTGTTCCGGGCACAGGTGCCGGCTTATCACGTGGCCGGCAAGTCCGGTACTGCACGTAAAACCTCGGTCGGCACCAAGGGCTACGCCGAAAACTCTTACCGCTCGCTGTTCGCCGGCTTCGGTCCGATGAGCGATCCGCGCTACGCCATCGTCGTAGTGATTGATGAACCGAGCAAGGCCGGCTACTTCGGTGGCCTGGTGTCGGCTCCGGTATTCAGCAAAGTGATGTCCGGCACCCTGCGCCTGATGAATATCACGCCGGACAACCTGCCGCCGACTCAACAAGCGAACGCCGGACCACCGGCCGCAGCTGTCAAAGCCAATGGAGGGCGCGGCTGATGTCTCTTAGCCTGAACAAGATTTTTGCCCACGCCGGACGCGATCTGCTGATTCGTGAATTGAGCCTGGACAGCCGTAATGTACGCGCCGGTGATCTGTTCCTGGCGGTGCCCGGCGGCAAGCTCGATGGCCGTGCACATATCGCCGATGCCCTGCAACGAGGCGCGGCCGCCGTGGCTTATGAAGTGGAAGGCGCCACCGTGCTGCCGATCACCGACGTGCCCTTGATTCCGGTCAAGGGCCTGGCCGCGCAACTGTCGGACATCGCCGGGCGTTTTTATGGTGACCCGAGCCGTCAGTTGAACCTGATCGGTGTGACTGGCACCAACGGCAAGACCAGCGTGACCCAATTGGTTGCGCAGGCACTCGACCTGCTGGGCCAGCATTGCGGCATTGTCGGCACCCTGGGCACGGGTTTTTACGGTGCGCTGCAAAGCGGCCTGCACACCACGCCGAACCCGATCGCCGTGCAAGCGACCCTGGCCGACCTGAAAAAGGCCGGTGCCAAGGCAGTTGCCATGGAAGTGTCATCCCACGGTCTGGACCAGGGCCGTGTGACTGCCTTGGCGTTTGACGTGGCGGTGATGACCAACCTGTCTCGCGACCACCTCGACTACCACGGCACCATGGAGGCGTACGCCGCCGCCAAGGCCAAGCTGTTCGCCTGGAATGACCTGAAGTGCCGGGTGGTAAACCTGGATGACGCATTCGGCCGCCAACTGGCTGCCGAAGACAGCGAAGCACGCCTGATCACCTACAGCCTGGAAGATTCCAGCGCGTATCTGTATTGCCGTGAAGCCCAATTTAATGACGAAGGCGTGCTCGCCACGCTGGTCACGCCCCAGGGCGAACACCACTTGCGCAGCACCTTGCTCGGGCGTTTCAACCTGAGCAACGTGCTTGCGGCTGTTGGCGCATTACTTGGCCTGGATTACGCCCTGGACGAAATCCTGCGCGTGCTGCCCAAGCTCGAAGGCCCGGCCGGTCGCATGCAGCGTTTGGGGGGCGGCTCGCAGCCACTGGTGGTGGTCGATTACGCCCACACGCCGGACGCGCTGGAAAAAGTCCTCGAAGCCCTGCGCCCACACGCCAAGGGCAAATTGCTCTGCCTGTTCGGCTGCGGCGGTGACCGTGATCGCGGCAAGCGCCCGCTGATGGCTGAAATCGTCGAGCGCCTGGCCGATGGCGTGCTCGTGACCGACGACAACCCACGCAGCGAAGACCCGAACCAGATTTTCGACGACATCCGTGTCGGCTTTAAAGACGCCACCAAGGCCACCTTCGTTGCCGGTCGCGGTGCCGCCATTGCCCAGCTGATCGCCAGCGCCAGTGCTGAGGACGTGGTGGTACTGGCTGGTAAAGGTCACGAGGACTACCAGGAAATCAACGGCGAACGCCATGCCTTCTCCGATCTGGTCGAGGCTGATCACGCCCTGACTGCCTGGGAGGTCGCCCATGCTTAAAGCGATGAAGTTCAGCGAACTGACCCAGGCCTTGTCGGCCCGCGTAGTGTCGAGCGATTGCAGCTTCGACGGCGTCAGTATCGACAGTCGCAACATCAAGCCGGGGCAGCTGTTTATTGCACTGGCCGGCCCGCGTTTCGATGGGCACGACTACCTGAACGAAGTAGCCGCCAAAGGTACCGTGGGTGCCTTGGTGCAGCGTGAAGTCACGGACTCGACGCTGCCGCAATTGCTGGTCGCCGATACCCGCCTGGCCCTCGGGCTGTTGGGCGCGCTGAACCGCGCCGCATTTGATAAGCCCGTTGCCGCCATCACTGGCTCCAGCGGCAAAACCACGGTCAAGGAACTGCTTGCCGGCGTGCTGCGCACGCGCGGGCCGGTGCTCGCCACCCGTGGCAACCTGAACAATGATTTCGGCGCTCCATTGACCCTGCTCGAACTGGCCCCGGAACACACGGCGGCGGTAATCGAGCTGGGCGCTTCGCGCGTCGGCGAAATTGCTTACACCGTGGCGCTGACCAAGCCTCACGTGGCAATTATCAACAATGCCGGCACCGCCCACGTGGGCGAGTTCGGTGGCCCGGAAAAAATCGTCGAAGCCAAGGGCGAAATCCTCGAAGGCCTCGATGCCTCGGGCACCGCAGTATTGAACCTCGACGACAAGGCCTTCGAGACCTGGCGTGTGCGCGCCGCCGGTCGCAAGGTGCTGACGTTTGCCGTGCTCAACGCGGCGGCTGATTTCCACGCAGCCGACATCACCGTCGACGCCCGTGGTTGCCCGTCCTTCACCTTGCACACACCGCAAGGCAGCGAGCACGTGCAACTGAACCTGCTGGGCAACCATAACGTCGCCAATGCCTTGGCCGCCGCCGCTGCCGCCTCCGCCCTGGGCGTATCGCTGTTCGGTATCGCTACCGGCCTGGGCGCGGTGCAGCCGGTCAAAGGCCGCACCGTGGCACAACTGGCGACCAATGGCATGCGTGTGATTGATGACACCTACAACGCCAACCAGTCCTCCGTCTGCGCCGCTATTGACCTGCTTAAAAGCTTCGCCGGGCGCAAGGTGCTGGTGCTGGGCGATATCGCCGAATTGGGCGACTGGGCTGAACAGTCCCACCGTGAAGTCGGCGCCTACGCGAGCGGTAAAGTCGACGCGCTTTACGCCGTTGGCCCGAACATGGCCCACGCCGTTGACGCCTTCGGCCTCGGTGCGCGGCATTTCGCTACCCAGGCCGAGCTGATCCAGGCGCTGGTGGCGGCTGAACACGACAAACACACAACCATTTTGATCAAGGGATCGCGCAGCGCGGTGATGGAAAACGTCGTCGCGGCCTTGTGTGGCTCAAGTACGGAGAAACATTAATGCTGCTGCTGCTGGCTGAGTATCTGCAACAGTTCCACAAAGGCTTCGCGGTCTTTCAGTACCTGACCCTTCGCGGGATCCTGGGTGTGCTGACTGCGCTGTCTTTGTCGCTGTTCCTGGGGCCGTGGATGATCCGCACCCTGCAGAACCTGCAAATTGGTCAATCGGTTCGTAATGACGGCCCGCAGTCGCACCTGTCCAAATCCGGCACCCCGACCATGGGCGGTGCGCTGATCCTGTCTTCCATCGGTATCAGCACCTTGCTGTGGGCCGACCTGCATAACCGCTACGTGTGGACGGTGTTGCTGGTGACCCTGTTGTTCGGCGCGATCGGCTGGGTCGATGACTACCGCAAAGTGATCGAGAAAAACTCCAAGGGTTTGCCCAGCCGCTGGAAGTACTTCTGGCAGTCGGTGTTTGGCCTTGGCGCTGCGATCTTCCTGTACATGACCGCGCCAAGCGCCGTCGAAACCACCTTGATCATTCCGATGCTCAAGGACGCCAGCATTCCACTGGGCGTTGGCTTTGTGGTGCTGACCTACTTCGTGATCGTCGGCTCCAGCAACGCGGTGAACCTGACTGATGGCCTCGACGGCCTGGCGATCATGCCGACCGTGATGGTCGGTGGCGCGCTCGGCATCTTCTGCTACCTGTCGGGTAACGTAAAATTCGCTGAATACCTGCTGATCCCTTATGTGCCGGGCGCAGGTGAGTTGATCGTGTTCTGCGGCGCCCTGATCGGTGCCGGCCTGGGTTTCCTGTGGTTCAACACCTATCCCGCCCAAGTCTTCATGGGCGACGTCGGCGCGCTGGCGCTGGGCGCAGCCTTGGGCACCATCGCGGTGATCGTCCGCCAGGAAATCGTGTTGTTCATCATGGGCGGTGTGTTCGTGATGGAAACCCTGTCGGTGGTCATCCAGGTGGCCTCCTTCAAATTGACCGGGCGCCGCGTGTTCCGTATGGCGCCGATTCACCACCACTTTGAACTCAAGGGCTGGCCAGAGCCGCGTGTGATTGTCCGTTTCTGGATCATCACCGTGATTCTGGTACTGGTCGGCCTTGCCACCCTGAAACTGAGGTAGAAACGAGTGTCCCTGATCGCTTCAGACCACTTCCGCATCGTTGTCGGCCTCGGCAAGAGCGGCATGTCCCTGGTTCGCTTCCTGGCGAACCGGGGCACGTCGTTTGCCGTGGCCGATACGCGGGAAAATCCACCGGAGCTGGTCACGCTGCGCCGTGACTACCCGCACGTGGAAGTGCGTTGTGGCGAGCTGGATGTCGAGTTTCTGTGCCGTGCCGATGAGCTCTACGTGAGCCCCGGCCTGGCCTTGGCGACACCGGCCCTGCAAGCGGCAGCGGCGCGTGGCGTGAAGCTGTCCGGCGACATCGACCTGTTTGCGCGCTATGCGAAGGCACCGATCGTGGCCATCAGCGGCTCCAACGCGAAAAGCACCGTGACCACCCTGGTCGGCGAGATGGCGGCTGCGGCCGGCAAGCGCGTGGCCGTGGGCGGTAACCTCGGCACGCCAGCGCTGGACCTGCTCAGCGACGACATCGAGTTGTACGTGATGGAACTGTCGAGCTTCCAGCTCGAAACCACCCACGATCTGGGGGCTGAAGTCGCCACCGTGTTGAACGTGAGTGAAGACCACATGGACCGCTACAGCGGCCTGCCGGCGTACCACCTGGCCAAACACCGGATTTTCCGTGGTGCCAGGCAATTTGTGGTCAACCGCCAGGATGCCCTGAGCCGTCCGCTGATGGGCGAAGGCATGCCCTGCTGGACCTTTGGCCTGGGCAAGCCGGATTTCAAAGCCTTCGGCATTCGCGAAGAGAACGGCGAGAAATACCTGGCCTTCGAATTCCAGAACCTGATGCCGGTACGTGAATTGAAAATCCGTGGCGCGCACAACCAATCCAATGCCTTGGCTGCCCTGGCGTTGGGTCACGCCGTCGGCCTGCCATTTGATGCGATGCTGTCGAGCCTGCGCACCTTCGGCGGCCTCGAGCATCGCTGCCAGTGGGTGCGCGACCTCAATGGCGTGAGCTACTACAACGATTCCAAGGCCACCAACGTGGGTGCCGCACTGGCTGCCATCGAAGGGCTCGGCGCTGATATCGACGGCAAGCTTGTGCTGATCGCCGGTGGCGACGGCAAGGGTGCCGACTTCAAAGACCTTAAAGGCCCGGTGGCTGCACATTGCCGCGCCGTGGTGCTGATCGGCCGTGACGCGGACTTGATCGCCGCCGCGTTGGGCGACGCAGTACCGCAGGTACGCGCCACCTCGCTGGACGATGCGATTGCCCAATGCAAAGCCCTGGCCCAGCCGGGGGATGCGGTGTTGCTGTCGCCGGCGTGCGCCAGTTTCGACATGTTCAAGAACTACGAAGAGCGCGGCCAGCTGTTCGCTCGCGCCGTGGAGGCCTTGGCATGAATTTCAGAAATATTATCAAGCCGTACCCGTCGCCGATCATCACAGGTCGCGGTATCGACCTCGACTTCCCAATGCTCGCCGGCTGCCTGGCGCTGCTGGGCCTGGGGTTGGTCATGATCACTTCGGCGTCCTCGGAAGTGGCCGCAGTGCAGTCGGGCAACACCCTGTACATGATGATCCGTCACCTGGTGTACCTGGTGATCGGTCTCGGCGCCTGCATCGTCACCATGATGATCCCTATCGCTACCTGGCAGCGCCTGGGTTGGCTGATGCTGATCGGCGCGTTTGGTTTGTTGATCATGGTGATCCTGCCCGGCATCGGCCGTGAGGTGAACGGTTCGATGCGCTGGATCGGCTTCGGCGCGTTTAACGTGCAGCCGTCGGAAATCGCCAAGGTGTTCGTGGTGATCTACCTCGCCGGTTACCTGGTCCGTCGCCAGAAAGAAGTACGCGAAAGCTGGATGGGCTTCTTCAAGCCGTTCATCGTGCTGCTGCCCATGGCTGGCCTGTTGCTGATGGAGCCCGACTTCGGTGCCACCGTCGTAATGATGGGCGCGGCGGCGGCGATGCTGTTTCTCGGCGGTGTGGGCTTGTTCCGGTTCGCCATGATGGTGGTGCTGGCGGTGGTCGCGGTTTACCTGCTGGTGGAAGCACAACCGTACCGTATGGCGCGCCTGATTACCTTTACCGACCCCTGGTCCGATCAGTTCGGCTCCGGCTACCAGTTGACCCAGGCGCTGATCGCCTTTGGTCGCGGCGGATGGCTGGGTGTTGGGCTGGGCAATAGCGTGCAGAAGCAGTTTTACCTGCCGGAAGCGCATACCGACTTCGTGTTCTCCGTGCTGGCCGAAGAACTCGGTGCCGTGGGTTCCCTGTGCACCGTTGCACTGTTCATGTTCGTCTGCGTACGGGCGCTTTACATCGGTCTTTGGGCCGAGAAAGCCAAGCAGTTTTTCGCAGCTTATGTCGCCTACGGCTTGGCGTTTTTGTGGATTGGTCAGGTGCTGATCAACATCGGGGTAAACATCGGTCGCTTGCCGACCAAGGGTTTGACCCTGCCGTTTCTCAGCTACGGCGGCAGCTCGTTGGTTATCTGCTGCGTGTGCCTGGGCTTGCTGCTGCGCATCGAGTGGGAGAGTCGCACCCACCTGGGCAGCGAAGAGATGGAATTCAGCGAGAGCGATTTTGCCGAGGAGCCGGACCATGGGCGCTAATGTGCTGATCATGGCAGGCGGCACCGGGGGCCATGTGTTCCCGGCCCTGGCTTGCGCGCGCGAATTCCAGAACCGTGGCTACACCGTGCATTGGCTCGGTACGCCACGTGGCATCGAAAACGAATTGGTCCCGAATGCCGGCTTGCCGCTGCACTTGATCAACGTCACCGGCTTGCGTGGCAAGGGCAAGTTGTCCCTGCTCAAGGCGCCGTTCGTGTTGCTCAAGGCGGTGTGGCAGGCGCGCAAAGTGATTCGTGAGTTGAAGCCGGTGTGCGTGCTGGGCTTTGGTGGTTATGTGACTGGCCCTGGTGGTGTTGCCGCCAAGCTCGCCGGCGTACCGGTGATCGTGCACGAACAGAACGCCGTTGCCGGCACTGCCAACCGCCTGTTGGTGCCGTTGGCCAGCCGAGTGTGCGAGGCGTTCCCGAAGACTTTTGGCGCCTCGGACAAGTTGCGTACCACCGGCAACCCGGTGCGCACCGAACTGTTCATGGCCATTGCCCGTCAGGCGCTGGAGGGCCGTAAGCCACACTTGCTGATCCTGGGCGGAAGCCTGGGCGCGGAGCCGTTGAACAAATTGCTGCCCGAAGCCTTGGCGCTGCTGCCCGTGGACCTGCGTCCCGAAGTGTTCCACCAGGCCGGTAAAAACCACGATGAAATCACCGCTGCCCGCTATCGCGAGGCCGGTGTCGAGGCGAACGTACAGCCTTTCATCAAAGACATGGCCCATGCCTATGGCTGGGCCGACCTGGTGGTCTGTCGCGCTGGTGCGCTGACCGTCAGTGAACTGGCCGCCGCCGGTCTGCCGTCCTTGCTGGTGCCTTTGCCCCACGCCATCGACGATCACCAGACCCGCAACGCCGAATATTTGGCCGGGGAGGGCGCTGCCTTCCTGCTGCCGCAAAGAACGACTGGCGCCGCCGATTTGGCCGCACGCCTGACCGAGGTTTTGATGCAACCGGAACGACTCAACAGCATGGCGAGCACCGCAAGCCGCCTGGCTAAACCTGACGCAACCCGCACCGTGGTCGATATCTGCCTGGAGGTGGCCCATGGTTGAGAATCAGAAAGCCATGCCGCAGCCCGAAATGCGCCGCATCCGTCGTATCCACTTCGTCGGCATCGGCGGCGTGGGCATGTGCGGGATTGCCGAAGTACTGCTGAACCTGGGTTATCAGGTATCCGGCTCGGACTTGAAAGAGTCGCCGGTGACCGATCGCCTGAAAACCTTCGGCGCACAGATCTTTATCGGCCACCGCGCCGAGAACGCCGCCGAGGCTGACGTGCTGGTAGTATCCAGCGCCGTGAACACCTCCAACCCGGAAGTGGCCACCGCCCTTGAGCGCCGTATTCCAGTGGTGCCACGCGCCGAGATGCTGGCCGAGCTGATGCGCTATCGCCACGGTATCGCCGTGGCTGGTACGCACGGCAAAACCACCACCACCAGCCTGATCGCCTCGGTGTTCGCCGCCGGTGGCCTGGACCCGACCTTCGTGATTGGTGGCCGCCTGAATGCAGCCGGCACCAATGCCCAGCTCGGCACCAGCCGTTACCTGATCGCCGAAGCCGATGAAAGTGATGCGAGCTTCCTGCACCTGCAGCCGCTGGTCGCTGTGGTGACCAACATCGACGAAGACCACATGGCCACCTACGACGGTGACTTCAACAAGTTGAAGAAAACCTTCGTCGAGTTCCTGCACAACCTGCCGTTCTACGGTTTGGCCGTGGTGTGCCTGGACGATCCGGTGGTGCGTGAGATCCTGCCATCGGTCAAACGCCCAACCGTGACATACGGCTTCAGCGAAGACGCCGACGTGCGCGCGATCAATGTGCGCCAGGAAGGCATGCAAACCTTCTTCACCGTGCTGCGCCCTGACCGCGAGCCGTTGGACGTATCGGTGAACATGCCGGGCAACCACAACGTATTGAACTCGCTGGCGACCATTTGCATTGCTTCCGATGAAGGCGTCAGCGATGAAGCCATCGTCGAAGGCCTGTCGCGCTTTGCCGGTGTCGGCCGGCGCTTCCAGGTCTACGGTCAACTGCCGGTAGAAGGCGGCGACGTGATGCTGGTGGACGACTACGGTCACCACCCAACTGAAGTTGCAGCCGTTATTAAAGCCGTGCGCGGTGGCTGGCCGGAGCGCCGTCTGGTGATGGTTTACCAGCCGCATCGCTACAGCCGCACCCGCGACCTGTACGACGACTTTGTGAATGTATTGGCCGATGCCAACGTGCTGCTGCTGATGGAAGTCTACCCGGCCGGTGAAGAGCCGATTCCGGGCGCCGACAGCCGCAAGCTGTGCAACAGCATCCGTCAGCGTGGCCAGTTGGACCCGATCTACATCGAGCGCGGTGTGGACCTGGCGCCGATCGTCAAGCCGCTGCTGCGTGCCGGTGACATCCTGCTGTGCCAGGGCGCCGGTGATATCGGTGGCCTTGCGCCCAAGCTGCTCGCCAGCCCGCTGTTTGCGGCTGCAAAGGGGAAGTCGAAATGATCACGCATTACGACACTCTGTTCTCGACCATAACGCCTGCCGACTTCGGCCGCGTAGCGGTATTGTTCGGCGGCAAGAGCGCTGAGCGCGAAGTCTCGCTCAAGTCCGGCAATGCCGTACTGGAAGCGCTGCAAAGCGCCGGCGTAAACGCATTCGGTATCGATGTGGGCGATGATTTCCTTGCCCGCTTGCAGGCCGAGAAGATCGACCGTGCCTTCATCATTCTGCACGGCCGTGGCGGTGAAGACGGCAGCATGCAAGGCTTGCTCGAGTGCGCTGGCATCCCTTACACCGGCAGCGGAATCCTCGCTTCGGCACTGGCCATGGACAAGTTGCGCACCAAGCAGGTGTGGCACAGCCTGGGTATTCCAACCCCACGTCACAGCGTGCTGTGCAGCGAAGACGATTGTATTTCTGCAGCCAAGGAACTGGGCCTGCCTTTGATCGTCAAACCTGCCCATGAAGGCTCCAGTATCGGCATGGCCAAAGTGAACTCGGCCGCCGAATTGATCGACGCATGGAAAGCGGCAAGTACCTACGATTCGCAAGTGTTGGTGGAACAGTGGATCCAGGGTCCCGAGTACACCATCGCCACCCTGCGTGGCCAGGTATTGCCGCCTATCGCATTGGGCACGCCCCACACCTTTTACGACTACGACGCCAAGTACGTGGCTTCCGATACTCAGTACCGGATCCCGTGTGGCCTCGACGCAACCAAGGAACAGGAATTGATGGACCTCACGGCGAAAGCCTGTGAGGCACTGGGTATCGCCGGTTGGGCGCGGGCAGACGTGATGCAGGATGACCAAGGGAATTTCTGGTTCCTTGAAGTCAACACCGCTCCCGGCATGACCGACCACAGCCTGGTACCTATGGCAGCCCGTGCTGCCGGTCTGGATTTCCAGCAGTTGGTGCTGGCGATTCTGGCCGCAAGCATTGAGCCAAGAGGCTAACCCCATGAACGGCGCATCGCTTCGTCATCAGCAACCTCCAGTGCCCAGCCGCAAGCCGGTGCCTCGAGGTGCCAGCCGAATGGTGGCTAAAGAGCCGATGTCGGCGCGCCTGCCGAAAGCCAACTTTGGTTTTCTTAAAGCGCTGTTCTGGCCGGTGTTGCTGGTGGCGTTGGGCTTCGGTACTTACGAGGGCGCACAACGCCTGTTGCCGTATGCCGACCGGCCGATCACCAAGATCAGCGTACAGGGCGACTTGAGCTACATCAGCCAGCAAGCGGTACAGCAGCGCATCGGCCCGTACCTGGCGGCGAGCTTCTTTACCATCGACCTGGCCGGTATGCGCGCAGAACTGGAACAGATGCCGTGGATCGCTCACGCCGAAGTCCGCCGTGTATGGCCGGACCAGGTGACGATTCGTCTGGAAGAACAACTGCCCGTGGCCCGTTGGGGCGATGGCGCACTGTTGAACAACCAGGGCCAGGCGTTCGCGCCGCGTGAGGTGGCCAACTATGAGCACCTGCCGCAGTTGTTCGGGCCACAGCGGGCGCAGCAGCAAGTGATGCAGCAGTACCAGGCGCTGAGCCAGATGCTGCGGCCACTGGGTTTCTCCATCGCACGCCTGGAATTGCGTGAGCGGGGCAGCTGGTTTTTGACCACCGGGGCAGGCAGTTCCGGCCCGGGCATCGAGTTGTTGCTGGGACGCGACCGCTTGGTGGAAAAGATGCGCCGCTTTATTGCCATCTATGACAAGACCTTGAAAGAACAGATTACGAACATTGCGAGCGTCGACCTGCGTTACGCCAACGGCCTGGCCGTCGGCTGGCGTGAACCAGCTGCGCCGACGACAGCCAAACCCGCTGTCGCGAAGAATTAAGAAGAGGCAGGACCCATGGCAAACGTGCAAAGCGGAAAAATGATCGTCGGTCTCGATATCGGCACCTCCAAGGTGGTGGCGCTGGTCGGCGAGGTCGGGGAAGACGGTGTGATCGAAATCGTCGGTATCGGCACGCATCCGTCCCGGGGCCTGAAGAAGGGCGTGGTGGTGAACATCGAGTCCACCGTGCAGTCGATCCAGCGCGCCATTGAAGAAGCGCAGCTGATGGCCGGTTGCCGGATTCACTCGGCGTTCGTCGGCGTGGCCGGCAACCATATCCGTAGCCTGAACTCCCACGGCATCGTGGCGATCCGTGATCGTGAAGTCAGCTCGGCCGACCTTGAACGCGTACTCGACGCCGCCCAGGCCGTGGCGATCCCGGCTGACCAGCGCGTGCTGCACACCTTGCCGCAGGACTACGTGATCGATAACCAGGAAGGCGTGCGTGAGCCGCTGGGCATGTCGGGCGTGCGCCTGGAAGCCAAGGTTCACGTGGTGACCTGTGCCGTCAACGCCGCACAGAACATTGAAAAATGCGTGCGCCGCTGCGGCCTGGAAATCGACGACATCATTCTTGAGCAGTTGGCCTCGGCCTACTCAGTACTCACCGACGACGAAAAAGAGCTGGGCGTGTGCCTGGTCGACATCGGCGGTGGCACCACCGACATCGCGATCTTCACCGAAGGTGCGATCCGTCACACCGCCGTGATCCCGATTGCGGGCGACCAGGTCACCAACGACATCGCCATGGCGCTGCGTACACCGACCCAGTACGCCGAAGAAATCAAGATCCGCTACGCCTGCGCCCTGGCCAAACTGGCCGGTGCCGGTGAAACCATCAAGGTGCCGAGCGTGGGCGACCGTCCACCGCGCGAACTGTCGCGCCAGGCCCTGGCCGAAGTGGTCGAACCACGCTACGACGAGCTGTTCACCCTGATCCAGGCTGAACTGCGCCGCAGCGGCTACGAAGATTTGATCCCGGCCGGCATCGTGCTGACCGGTGGCACCTCGAAGATGGAAGGCGCGGTCGAACTGGCCGAGGAAATCTTCCATATGCCAGTGCGCCTGGGCGTGCCCCATGGCGTCAAAGGCCTGGGCGACGTGGTGCGCAACCCGATTTATTCCACCGGCGTGGGCTTGCTGTTGTACGGGCTGCAAAAGCAGACCGACGGCATTTCCCTGTCGGGCCCGAGCATCCGTGACAGCTACCGTGGCGGCGACGATGAAGCCAAAGCGCCGTTGTTCGAGCGGTTGCAGGCTTGGGTAAAAGGCAATTTCTAAAGATTTACCGCAACACCGCAGTAAGTAGTAGGCGAAAAAACTAGAGAAAACGAAAGGAGAGGGAACATGTTCGAACTCGTAGACAACATCCCCGCAAGCCCGGTTATCAAAGTAATCGGTGTTGGCGGTGGCGGCGGCAACGCTGTCAATCACATGGTCAAGAGCAACATTGAAGGCGTTGAATTCATCTGCGCCAACACTGATGCCCAAGCGCTGAAAAGCATCGGCGCGCGGACCATCCTGCAATTGGGCACAGCCGTGACCAAGGGCCTCGGCGCTGGCGCCAACCCGGAAGTCGGCCGTCAAGCCGCGCTGGAAGACCGCGAGCGTATTGCGGAAGTGCTGCAAGGCACCAACATGGTGTTCATCACCACCGGCATGGGCGGCGGTACCGGTACCGGTGCTGCTCCGATCATTGCCGAAGTGGCCAAGGAAATGGGGATTCTGACCGTTGCTGTCGTGACGCGTCCGTTCCCGTTCGAAGGTCGCAAGCGCATGCAGATCGCCGACGAAGGTATCCGTCTGCTGTCTGAAAGCGTCGACTCGTTGATCACCATTCCCAACGAGAAACTGCTGACCATCCTGGGCAAGGACGCAAGCCTGCTGTCCGCATTCGCCAAGGCTGACGATGTACTGGCCGGTGCCGTTCGCGGTATCTCCGACATCATCAAGCGCCCAGGCATGATCAACGTCGACTTTGCCGACGTGCGTACCGTGATGAGCGAAATGGGCATGGCGATGATGGGCACTGGCTGCGCCAGCGGTCCGAACCGTGCACGTGAAGCCACTGAAGCGGCGATCCGCAACCCGTTGCTCGAAGACGTGAACCTGCAAGGTGCACGCGGCATCCTGGTGAACATCACCGCCGGCCCTGACCTGTCCCTGGGTGAGTACTCCGACGTGGGTAGCATCATCGAAGCCTTCGCTTCCGAGCACGCGATGGTCAAAGTCGGTACCGTTATCGACCCGGACATGCGCGACGAACTGCACGTGACCGTGGTTGCCACCGGCCTGGGCGCAAAAATCGAGAAGCCTGTAAAGGTCATCGACAATACCGTTCACACCGGCCACAACAGCCACGCCAGCCAGCAAGCTGCCGCTCCAGCGCCTGCGCGCCAGGAACTGCCGTCTGTGAACTATCGTGACCTGGACCGTCCGACCGTGATGCGCAACCAGGCTCAGGCCGGTGCTGCGGCGTCCCGTAGCCCGAATCCGCAAGATGACCTGGACTACCTGGACATCCCGGCATTCTTGCGTCGTCAGGCCGATTAATGGAATGTATCAGGGCTATGAAGGTGATTGGTGTTCAGCAAAGGTCTGGTCTGTTATTATCGCCAGCCTTTGTTGATACCAGTTCGCAATTTGCGCTGAAGCGGTCCAAGCCATGATTAAACAACGCACCCTGAAGAATATTATCCGTGCCACAGGTGTAGGTCTGCACTCCGGGGAGAAGGTATACCTGACCCTCAAGCCCGCACCTGTCGACACCGGCATCGTGTTTGTTCGTGCCGACCTGGACCCTGTGGTGCAGATTCCTGCTCGCGCGGAAAATGTTGGCGAAACCACGATGTCGACCACGTTGGTCAACGGTGACGTCAAAGTGGACACGGTGGAGCACTTGCTCTCGGCCATGGCTGGCCTGGGCATCGATAACGCCTACGTCGAGCTCTCCGCGTCCGAAGTCCCCATCATGGATGGCAGCGCTGGACCCTTCGTATTCTTGATTCAATCTGCCGGCCTGGAAGAACAGGACGCAGCCAAGAAGTTCATTCGCATTCTGCGGGAAGTGACAGTAGAAGACGGCGACAAGCGCGCCACCTTCGTCCCGTTCGAAGGCTTTAAAGTGAGCTTTGAGATCGATTTCGATCACCCGGTATTCCGTGACCGCACCCAAAGTGCAAGCGTGGATTTTTCCAGCACTTCGTTCGTAAAAGAAGTCAGCCGCGCCCGTACCTTTGGTTTCATGAGTGACATCGAGTACCTGCGCAAGCACAACCTCGCACTCGGCGGCAGCGTTGAAAACGCCATTGTGGTCGACGCGGATGGTGTACTGAACGAAGACGGCCTTCGCTATGAAGACGAATTCGTGAAGCACAAGATCCTCGATGCAATCGGTGACCTCTACCTGCTGGGCAATAGCCTGATAGGCGAGTTCAAAGGCTTCAAGTCGGGCCACGCCCTTAACAACCAGCTGCTGCGCAAGTTGATTGAGCAGACAGACGCTTGGGAAGTCGTGACCTTCGAAGATGCCAGCACCGCACCGATCTCTTACATGCGTCCCGTTGCGGCGGTGTAAGTAACAACTCTCTTTCTTTAGTTTTGAAAGGCCACCTTCGGGTGGCCTTTTTTTTATGCCGATCGTTCCCACGCTCCGCGTGGGAATGCAGCCCTGGACGCTCCGCGTCCCTAAGCCTGACGCAGAGCGTCAGAAGAGGCATTCCCACGCGGAGCGTGGGAACGATCACCTAGCGGGCCGCAGCCTCCACAATGCGGTTGCGCCCGGTGTGCTTGGCCTCATACAGCGCCTGATCAGCATTGAGCAGCAAGTCCTCAAGTGCCATGCGGCTGCGCTTTTGCCAGGTGCTCATGCCGATACTCACTGTAATAGGCCCGTCGGCACCGGCCACCCGTGGCAAATGCTCGACGCTGCTGCGGATATGTTCGGCAATCAACCAGGCACCCTTGGCGTCGGTATGGGGCAGCACCACTGCAAACTCTTCGCCACCGTAGCGCGCTGCCAGGTCAGCCGGGCGGCGGATGTTGTCTTCGATCACTTGGGCAACCGCGCGCAAAGCCTCATCGCCGCCGTGATGGCCATGCAGGTCGTTGAAGGCCTTGAAGTGATCCACGTCGATCATCAGCAGGCTCAGCGGCTCGGTTGAGCGTTGTGCGCGGTCCCATTCCAGGCGCAGGCGCTGGTCCAGGGTACGGCGGTTGGCAAGGCCGGTGAGGGCGTCGGTGGCTGCCAGTTCTGACAGCACTTGTTCGGCACGATGACGGCGACGCAGCTCCTTGCTCAGCATCCAGGTCAGCCACAGCAGGCCGATGCACAACACGCCCGTTGCTATGCTGACCAGCCACGCGGCACGCCGCCATGGGGCAAAGATTTCATCGCTGGACAACGCCACCGCGACAATTAAGGGCAAGCTGCCCACATTCGAGAAACTATAGAGCCGTGGCTGGTTGTCGACGCTGGAGACGCCCCGAAAGCTGCCGTCGCGTTCACGCAGCATACGCGCGACATTGGGCCGCTGGCTCAAGTCCTTGTCGATCATGTCCACTTCCAGCAGCGGTTGTTGCGCCAGCAGGATGCCTTGGTGGTTGATCAGGTTGATGGTGCCGTTGCTTCCGATGTTCAGGCCGCTGAACAACTGTTGGAAGTACGACAGGCGCATCGAGGCCACCGCCACGCCCAGGAAGCGCCCGTCCGGCGATGACACGCGGCGGCTGAATGCGATGCGCCACTGGTCATCACACACGCAACGGGCCAGGAATGGGCGGCTGATATACAGCCCCAGGTCGGGGTTTTTGCGGTGTGCCTGAAAATAATCGCGATCAGCGAAGTTGCCGGTCTTGGGTGTGAGCAGCGAGGAGTCGGCTATCACTTCACCACTGGGGTCCAGCAACAGAATGTCGCCCTTGAAGGGTGCAGCGGCAGAGCGATCGAACAGCACCAGATGGCGGATACTGGCGGACACACCCTGCAGGTCACTGCGTTCGGTGGCGGCGATCAGGCCCTTGAGGGCCATGTCATAGAGTTCGACGTTACGCAGCACATCGGCGTCGATCAGTTGGGTGATGTTATTGGCGGTGCGCTTGGCGGTCTGCAAGGTGTTGGCATGTTCGCGAATCAGCAGCGCGGTGACGATCGCCACGATCACAAAGACCGTGAGGCAACTGCCCAGGATCAGCAAGCGTTCCGGGCGAGGGGTGGGTCGGTAGAGACTTGGGCTCATCGGGCGTACTTCTGCTTCGAGGATGCCAATAGCGTAGTAGGCAATCGCAGGTTTGGTGGGAGCTGGCTTGCCTGCGATGCAGACACCTCGGTACATCTACAACACCGCAGCGATGCTATCGCAGGCAAGCCAGCTCCCACACAAGCCAGCTCCCACATCAGCTATTCATCGTCTGGCAGATTTATGCCTAAAACACGTTGATCGGGTAATCCACAATCACGCGATATTCATCCACATCCCGGTCCACCGCCGAGTAGCCATTGCCACCGCGGTTGGTTGCCCATTGCAGGCGCACGGCCAGGTCCTTGGCTTTGCCGCCTTGCACCACGTACTTCACGTCGATGTCGCGTTCCCAATGCTTGGCGTCTTTGCCGTCGGCGCTGTACCAGGCGTTGTAGCCGCGGCTGTTGGGGTCGACCTTGGTCAGGTCGGTCTTGCCGCTGATATACGACACGGCGGACGTCAGCCCAGGCATGCCGAGGGCTGCAAAGTCGTAGGCGTACTTGAGCTTCCACGAGCGCTCGTTGGGGCCGTTGAAGTCCGAGTATTGCTGGGAATTGTCCAGGTACACGCTGTCGCCCTGGGTGATGTAGTCGAACGGTGTGTTGCCGTTGACCTGCTGGTACGCGGCGGTGACGCTGTGGTTGCCCACGCCCACGGTGAAATGCAGGCTGTAGGTGTTGTTGTCGATGCTGCCCAGCAACGACTGGCCGGTGTCCTGGGTGTGGTAGTAGTGCAGGCCTGGGTTGAGGCTGACAAGATCGTTCAGCGCGTAGGTGTAGTCCAGGTCGTAGTAGTACTGGTGCCATACATCCTTGAGTTCGGAGGCGTACAGGTTGCTGGTCAGGCCCGGGACGCCGCTGAAGGACACACCGGCCCAGTTCAGGTGTTGGCTGTCGGCGTTGGCGGGCAGGGTGCCGTAGCTGGTGCCGATGCGTCGGTGGCCGCTCTGGTTGTAGAGTTTGGTAAAGCTGGCCTGGCCGCCTTCGAACATCCAGCCGTCGAAGCTGTGGTTGGCCAGGCTCACACCCCGGAACGTCTGCGGCAACATGCGGGTCATGCCGCCGGCGATCACCGGGTTGTTGAGGAACAGGTCGCCGGCTTTGAGTTCGGTGTCGAAGGCACGCATTTTCAAAGTGCCGCCCGCGGTGGAGAACGAGCCAGGCGCTTTGCCGTTGCCGCTGCCGTAAGGGAGGATGCTGGAACCGTCAGTGCCACCGCCGCCGTCGAGCTTGAGGCCGAGCATGGCATTGAGGTCCAGGCCAAAGCCGACGGTGCCTTGGGTGTAGCCGGATTCGAATGTGCCGATGAAACCCTGGCCCCATTCTTTGCTGTCATCGGTGTGAGTGTCGCGACGGTCGCGGTTCATGTAGTAGTTGCGGGTGTTGATCTTCAGGCTTGAGCCTTCGACGAAACCGTCAGCGGGGGTCGAGTCTGCCGCGTGGGCAAGGGGGACGATCGTTGCTGCAATCGCGAGGAATAACGGGGTGAACGTCAGCGAGTTCTTCACCGGTTTAGCTCCTTTGGTCAATCGAAAACGGCCAATGTCGTGGGGGTGTGCCTGGCCTTTTTTTACGGCAAAAAAAAGCCGCTGAAGTCAGCGGCTTTAAACAGATTCCCAGTGTAGAGCCCTGGAAATAAGTCGAGGGAAATTCGGGTGAGCGGGAAGCTGCCTTGCCGTCGCGCTCATCGGTGCGTCAAAGTAACGCAGGTGAGCGGTGCGATATAGAGTGTAACAAGATAATGACTGTTGCCCAAACCGCAACAGTCAGACCCTTGAGATCCAGTGGGGAAGCTGGCTATGTGGGATCTGGCTTGTGTGGGAGCTGGCCCACACTGGATCGATGTGTTCTGGTGAGTCAGACCGGCAAGGTAATGCCAAAAGTATTGCCACCGCCCTCACTGCGCACAAACACATCACCGCCGTGCATCAATGCAATCGCCTTGACGATCGCCAGCCCCAGCCCATGATTTGCGCCGCTGTTACTGCGCGACGCGTCCACCCGGTAGAAGCGTTCAAACAAGCGCGGCAAATGCTCACGGGCGATCTCATCGCCGGGGTTGGTCACCCCGATCGCCACCCACTGCTCCTGCACCTCAATGCTCACTTCGATGATCTGCCCCGGCGCAGTGTGCTGCACCGCATTGCTCAGCAGGTTGATCAGCGCGCGGCGCAGGTGGGCTTTCTCGATGTGCACCAAGGCATCTCCGTGTACGCGCACTTTGACTTGGGCGTCCTCGAGGATGAAGTCCAGGTAGTCGAGGGTGGTGGCGACTTCATCGGCCAGGGAGCTTTCGATCAGTTTGGTGGCCTTGCTGCCCTGGTCGGCGCTGGCCAGGAACAGCATGTCATTAATGATCGAACGCAGGCGTTCCAGCTCTTCGAGGTTCGATTGCAGCACCTCGAAGTAATGCTCGGCCGAACGACCACGGGTGAGCGCCACTTGGGTCTGGCCGATCAGGTTGGTCAGCGGCGAGCGCAGTTCGTGGGCCACATCGGCATTGAACGACTCCAGGCGCGAATACGCCTGTTCGACCCGATCCAGCGTGGAGTTGAACGAGTTGACGAACTGGCTCAGCTCCGGCGGCAAGGGCGACAACTGCAGGCGCCCTGAGAGTTTGGGCGGTGCGAGTTTTTGCGCTTCATCCGAAAGTTTGCCCAGCGGCTTGAGGCCGATACGCGAGACCCAAAAGCCCAACAGTGCCGCCAGCGCCACACCGACATAGGCCAGGCCGATCAAGGCCATCAACAGATGGTGCTGAGTGGCGCGGAAGTTCTCGGTGTCGATGGCGATCATAAAGCGCAGCGGCGGGCGTTGATCCTTGGCCGCGAACTGGCTGAGCAACACCTTGAACGGGTATTCATGCCCAGGCAGGCGCAAGTCGCGTTTGCCGGTCGGCCCTTGGGCGAATGCGCGGATCTGCGCGTCGGGGTTGCCGTATTCGTAGCTCGGGTCGCTGCTCACCACCCAGAAGCGGATGCGCGGGTCTTCTTCGCCGAGCAACTTCAACTTGGCGGTGATTTTTGCCCAGTGGTCCGGTGTGCCGAAGCGGTTCACCGAGGATTCCAGCACGCTGTAGCGCGCATCCAGTTCGGCGCCCGGCAACAAGCCCAGGCCGCGATCCACTTGCTGGTACAGCGCGCCGCCGATCAACACGAAAATCAGCAGCGCCACCAAGGTGAACATGCCGCTCAGGCGCAGGGCGATGGAGTTAGCCGACACTTCTGCTCTCCAGCACATAACCCATGCCACGAATGGTGTGCAGCAACTTGTGTTCGAACGGCCCGTCGAGCTTGGCGCGCAGGCGCTTGATCGCCACTTCCACCACATTGGCGTCGCTGTCGAAATTGATGTCCCAGACCATTTCCGCAATCGCGGTCTTGGACAGGATTTCACCCTGGCGCCGTGCCAATACGCTGAGCAGCGAGAACTCTTTGGCGGTCAGGTCCAGGCGCAGGCCGTTGCGGCTGGCCTTGCGGCTGATCAGGTCGATCCACAGGTCGGCCACGGTGACTTGCACCGGCTCATGCCCGCCACTGCGGCGGGTCAGCGCTTGCAGGCGCGCCACCAGTTCGAGGAACGAAAACGGTTTGCCCAAATAATCATCGGCGCCTTCACGCAAGCCACGGATGCGGTCTTCCACACGCTCGCGAGCAGTGAGCATGATCACCGGCGTCTGCTTGCGTGCCCGCAGTGCGCGCAACACACCAAAGCCGTCGAGGCCTGGCAGCATCACGTCGAGTACGATCACCGCGTAATCGTTCTCCAGCGCCAGGTGCAAGCCCTCGACGCCTTCGCGCGCCACATCGACGGTGTAGCCTTGCTCCGTCAGGCCGCGGTGCAGGTAGTCCGCGGTTTTCTCTTCATCTTCAATAATCAGGACGCGCATGACCCCGCCTTTAGTGTGTGGTCGCCAGCGCCAGCGCTGGTTTGGGCCTGTGGAAAAACTTCTCAAGGTACAAGTATATGACCGGTGTGGTGAACAGCGTCAGCGCCTGGCTCACCAACAGGCCGCCGACCACCGCGATCCCCAGCGGCTGGCGCAGTTCGGCGCCTGGCCCGGAGCCCAGCATCAACGGCACGGCGCCGAGCAGGGCGGCGAGGGTGGTCATGATGATCGGCCGGAACCGGGTGACGCAGGCTTCATAAATCGCCTCCTCAGGTGGCAGCCCGCGCACGCGCTGGGCCTCCAGGGCAAAGTCGATCATCAGGATGCCGTTTTTCTTGACGATACCGATCAGCAGCACCAGCCCGATCAAGGCCATGATCGAAAAGTCCTGGCCCAGCAACCACAGCATGATCAACGCGCCCAAGCCCGCCGAGGGCAAGGTGGAGATGATCGTCAGCGGGTGCACGAAGCTCTCATACAGCACGCCCAAAATAATATAGACCGCCACCAGCGCCGCCAGGATCAGCCACGGTTGGCTGGCCAAAGAGCTTTGGAACGCCTGGGCCGCACCCTGGAAGGTGCCGATCAGGGTGGTCGGCATGCCGATTTCGTTTTTGGCCTGGTTGAGCATGATCACCGCATCACCCAATGCCACGCCGGGTGCCAGGTTGAACGACAGGTTGGCGGCCGGGAACATGCCGTCATGGCTGATGGACAACGGCCCCACGCTGGGTGGGTCGACCTTGGCCAGTGCCGACAGCGGCACCATCTCGTTGGTCAACGGTGAGCGCAGGTAAAAGTAGTTCAGGCTTTCGGCCTTGCCGCGCTGTTGAGTGTCGAGTTCCAGCACCACCTGGTACTGGTTGATCTCGGTCTGGAACTCGTTGATCTGGCGTTGGCCGAACGCGTCATACAGCGCCTGGTCGACATCGGTAGCGGTGAGGCCAAAGCGCGCCGCCGCCTGGCGGTCGATGCTGATGTGAGTGATGCTGCCGCCCAGTTGCAAGTCGTTGGACAGGTCGCGAAAGGCCGGGTTGGCGCGCAGTTTTTCGGTCAGGCGTTGGGTCCAGGTATTGAGCGTCGCGCCGTCGTTGCTCTTGAGCACATATTGATACTGGGCGCGGCTTGGGCCGGAACTCAAGTTGATGTCCTGGCCGGCGCGCAGGTACAAGACGATGCCCGGCACCTTGGCCAGTTTGGGGCGGATGCGGTCAATGAACTGGCTGGCGGATACATCGCGATCACCGCGGTCTTTCAAGGCGATCCAGAAACGGCCGTTGGCGATGGTCTGGTTGCTGCCGGTCACGCCCACCGAGTGGGAAAACGCGGCCACTGCCGGGTCGTCCTTGACGATCTCGGCCAGCGCCTTGTGCTTGGCGACCATGTCCGGGTACGACACGTCGGCCGCCGCTTCGCTGGTGCCGAGTACAAAGCCGGTGTCCTGCACCGGGAAGAAACCCTTGGGGATAAACACGTAGCCGACCACGGCCAACGCCAGGGTCAGCATAAAGATCGCTGCCATGCTGCGTTGATGCGCCAGCGCACGGCGCAGGTTGCGCGCGTAGCCGGCGAGCAGGCGCTCGCTGAAACCCGGTTTGTCATGGGCATGATGAGTCGGCGCGCGCATGAACAGCGCGGCCAGGGTCGGCGCCAATGTCAGCGAAACCACCACCGAAATCAGGATGGTCGAGGTGGCCGTCAGCGCAAATTCCTTGAACAGCCGCCCGACCACACCGCCCATGAACAGCAGCGGAATAAACGCCGCCACCAGCGAGAAGCTGATGGACACCACGGTAAAGCCGATCTCGCCCGAGCCCTTGATTGCCGCCTCGCGTTTATCCAGGCCCGCCTCCAGGTGACGGTGAATGTTCTCCACCACCACGATGGCATCGTCGACCACAAAGCCCACGGCGATCACGATCGCCACCAGCGTCAGGTTATTCAAGCTGAAGCCCAGCACATACATCAGCGCGAAACTGGCGATCAGCGACACGCCGAGTACGCTGGACACAATCAGCGTCGCCGACAATTGGCGCAGGAACAGCGCCATCACCGCCACCACCAGCAGGATGGCGATCAGCAGGGTCACTTCCACTTCATGCAAGGACGCGCGGATGGTCTTGGTGCGGTCGGTCAACACGCTGACCTGCACCGAGGCGGGCAGCATGCCTTCCAGGCGCGGCAGTTCGGCTTGAATGCGGTCCACAGTCTCGACAATGTTGGCGCCGGGCTGGCGCGAAATCACCAGGTTGACGCCGGGCGTGTCACCGGACCAGGCCTGTACGTAGGCGTTTTCCGAACCGTTGATGACTTTGGCGACATCACGCAGTTGCACCGGCGCGCCGTTCTTGTAGGAAACGATCAGTTGGCCGTATTCCTCGGGGTGAAACAGCTGGTCGTTGGTCGATATCGTCGACACGCTGTTCTTGCCGTAAATCGCACCTTTGGCCAGGTTCAGGCTGGACTGCTGGATGGCCAGGCGCACATCGGCGAGGGTCAGGCCGATGGCCGCGAGTTTGTCCGGTGAAGCCTGTACGCGAATCGCCGGGCGTTGCTGCCCGGTGATATTGATCTGGCCAACGCCGTCAATCTGGCTGATCTGCCGCGCCAGCAAGGTTTCTACATAGTCGCTCAGCTCGGTGCTGGGCATGCTGTCGGAGCTGACGCTGAGGATCAGCACCGGGCTGTCGGCCGGGTTGACCTTCTTCCAGGTCGGCAGGCTCGGCATGTCGCTGGGCAGCTTGCCGGAGGCGGTGTTGATCGCCGCCTGCACTTCCTGCGCGGCGGTGTCGATGCTTTTGTTCAGGGTGAATTGCAGGGTCAGCAGGCTTGAACCCAAGGCGCTGCTGGAGGTCATCTGGGTCATGCCAGGGATGGCGCTGAATTGCACCTCCAAGGGCGTGGCCACGGATGAGGCCATGGTGTCCGGGCTGGCGCCGGGCAAGGTGGCGGTGACCTGGATGGTCGGGAACTCCGCTTCCGGCAGCGGCGCCACAGCCAGGCGCGGGAAGGCAATCAGCCCCAGCAACACCAGCGCAAAGGTCAGCAACAGGGTGGCAACCGGATGGTCGACGCACCAGGCGGACGGGGAACGGCTGCCGCTCATGGTTGCACCTTGGTCTGGGCGGTCTGGATCACTTGTGGTGGCTCTTTGAGCACCTCGATTTGCGCACCGGCCTTGAGCCGCGACTGGCCGTCGCTGACCAGCACATCACCGGCTTGCACGCCCTTGATGATGGTCACGTCGCTGTCCTGATACGCCACCTGCACCGGCACAACCTCAACCTTGTCACCGTTGACGCGGTACACAAAATGCGCGTCGAGCCCACGTTGCACCACGGTCGGTGGTACCACCAGCGCGTTCTTGTCCAGGGCGGTCTGGATCTTGATAGTCACCAGTTGCCCCGGCCACAGACGCTGCGAAGCGTTGTTGAATTCAGCCTTGGCGCGCAGGGTGCCGGTGGTGGAGCTGATCTGGTTGTCGATCAGGCTCAGGTGCCCTTCGCCGAGCAGGTCGCCGGTCTGGCCGTCGGTGTCGGCGCCCATGTAGGCATCGACGCTGGCTTGGGTGGGCGCGGCGATCAAGCCTTGCAGGGTCGGCAACATTTGTTGCGGCAACGAGAACTCCACGGCGATCGGATCGATTTGCGTCACCGAGAACAAGCCTTGGGTATCACTCATGCGCAGGAAGTTGCCTTCATCCACGGTGCGAATGCCGACACGGCCAGTCACCGGCGAGCGAATCTGGGTGTAGGACAGCTGTACCAGGGCCGAATCAATGGCGGCCTGATTACCTTGCGCCGTGGCCTTGAGCTGGTTGACCAGGGCTTGCTGCTGGTCATAGGTCTGCTTGGATACGCCGTCGTCGACGCTCAGCTCTTTGTAGCGCTTGAGGTTTACCAACGCCACTTGCAACTGCGCCTGGCTTTCGCCCAACTGCGCCTTGGCCTGATCAAGGCTCGCGCGGATCGAGCGGTCATCGATGGTCGCCAGCAGGTCACCGGCCTTGACCAATTGGCCCTCCTTGACCAGCAGCTTGGTGAGGATGCCGTCGATTTGCGGGCGGATCACCACGCTGTGCAGCGACAGCACCGAGCCGATACCGCTGACAAATCGAGGAATGTCCTGCTGTGTGACGCTCACCACTCGCACCGGGATAGCGGTGGACACCGCCAGTTTGGTTTTCGCCGGTCGGTTGAAGGCCCAGGCTGCAACTGCCACGACCACCAGGGCAGCCACGATCAGGGCGGTTTTTCGTTGAATGTGCATGGGGTGGGGCGCCGGGGCAAAGGGTTGGGAGAGTGATCGTTCTTTATAGCCCGCCAACCCGGTCAGCACGGTGACTGCTAACTGACAGCGCTGTCAGTAAAGTCCGACCATTCGTACCGGCGGTGGTTAAAGATCCAAGGCGCGCAGGTATACTGCGCGCCAGCGTGGCCCGCAAGCCGGCCACCGCCTCATCTTCTGCACGCCCCGGAGCTTCCATGACTTCCCCGACACAACCCCCTGTTGACGCGGCCGACCTCGTCGATCCGGCCGACGCTCAAAGCGTTGAAAAAGCCGAGATCCCGGCGTTCAAGTTTCCGTTCAAGCCGGGTGAACTGGCTGGGGCCAAAAACGCCGCCCAGCCTTGGTACAAGAATGGCGCCAAGAACGGCCACACCAAGTCGCCAGGCATGGCGCCGCCGGGCACTCGCCGCTCGATGGGTAAACGCTGAGAATAGAACGACCAGCGTTTTATCAGGTGCGGACTACAACACCTGCTGATATTTCCGATTGAAGACCCGCGACCGTTTCTAGAAAGCTTGCACAGCCTTGATTCCATCCCGACCGTTCAGATCGGGCGGGTGGCCAAGGCTGGTCTTTCTGGAAAAGGATGTTTCCCGTGGCTCTGATACCCCTGTGTGCAGCACTTGCCCTTTTGCTGTCGATCGACGCCGTGGCCGACGATGATCAACCCCGGCGCGAAATCCGCTTCGCTGTTGCCGCGCAGTTTCCGCCCTTTCAGAGTCGTAGCCCGCAAGGTCAATTGGTGGGCTTGAACATCGACTTGGGCAACGCCTTGTGTACACAGTTGAATGTGCGCTGCACCTGGGTCGACCAGGTGTTTGTCGAAGACTTCCCGGCCCTCGAAGCCCGGCAGTTCGATGCGATCATGGGCATTGCCGCCACCTCGGGGCGGCGGCGGTGGGTGGGGTTCACCGATAATCTCTACCCTTTTACCACGCGTTTGGTGGCCCGTAAGGCGTCCGGCCTGTTACCCGACACACGCTCGCTCAAGGGTAAGCGTGTCGGTGTGCTGCTGGGCAGCAATCGCGAAGCCTTTGCGCGGTCGCAGTGGGCACCGGCGGGCGTCATCATCAAAAGTTTCTGGCTCAATGACGAACTGGCCCGCAGTCTGGTAGCCGGCAAGATTGATGCGACGCTGCAAGGCACTGTGGAAATTCGCAGTGCACTGCTCGACACCCCGGTTGGCCAGGATTTCGACTTCATGGGGCCGCCCTTGTCCGGTGAACTCTTAGGCAACGGCATTGCCATTGCTGTGCGCAAGTTTGACTCCACTTTGCGCAACGACCTCAATCACGCGCTTGAGCAACTGATGCACAACGGTGAATACCAGCGGATTCTGGCGCCTTATCACTTGGATGAGCCGCCCTCCACTCAATGATGGCCAATTAATTGCGGCACGTGAGCAGGCCCCGTGTTTTGCAAGCCATGGCCAACAGGCAGCCATACCCGTTCAACTGTGGGAGCTGGCTTGCCTGCGATGGCATCACTTCGGTGTACCTGGTGTGCCGAGTTGCCCGCATCGCAGGCAAGCCAGCTCCCACATCCACACTGGCCGCATCGAGCCTAAGCCGCCCTCAACGAGATAAACGCATAGTTGGCCGGCACCTCAGTGGCAATCTGCGCCCCCGCATCCAGCACCTGCTCGGCGATGTCCATGCCGGAGACGTGAAACACCCACTCATTAGCCACCGATGGTTGCTCAATCGCCAACTCAATCGCCTGCGCAAAGGCAGCCATATCCGGCAAATACGCGGTAAACCCATCGCCCTTGAGCGCCGTGGTACGAATACCCAGCAAGGCGCACACGGCCTCCTTGGTCTGCACATCGTCACGGTCGGCCTGGCGTGAGCGGCGGATCAGCTCAGCCAGTTCTGCATCCATCAACTCACCGCCGACGATCAGCGCCGGCCCCTGTTCCCAGGATTCTGGCGGGCAATCCTTGGCGGCGGGGTTCAATGGGATATGCGGGTTGATTTCCATCGGGTAGATGCGACACACCAGTGGGCGACGCTCATAGATGCCACAACGGTTGTCTTCGTCAAGATTGCGGCAACGCCCGGCGTTGTAGGCGGCAAAGGTGATTGCCACAAACGCCTCGGTATTGCCGCTCGGCACTACCACTGAACGGCGTTCGGCATGCTCGCGTTGTTGCACCGGCAAGCCCAGGCCGGTGCCAAGAAAGCCCTCCACCAGCACGATGACGTTACCGCCGTCAGCCGCCCAACTGCGGGCTTCTTCGAGGGTCAGGGGAACGTGATGGTCGCTGCAGCATTTGCCGCAACCCACGCAGGAAAAGTGAGTATTCATGGAGGATCTGTCACCAGGCAAGGTCAGAGGGCACTCTTGAACGGTGACGGGTTTTTGCCTCTATTCACTGTTCAGGCTCAGTGGAAGCAAGTTATGCGCCAGTGCCGGTCAGTCCTCGGGTACCTGGTCGCGCAGCACAAACACCATGCCGGCACTTTCATACAACTGTCGGGCGCGTTGGTTGGTTTCCAGCACCTTCAGGTCCACACAGGGCTCGCCGCGTTGCTTGAACACGTGGAAGGTATGCAGCAACAAGGCACGCCCCAGCCCCTGGCCTTGGGCGCACGGATGGACCGAGAGGTTCTTGATAAACGCGCTGGTCCAGCACTGGGCCACGCCAAGAATGCCGTCTGCGTTACTGGCCACCAGGCATAGCGTGGGGTCGAACTCGGCGTCGGTGACGAACTGCCGGCGCCATTCTGCCAGGCTGGGGACACGGCCGCCGCCCTGTTCCTGGGTCATGCGCAATACGGCATGGATGGCCGGGGCCAGCTCATCGCGGTAATGATCCAGCCGGGTATTGGCCGGCCACTGCGGTGCTGGCAGGCTGGTAGTAAGGTCGCGGCGCAGCAGTTGGAAATACTCCGCCACCGCTTACAGGCCTTTTTGCGCCACAGTTTGCGCGGCAACCACCAGGCATTTGGTCAGCTCGGGCGACGAGAACTTGGTGAGCACCGCGTCGGCACCGGCCAGGCGGGCCTTCTCGCTGTTCATCGCGCTGTCCAGGGAGGTGTGCAGCAGCACGTAAAGCTCCTGGAAGTCCGGGGTTTCGCGCAGGGTGCGGGTGAGGGCGTAACCGTCCATTTCGGACATCTCGATGTCCGACACCACCACGTTGATCTGCTCGACCGTGCCTTGCAGCTCCAGCAGCACATCAATGGCTTCCTTGGCACTGCGCGCGGTGTGGCACGTCAGGCCGAGGTTGCGCAGGGTGTGTACCGATTGCTGCAGAGCCACCTGGCTGTCGTCCACCACCAGGATTCGCGCATTGCCGAGCACTTCGGCTTCTTCCATGGTCAAGTCGGTCGGCGCCGCTTCAACGGGGGCCGGGGCAATGCCGTGGATGACCTTTTCGATATCCAGCACCTGCACCAGGCCGCCTTCGACCTGAGTCACGCCGGTGATAAACGAGCGGTTGCCGCCGGAGCCATAGGGCGGCGGGCGGATGTCGGTGGTCAGGCAATGCACAATCTTGCTCACCGCCTGCACATGCAGGCCCTGCTTGGAACGGCTGACATCGGTGACGATCAGGCAGCCGCCGTTCGGGTCTTGCAGCGGCATCTCACCGAGGGCGCGGCTCAGGTCGATCACCGACAGCGAGGCACCGCGCAGGGTGGCGATGCCTTTGACGTGCGGGTGCGACTCCGGCAGCTTGGTCAGCGGTGGGCAGGGGATGATTTCACTGACTTTGAGCAGGTTGATGGCCATCAGCTTGCCGCTGCGCAAGGTAAAGAGCAGAAGCGAGAGTGAATCTGCGCGGGCTTTGGTGGTGGACATAAAAACCTTCTGTGGATCAGGGATGACGATCTATGGAAGGTTATCGACTCGGGGGAGCCAGGCTTTAACCGGATTTTGTGTCGGGCTGGGCTTGTGTGGGAGCTGGCTTGCCTGCGATGCAGGCACCTCGGTCTACCAGTTGCACTGAGGTGATGCCATCGCAGGCAAGCCAGCTCTCACACAAAACCCATCCCATATGAGATCGGCGTCAGCCCTTCCAGACCTGCGGGTTCACCAGATCCTGCGGACGTTGCCCCAGCAAGGCGCTGCGCAGGTTGTCCAGGGCGCGATTGGCCATGGCTTCACGAGTTTCATGCGTAGCCGAGCCGATATGCGGCAGGGTCACCGCATTGCTCAGTTGGAACAGCGGCGATTCGGCCAGCGGCTCTTGCTCATACACATCCAGCCCGGCGCCACGGATTTTCTGGGTTTGCAGCGCCTCAATCAGCGCCGGTTCATCCACCACCGGCCCACGGGAAATATTGATCAGGATCGCACTGGACTTCATCAGCCCCAATTCGCGGGTGCTGATCAAGTGGCGGGTCTTGTCGCTCAACGGCACCACCAGGCAGACAAAATCCGCCTCGGCCAGCAACTGGTCCAGGCTGCGCAACTGCGCGCCCAGCTCCTGCTCCAGCTGGGTCTTGCGGCTGTTGCCGCTGTACAGAATCGGCATATTGAAGCCCAGGCGCCCGCGCCGGGCCACTGCTGCGCCGATATTGCCCATGCCCACTATGCCGAGGGTCTTGCCGTGTACATCGCAGCCGAACAGCGGCGCGCCAACGCTGGCTTTCCACTGGCCGGCCTTGGTCCAGGCATCCAGTTCGGCCACTCGGCGCGCACTGCTCATCAGCAGCGCGAAGGCCAGGTCGGCGGTGCTTTCGGTGAGTACGTCCGGGGTGTTGGTGAGCATGATCCCGCGCTCGTTGAAGTACGGCACGTCGTAGTTGTCGTAACCCACCGACACGCTGGACACCACCTCCAGCTTGCTCGCGCCTTCCAGCTGCGCACGGCCCAGCTTGCGGCCTACGCCGATCAGGCCATGGGCGTGGGGCAGGGCTTCGTTGAATTGAGCATTGATGTCACCCAGCTTGGGGTTCGGCGCGATGACCTCGAAGTCCTGTTGCAGGCGTTCGATCATTTGCGGGGTGACACGGCTGAAGGCGAGGACAGTCTTTTTCATTGCAGAACTCCGCTCAAAATGTGGGAGCTGGCTTGCCTGCGATGCTGGCGCCTCGGTGTATCAGCAGTACCGAGGCGATGCTATCGCAGGCAAGCCAGCTCCCACAGTAAATGGATGGTGTTTGTGGGGCCGTATTCCAACGTCAGTTCGCCAGGCGTGTGCCGCCCAGGCTGCCACTCAACTCGTACGCCACCAACTCCGCCTGATGCGCCGCCAGAATCTCCGGCAACGACCCTCTCAGGTATTCCACCCAGGTCTTGATCTTCGCATCCAGGTACTGGCGCGAGGGGTAGATGGCATACAGGTTCAGCTCCTGCGAGCGGTAGTTGGGCATCACCCGCACCAGCGTGCCGTTACGCAAACCCTCAATAGCCGCATACACCGGCAGCAGGCCGACGCCCATGCCGCTGGTGATCGCGGTTTTCATCGCATCAGCCGAGTTGACCAGGAACGGCGAAGTGTTGATCGCCACGCTTTCCTGGCCTTCGGGGCCGTTGAAGGTCCATTTGTCCAGCTGGATCACCGGGCTGACCAGGCGCAGGCAGGCGTGGTTGAGCAAATCCTGGGGCCGCTGTGCGCAACCTTTGGCCTTGACGTAATCCGGCGAGGCACACGCGATGCTGTAGGTGATGCCCAGGCGCTGGGACACAAAACCCGAATCCGGCAGCTCGCTGGCCAGCACGATGGACACATCGTAACCCTCGTCGAGCAGGTCCGGCACGCGGTTGGCCAGGGTCAGGTCGAAGGTCACGTCGGGGTGGGTGCGACGGTAACGGGCAATTGCGTCAATCACGAAATGCTGGCCGATGCCGGTCATGGTATGCACTTTCAGCTGCCCGGCGGGGCGTGCGTGGGCGTCGCTGGCTTCGGCCTCGGCTTCCTCGACATAAGCCAGGATCTGCTCACAACGCAGCAAATAGCGCTTGCCGGCCTCGGTCAGCGCGATGCGGCGAGTGGTGCGGTTGAGCAAGCGGGTTTGCAGATGGGCCTCAAGGTTGGAGACCGCGCGCGAGACGTTGGCGGTGGTGGTGTCCAGTTGCACGGCGGCGGCGGTGAAGCTGCCGGCCTCGGCCACGCAACTGAAGGCGCGCATATTTTGCAAAGTGTCCATGGAGTGTTCTCAAGGGAGATAGCAAATTGTGACAGAAAGTTACGCCGTCCAGTGATCCCTACCAACGGATTATCGCCTGAACGGTAACAAAGATTCACAGGAATGCCAGCTTATCGTTCCCCATGGCGCCCCCTAGAATTGCGCCACCTTCCCCGCCTCACCACCTCAGGAATTCGTTCGCCGTGCCGCGTCGCATCAGCAGAGAGCTGAAGGCTCTCAGTGTTTTGGCCTTATCGTTAGCAATCAGCGGCTGCATCGGAACCGGAGGAATCGCCCCCCAAGGCCAAGCCTTCAACGCCAATACCCTGGCCACCGACGCCGCCATCCAGAGCGCCGCGCAGGACGCCCACTGGCCCACCACACAATGGTGGCAAGCCTATGGCGACATGCAACTCAACCGCTGGGTCGACCTCGCCACGCAAAACAGCCCGAACATGGCCATGGCCGCCGCGCGGGTGCGGGAAGCGCGGGCCCTGGCCGGGATCGCCGAGTCGGCTGAGTCGTTGCAGATCAACAGTGACACCACGCTCAAACGCCACAACTGGCCGAAAGATCAGTTCTACGGGCCGGGCGAATTGAGCGGTGCCAATACCTGGGACAACACCGCGTCCCTGGGCTTGAGCTACGCCCTCGACCTGTGGGGCCGCGAAAGCAATGCCAGCGAACGCGCCGTCGACCTGGCGCATATGAGCGCTGCCGAAGCGCGTCAGGCCCAGCTCGAATTGCAGAACAATGTGGTGCGCGCCTATATCCAGCTGTCGTTGCACTTCGCCAACCGCGATATCGTCGCCGCCACCCTGGCCCAGCAACAGCAGATCCTCGACCTGGCCAATAAGCGCCTGAATGCCGGCATCGGCACGCATTTCGATGTGAGCCAGGCCGAAACGCCCTTGCCCGAAACCCATCGCCAGCTCGACGCACTCGACGAAGAAATCGCCCTGAGCCGCAACCAGCTCGCGGCATTGGCCGGTAAAGGCCCAGGCGCAGGCGCGCAACTGCAACGCCCGAGTTTGTCCTTGGCCGCGCCGCTGAAGCTGCCCTCAAGCCTGCCCGCGCAATTGCTCGGCCAACGCCCGGATGTGGTTGCCAGCCGCTGGCAGGTCGCCGCCCAGGCGCGCGGTATTGATGTGGCGCACGCCGGTTTCTACCCCAACGTCGATCTGGTCGGCAGCCTCGGCTATATGGCCACCGGCGGCACGATGCTGGGGTTTCTCAGCGGGCAGAAATTCAACTACACCGTCGGCCCGGCGATCAGCCTGCCGATCTTCGACGGCGGTCGTTTGCGTGGGCAGTTGGGCGAAGCCAGCGCCGGTTATGACATCGCCGTGGCCAAGTACAACCAGACGCTGGTCAACGCGCTCAAGGGCATCAGCGACCAGTTGATCCGCCGCGAATCCATGGACAAGCAAGCCACCTTTGCCGCGCAGTCGGTGGCCTCGGCGCAGAAAACCTACGACATCGCCATGATCGCCTACCAGCGCGGCCTCACCGATTACCTCAATGTGCTCAACGCTCAGACCTTGTTGTTTCGCCAGCAACAGATCGAACAACAGGTGCAGGCCGCGCGCCTGAGTGCGCATGCCGAACTGGTCACGGCCCTGGGTGGCGGGCTCGGCGCCGGTAACGACGTACCACCGGACGCCAAGACACTGCCGAGCAAAACCCCGGCGGCGCTCGCCGTGTTTGATCACTGAGTAAATTGTAATGACTCCCTTGCCTGCACCGCTGCGCTGGTTGCACTCCCTTGAGTGGCGCCGTGGTTTTTTCGACTGGGCCCGCAGCGACGGCGTGACCTGGGTGTATATCTTCAAGGTGCTGATCGCTGCGTTCCTGACGTTGTGGCTGGCCATGCGCCTGGAGTTGCCGCAACCGCGCACGGCGATGATCACCGTATTTATCGTGATGCAACCGCAGAGCGGCCAGGTGTTTGCCAAGAGTTTCTATCGCTTCCTCGGCACCTTGGCGGGCTCGGCGGTGATGGTCTTGTTGATTGCCTTGTTTGCGCAGAACACCGAATTGTTCCTGGGCGCGTTGGCGATCTGGGTGGGCATCTGCACCGCTGGCGCCACGCGTAATCGCAACTTTCGCGCCTACGGGTTTGTACTGGCCGGCTATACGGCGGCGATGGTTGGTTTGCCGGCGCTGGCAAACCCCGACGGCGCGTTTATGGCGGCGGTATGGCGCGTGCTGGAAATTTCCCTGGGGATTTTATGCTCCACAGTGGTCAGCGCCGCGATCCTGCCGCAAACCTCCAGCGCGGCGATGCGCAACGCCTTGTATCAGCGCTTTGGCGTGTTCGCGCTGTTCGTCACCGACGGCCTGCGTGGGCGCAGCCAGCGCGAAGGTTTCGAGGCCAGCAACGTGCGTTTTATCGCCGAAGCCGTGGGCCTGGAAGGGCTGCGCAGCGTCACCGTGTTTGAAGACCCGCACATGCGTCGGCGCAATGGTCGACTCAGCCGCCTCAACAGCGAATTCATGAGCATCACCACGCGCTTCAACGCCCTGCACCAGTTGCTCGAACGGTTACGTGCGCACGCGGCTGATCATGTGGTGGCTGCGATCAAGCCCGGCCTGCAAGGCCTTGCCGAAGTGCTCGACGGCTTCTCCGGTCGGGCGCTCACCAGCCCCGACGCCGCACGGCTGGTCAACCAACTCAGCGCCTACAAAGACGAGCTTCCCGCCACGGTGCGTGCCCTGCGTGCAAGCTTTCAGGAAGCCAACCCAAGCGAAGCTGAACAGCTGGATTTTCATACCGCCTACGAGCTGCTTTATCGCTTTGTCGATGACTTGCACAACTACGCGCTGACCCACGCTTCCCTGGCCGACCACAGCCATGAGCGCGAGCAGTGGAACGAGACCTTTATCCCCAAGACCAACTGGCTGGCCTGCGCGGCTTCGGGTATTCGTGCGTCGTTCATCCTCATTGTGCTCGGCAGCTACTGGGTGGCCACCGCCTGGCCCAGCGGCGCAACCATGACGCTGATTGCCGCCGCCACCGTCGGCCTGTCCGCCGCCACGCCCAACCCCAAGCGCATGGCCTTTCAAATGGCCTGCGGCACCTTGATCGGCGCACTGGTTGGCTTTGTCGAAATGTTTTTCGTGTTCCCCTGGATCGACGGCTTCCCGCTGCTGTGCGTGATGCTCGCGCCGGTGATCATCTTCGGCTCGTTCCTGGCCTCACGCCCGCAATACGCCGGGGTAGGCGTGGGCCTGTTGATCTTTTTCAGCACCGGCTCGGTGCCGGACAACCTCACGGTCTACAACCCCTACACCTTTATCAACGACTACATCGCCATGATCATCGGCATGCTGGTGTGCGCGGCGGCGGGGGCGATCATTCTGCCGCCCAACAGCCGTTGGTTGTGGCGCCGTTTGGAGCAGGACCTGCGCGAGCAGGTTGTGTATGCGATCAGCGGCAAGCTCAAGGGCCTGGCGTCGAGTTTTGAAAGCCGCACCCGCGACCTGCTGCACCAGGCCTACGGCCTCGCCGTTGGCCAGCCGCAGGTGCAGCGTGATTTGCTGCGCTGGATGTTCGTGGTGCTGGAAGTCGGCCATGCGATCATCGAACTGCGCAAGGAACAGGCGATTTTGCCGGTGCACCCGGCGTATGCCCAATCCCAGCCGTGGCGCCAGGCGATCCGCGTGATGGGGCGCTCGCTGGTGCGGCTGTTTTTGCAACCGAGCGCGAACAATCTGGAGCGTGGACTGGTGGCTGTCGACCATGCGATCAGCCGTGTGCAGGCCACCGACGAACCCTTCGCCCCGCATTTTGATACCTCGGCGCTGCGCCGGGTGAAAAGCTACCTGCACTTTATCCGCACCTCGCTGCTAGACCCGCAATCGCCATTGGCTGCTCTCAAAGGAGCCCCGCATGCCCCGTGAAATCGCCTTCCATGGCCTGTACATGCCGACCATGACCCTGTTGTTTTTTATCGCCGCAGGGTTGGCCTGGGCGTTGGACCGCTTCCTGGCCGGGTTCGACCTCTACCGTTTTTTCTGGCACCCGGCGCTGCTGCGCCTGAGCCTGTTCGTTTGCTTGTTCGGCGCGCTCGCGCTGACCGTCTACCGTTGAGAATGCCCCGATGAAAAAGTTTTTCAGCCTGCTCGCGACCTTGCTGGTATTGGCATTGGCGATCTGGATTGGCCGCACGTTGTGGGTGCACTACATGCAAACGCCGTGGACCCGCGATGGCCGCGTGCGCGCCGACATCATCAATGTGGCGGCCGACGTTACGGGCGAAGTGCTGGATGTACCGGTGCGTGACAACCAGTTGGTGAAGAAGGGCGACCTGCTGATGCAGATCGACCCCGAGCACTACCGCATTGCCGTCAAACAGGCGCAGTCGCTGGTGGCTTCGCGCAAAGCCACCTGGGAGATGCGCAAGGTCAACGCCCACCGCCGTGCCGACCTCGACGCGCTGGTGATCTCCAGGGAAAACCGCGACGACGCCAGCAACATCGCCGACTCGGCGTTGGCCGATTACCAGCATGCGTTGGCGCAACTGGAAGCCGCTGAACTTAACTTGAAACGTACGCAGGTGGTGGCGGCAGTGGACGGTTATGTCACCAACCTCAATGTGCACCGTGGCGACTATGCGCGTATTGGCGAGGCCAAGATGGCCGTGGTGGATATGAACTCGTTCTGGGTCTACGGCTTCTTCGAAGAGACCAAGTTGCCCCATGTGAAGGTGGGCGACAAAGCCGATATGCAACTGATGAGCGGCGAGACGCTCAAGGGCCACGTGGAAAGCATCTCGCGGGGTATCTACGACCGCGACAACCCCGAGAGCCGTGAGCTGATCGCCGATGTGAACCCGACCTTCAACTGGGTGCGCCTGGCCCAGCGGGTGCCGGTGCGGATTCACATTGATGAAGTGCCCGACGGCGTGCTGTTGGCGGCGGGGATCACCTGCACGGTGATCGTCAACCCAACGCAACATTAAACTGTGGGAGCTGGCTTGCCTGCGATAGCGCACTGTCAGTTGACCTGTTTTCAGCTGACCCACCGCCATCGCAGGCAAGCCAGCTCCCACAGTTTTGGCTGTGTTATGCCTTGATGAAGGTTTCATGCAGATGGCGCCACAGCAGCGCGCCACTTGCCTGCTTCTCAAACACCACGGTGGCGCGGCGGTCAGTCTGGGTGCCGCTGTCATCAATCTGGTGTTCGCGGTAAGTCACCGTGGCGCCGCGCGCGTGCCGGTCGATCCCGGCCATTTCGCTCAAGGTGATCTTCAACCCCGGGCGCATACCGCCCAGGCGCGTGAACAACGCTTTAACCCCGGCTGTATTCACTCTCGTGCCGGTGGCGGGTGCGACCATGCTGAAATCGGGTGAAAAGCGCGCAAGCAAGGTTTCCAGGGTGCCTTCAGGCGCAACCCCGGCAAACCATTGCTCGATCTCGACGTGGGTCTGGATCACTTCTTCAAAAAAATCGTTGTAATCAATCATGGCTGGGCTCGCTGGCAGGGTGAAGCAGCGTGCGGACTCTGGATGTATCCAGGCGCAACACGGCAAAAAGGGGCAGCAGTGTCAGGGCTGCGGCTATCGTGAAGGTTATGACGAAGGAATCCAAGGCCGACAACAACGCACTGAGGGCGGCAGCGCCGAGGCAGAAGCTGACTTGTCGATTGATGTTCCACAGCGCACTGGCGTGGCCCATGCGCTCGGCGGGTATGTCGAGAAACGCCAAGGTCTGCGCCGTGCTGCTGCACAGGCTGCCGCCCAGGCCCATCAACGCGTAGGCCAGAATAATTACGGCCGGTTCGGGTTTTGTCAGCAGCAGGATGCCGATGCATTGCAGGGCCATGCCCGCCAGCAGCAAGGGTTTTGGGCCGTAGCGGTTGAAGCGTTTTTTGCTCAGGAAAATCGCCAGTGCCGACGCCAGCGCCCACGGCAACATCAGCGCGCCGGTGTGTGTCGCGTCGTAGCCCAGGCCTCGCAGGTAGAGAATAGCGATCAGGCTGGTGCCGATAAATATGCCGGGGATGAACAGATAGACCAACATCGCCACGCGCAGCATCGGGCTGCGGATCTGTTTGAAAATACCGCCCACATCCAGGGCCGGGCGCACTGTTACAGGTGCATCAGGTTTTATCCACAGCAGTGCCAGCAGCAACGTGAGCAACGCCAGCGGCAGGTTGGCGTAGAAGATCCAGCGCCATGACACACTGTCGACGATCAGCCCGCCCAAAGCCGGCGACAATGCCGGTACCAGCAGCGCCACCGACATCACGCTGGCTGTCAATTGGCTGCGTTCTGCCGCTGGATAGTGCCGGTAAGCCATGGCCTGGCCCACGGGGATCAGCAAGCCACCGCCCAAACCTTGCAGCGCCCGCCAGCCAATCAGCGTTTCGATGGAACCCGCCTGGCCAACCATCACCGAGGCGCCCGCGAACAACAGCAGGCTCGCCGCGATCAGCGTTCGTTCGCCCATGATCGCCGCCAGCCACACACTCAACGGAATGATCACGGTCAGCCCGAGTACGTAGGCGTTGCTGATCCACGCCAATTGCGTGACCGAGGCGTGCAGTTCGCGGGCGATGTCCGGGTAGGCGACGGTGGCGACAAACATGTTCACCAGGTCCAGGGCAAAGCCGAGTAAAAAGATCCAGGCGACTTTCGAGCGGTAGGTCATAAACGCGATCCTGCGAGTGAAGCGGGCAGGGTAGGTCGCAAGCAGCGTTTGGGATACGGTGATTTGACTGTTAGTTTGTCAAAAATATTTTGACAAAGGAGCGCGCGGCCAATGGTCAGCCTGGACCGATTCGACACCTTCAAGGCCGTGGTCGAGGCCGGCTCGCTCACCGCCGCCGCCGATCGGCTGGGCCAGACCCGCGCCGTGGTCAGCTTCAACCTCAAGCGCCTTGAGGCAGAACTGGGCGTGACCCTGTTAACTCGCAGCACCCGCCAGTTGGCACTGACGGATGCCGGTGAGCGCTTTTACCTGCGTTGCACGCGCATGCTGGAAGAAGCCCGGCTGGCGGTGGAAGAAGCCCGTTCTGAACATGCGCAACTCAAAGGCACCTTACGCATCACCACCACGGTTGAATACGCGTTGGCAGTCGTTGCTCCTGCGGTGGAGGCTTTTCGGCGCCTGCACCCGGACTTGAACATTCACTTATCCACATCCTCCACCCATGCCGATTTGATCTCCGAACGCTTTGACGTGGCGATTCGGTTGGGGCGACTGCTCGACTCCAATCACCGGGCGGTGCAGCTGTCGACCTTTGAGGTGTTTGCTGTCGCCGCGCCTGAGTTTGCCGAGGTGCAAAGCCTGGATGCGTTGGAGCGCGTGCCCAAGTTAGGCCATGGCCGTTTGACGGAGCTGAGCCTGACCGACCCGGCCGGCGGCGAGCATCAATACCGTTCCGGCCCTGCGGCACTGGTGGCCGACAGTGCGTCGGTTCTCCAGACCTTCGCCGTGCGTGGGCATGGTGTGGCGGTACTGCCGCAATGGTTGGTGCAGGGCGATCTGGACGCGGGGCGGTTGGTGCGCTTATTGACGGACCATCGCTTTGCCCCACAAGGGGTTTACGCGATGTACCCGGATACGCGGCATTTACCGCTGAAGGTGCGGGCGTTTATTGATTTTATGAAGGGCTAGAGTGAGCCAGAGAGTCCGAACCGCTTCTTCAGGACTTTCTCCAGCAATCCTTTTGGCAACAACGCCGCCATCAACGGCAACGCTCGGCTGCCATTGCCCGCACGCAACATCCGTGGCGGTGTTGGGTGTTGCACAGCCTTAAGCACTTGAGCTGCAAACTGCTCGGCCGAAGTCGGGTTGCCCTGCGAAGCCTGGGAGCGCGCACGAATACCTTCACGCAACGGCCACCAGGGCGATTGTTCGTTGATCAGCAGCTCAGCCTGGGCGCTGGCGTTTTTCGCGAAGCTTGTATTGATTGCTCCCGGCTGTACTTCCAGCACGCGCACGCCAAACGGCGCCAGTTCCATACGCAATGCATCGCTCAAGGCATGCACCGCCGCTTTCGAGGCGCAGTACGCACCGGCAAACGGCGTGACCAGCACACCCGAAACGCTGCCGATATTCACCACCAGCCCTTTGCTGCGCCGCAGCGCGGGAAACAGTGCCTGGGTGACGCCGACGATGGAAAACACATTGGTCTCGAACTGGCGCTGCATGGCTTTGGTGCCGCCGTCGAGCAGCGGCCCCATGGCGCCGTAGCCGGCATTGTTGATCAACACGTCCAGTTCGCCGAGCTGTTCGGCCAGGCGCTGCAAGGCCGCGCTGTCGTTGACGTCCAGTAGCACGGCATTGAAGCCGGCAGCAGCGAGGGCGGCGACGTCCGCTTCGCGGCGGGCGCTGGCCCACACGTCGAAACCTGCGGATTTAAATGCGTCAGCCAGGGCGCGGCCAATGCCACTGGAGCAACCGGTGATGAGTACGTTGGGCATGGATCAATCCTTTGTCAGTCCGAGAAACTGCCTTGCAGGTGCTCGGCGCGAAATTCCAGGGTTTGCGGGCGGTAGCCGGGGCGCAGCGGCGGCGTGGGTAAACAGTCGTCCCAGGTGGCGCCGGCCTGTAATTCGCCAGGGCCGCGGTAGCGCGGCGCAGCATAAACGTTATCGGCCAGGTTCACCGTGTCCCCCGGTGCATACGCTGCGAGGCGCCAGCGCAATTCAGTGAGCGGCACGTCGTTGCCGTTGATCAGCACCAGTTTCAACGGTCGGTCGGCCGGGCATTCCTGCGGCGCGTAGCTGATGCGCAGTTCCAGGCGTGCCAGTTGCGAGGCTTCGCGGCTGTCCAGCCACACCACCCAGATGGCGACAAAACCCAGGCCGACGGCGGCGGCCAGCGATACCGGCAAGGCTTTGGCGGGGTAGCGCAGCAGCAGGATCAGCCAGGTGATGATCAGTAGAACGCCGAAGAACATGATGATGACCTCGCGAAGGGATAGACCATCGTACCTGTGGCTGGGCCGGGTTGACTATCTACGGGCAGAGACAGGGTCTGTGCGCTGCATTGAACACATGATCAAACAAGTTTTTTTAGCGGTTTTTATACGAATCGACACTCAGGAAGTACCGAAGCCTGTCGGAACAGAGCGCCTCGACAGGTCCTACTTCAAGTCCTTTTATGTGAGAAAGAGTCGATGATTTACCGCCCCCTCAGTCCAGGCAATCAGCAACCGTTTTTGGCTATAACGCCACCCTCTTCATTGCCGGTTGAACCACCTCCTGCGGCGGTGGGCAATGAACCGTTGCAAGCGCCTTCGGCTCCCCAAACGCCCAGGGTGCCTCGGTTGCGCAGAGCCACACTGGAAAACCCTCCGGCCCGCGACACCTCTAAGCCTTCGGCGCTGACGCTCAGTCAGCGCCAAGAATTGGCAGGGAATATTCATACCAATTATTGCCTGACGGTGGCGTTGGAAGAGATCCAGGCGGCCATCGCCGAGGATCCGAGTCTGGATGTTGCAGCGTTGCTCGAAGTGAAGAAATTTTCCGCTCATCACGTTTCTACTTTTGGGCGCGCCTATAAAATCGCGCCGGGCGAGGATGTGCCGCTGGCGTGGTTCCTGCGGGAAAATCAATGGCTGGTCCCCAAGGATCTTGGGCAACTGGCCAACCTCATCGCCGTGTGCAAGGAGCCGTTGCCTGAGCCGGTTGAGCACGGCAATTACTGGGGGCTGTTATCCCAGCCCGCCACATTGGACAGTGGTCAGCGCACCCGGCTAAGCGAAATGGCCGCCGCCGAAATGGCCACGCTGTCGCCTGGCAAAGGCATCTTCGCTGCTTTTTATGAGAAGCATGGGGTTTCGCTTCAAGGCATGAGCGCCGCGCAGCTGCTTGAAAGCATGCTGGGCAGTGCTCAGATCAGAAACTTGGGCCAAACGCTGGAAATGGCCCTCAACAGTGACGCGTCACTGACCAGCAAAGATGCAAGTTGGGCGTTGGCGGCAATGGTGCTGGAGCTGGATCCGCAGGCCGGCAGCAAGCGTGGCGTCGTGGCCGGGTATGACCTTTACCAGCCAGCCAATCGAGATGTCCATCCTTCGGTGGTCGTCTCGCGCCTGGAGAAACATCTGGTGGACCAGGGCAAGGTGCCTGTCGAGCTGGCACCGGCCGCCGCGCGCTTATTGCTTGCAGGCGCTGACCCTGCCTTCATTGCCGAAGATATGCCCAGCAACCTGGTGGTTAAGTCTGCGGCCTTTGCCAAGCTGTCGGCGGTTGTGCAGGCGCAAGAGTTTTGGACGCCGGGCATTGCGACATACACCGATTTTCAAACGTTCATGAGGCTGGCCAATCACAGTCCTGTCTCGGAGGCCGAGGGGGTTGTCGAGGCCAAGGCTCAGTCCAATGCGTTGATTCAGTGGGGCGTTGCCCAGGATGAAATGGCAGGTAAGGACGATGAAGACTATACGTCGCAAGACGTGGTCGGGTTACGCGACGCCTTCAATGAGGAACTCTCCTCATTGAAAAAAGCCCATGAGCAGATAAGCGCCGCCATGCCCACCCGCGAGAACATCGCAGTTGAAAACCTGAAAGAGGCCTATGGGGCCGATCACTCATTTGATGTGCGTAATATCAGCATTGCCAACATCGATGCCAGTGAAAGCCAGTACCACTCGTTACTGGATATCTACATGTCAGGAAAGATGGACCGTATCCCAAGAGGGCAGCGGTACGATTTTCAGTTAGGTAACCGTTTCACCCGGGTCAAGCCGCTTCCTGATGTCAACCAGGCATTCGACAGCCAGTTCGATAGCTACTTCAACAACTTGAAGGAGGGCGTGACAACCACCTCCAGACACCAACTATTGCAGCTGTCTGCGCAAGACAGACACACCATCGCGTCGGGTAAGGTCGAGTTTTTTTCTCTACGCAAAGCCGGTGTTGCGCAGGCTGAGGAGACGGAGAGCCCGGAACAGGCACAAGCGGCCAAGGCGCGTTACGGACTGTTGATGCGGGTGCTGACCAAAGTCGACAAAAACGGCAGTGACCGGGACGTTAAAAACCTGCGCCATGTGTACTACGAAGTGTTCCCCCTGCAAGGCGTCATCCGCCGTCGCGACGACCTGCCCCGGTATCTGCCTAACCCCCCTCCACGAGTGGCCAACGCTCAAACCTACGCCACGACTCAGGCTAAAGGGGTCAGTGTTCCGGTCGATTATGAGGCCTATGAAAACGGCACCCCGCCACAGGCCGGCAAGGTTTCGACGGGGCTGTTGACTCAGCAGCTCAACGCGCCTTATTTGCCTGAGCCCAGGCAAGGGCAGGACGCCAGTTCCGCGGTTTCCGTGAATGCTCGGTTCGACACGATCGCCAAGGTGATCGCCGACCACCTGTTACATGATCGCGATGCCATAAAGGCAGGCGCCAAAGGCGTGACCGAGGTGGAAAAGGAAGAGGCCGGCATCAAGGCCGCGCATGATTTTGTGACCGGATTGATTCCGTTTAAAAATGCCATCGAAAACGCAGTCAAGGGCAATACCGGCGCGGCCATCAAGGACTTTGCGCTGGATATCTTTGGTTTCATCCTGCCATTCGGCAAAGGGCTGGGGCAGGCGAGCAAAGCGTTGGGCAAGTTGAGTGAAAAGCTCGGAACACGGGCGTTCAAGGTGTCCGATACGGTTTTGCGCTCAGTTGCCAGTGGCTTGAACCCCACCGACGGTCTGGGAGACCTGGCAGTGGGGCTGGCAAGGGGCGGGAAGACAGTGTTGAAAAGTAGTTTCGGGGAGCTGAAGCAAATATTGCAGGAGCAGTCTGTCAATGTTGGCGTCTCTGGGAAGGTAGCGAACACGGTATCCGACATCGCCGGCACCGGTCGCCAACTGCCCGACTACAGTGCTCACTCACTGCCTGATAGCCTGCTTGAGGGCCGGAATATAAAAGGGGATGGCACTTACCAAGTCGGTGATCAGCACTATGTTCGTTTCACCGATGGCACAGCCACCAGCCGAGTATTTGAAATCAGCCGGAACTATAAAGTTGCGGGCGGCCAGGTTCGGGTTATTGATCCTGTCACCCAGAAAACGGTGATGTTCCTCCAGCCAACAGGCACCGGCGAATGGCGACTGAACAGCCTGCTGGGAGGCGTCAAGCCCGAAACACTGCAACGCATGAATGGGATCAGGCCTGCGCCGCAAAAACGTCCTGCCGGGCAAGGCAGCTCTGGTTCAGCCGCAGGCGTGGGGGGGGCCGGCAGTCAACCGGCCTTTAAACGACCCAAGTTGCCTGAAGTTTTCCAGGGTGAAAAGGCGCTGATGGATCCGCCCGTCAAAGGCGAGAACCGTTTCTACCATTACACCGGGGCAAAGTCTCATGCCGCAATCAACAGCGATTGGCATTTGCAGTCCTCGGTGCTTAACGTGGATGGCAAGCCGTTACCGCGTGGGAAAGGCAGGCATTACTTTACGGATCTGGCGCCTGATGATGCGGCAACCAAAGAGATCTCCACGACTATTTTTGGGCGCCGGCGACATGGCAACCAATTGGACAAGATGACGCATTACTACGAGGTCAATACCTCGGGGCTGGCGGTCATGAAAACCGATAACCCACATATTTTTTATGTGGAGACGACATACGCCCTGCCCTTGAAGTACAGCGTCGAAGGTGAGCCGGTGAGTCGAATCATTACCCACGGGCAAACGCCATTCACTGCGTAGCCTCTACGGCCCCTCCCGCATTTAACCGCGTCCCTGCTTTGAAATACGGCCAACGGCGGGAGGGGGCTTGCTCCCGATGAATTGCTTACTGAGCAGAAGAATCCGCCTGCAAGCCTTCGATGGAAGCCTCAACCAATGCCAAACCGGTTTCGGCTAATTGCAGGCTGGCCCAGTTCAGGTAGCTCTGGTGTTCGGTGCACAAGTCTTGAGCTGCCAAGGTGAGCACGCGCGCGGTGCCTAAAACATAGCTGGCATGTTCCAGTGCATGTTCGATGGGAATGCCGGGTTGTACGCAAAAAAGAGGTTCTTCACTGCGGTTGCTGGGGCCGAAGGGGGTGGGGCGGGTGGTTTGTTTGGACATGGTGGATCTCCTGATGAAAATGGGATCCTATGAGTTCGCGAGGCCGTCAAACCTCATCACGAATGAGTCGTGACAGGCGCGAGGATAGGCAGGATGGGGGCAAGGGTCAATGCTGGCGGGATGCTTTCGGACGCCATCGCAGGCAAGCCAGCTCCCACATTCGACTGCATTCCAAGAGCATACCCGGTCCAACTGTGGGAGCTGGCTTGCCTGCGATGAGGCCCTTACGGTCACTGCAAAACCCAAGAAAAAGCCCCCACCCAGCCCACTGCGGATAGGGGACGCAACGGGCTGGATGAGGGCTTCTTGTACGACCGTGTTACTGCGCGATAGTTTTCACCGAAACGCCACGTTCAACCGGCGTCGAGCGACCGTAGATATCTTCAAAGCGCTCGATATCGTCTTCGCCCAGGTAGCTGCCCGATTGCACTTCGATGATCTCCAACGGGATCTTGCCCGGGTTACGCAGGCGGTGCACCGAGGCGATCGGGATGTAGGTGGACTGGTTCTCGCAGAGCAGGAACACGTTGTCGTCACAGGTGACTTCGGCCGTGCCGCTGACCACGATCCAGTGTTCGGCGCGGTGGTGGTGCATCTGCAGCGACAGGCACGCGCCCGGCTTGACCGAGATGTGCTTGACCTGGAAACGCCCGCCCATGTCCACCGAGTCGTAGGAGCCCCACGGGCGGTAGACTTCGCAGTGGTTCTGGGTTTCGCTGCGGCCCTGGTCGTTGAGGGTGGAGACCATCTGCTTGACGCCCTGGACCTTGTCCTTGTGGGCAATCATCATCGCGTCCTTGGTTTCCACCACCACGATATTGTCCAGGCCGATCACCGACACCAGCTTGCCGTTGCCGTGGATCATGCAGTTGCGGCTGTCCTGGATCACCACGTCGCCTTTGCTGACGTTGCCATTGACGTCTTTGTCATTGACCGCCCACAACGAGGCCCAGCAACCCACGTCGCTCCAGCCGGCACTCAACGGCACCACGCAGGCGCGCTGGGTTTTTTCCATCACGGCGTAGTCGATGGAGTTGTCCGGGCAGCAGGCGAAGGTAGATTCGTCGAAGGTCACGGTGTCGGCATCTTGCTCGCTGCGTTCCAGGGTCAGCACGCAGGTGTCGTAGATGTCCGGGTCGTGTTTTTTCAGCTCTTCAAGAAAACGGCTGGCGCGGAACAGGAACATGCCGCTGTTCCAGAAGTAGCCGCCGCTTTTGACGAACTCGACGGCGCGTTTTTCATCGGGTTTTTCCACGAACTGTTGCACGCGGCTGACGCCTTCGGGCAGCAGCGAATCGTTGCTGGACTTGATGTAGCCGTAACCGGTTTCCGGGCGGGTTGCCGGCACGCCGAACAGCACCATCTCGCCACGCTCGGCCGCCACGGTGGCCAGGGCCAGGGCGCGTTGCAGGGCTTTCTGGTCGTCGATCACGTGGTCGGCGGGCAGCACCAGCATCAGCTCGTCGCGGCCTTCGTTGACCAGCATCATCGCAGTCAGGGCCACGGCCGGCGCGGTGTTGCGGCCGAACGGCTCCATCAGGATGCGTTGGCATTCGAGCTTACGCGTGCTCAGTTGCTCGTTGACGATGAAGCGGTGGTCCTTGTTGCAGACCACGATCGGGGCGTCCATGCCTTCGAACACCAGGCGCTCCAGGGTTTGCTGGAACAGTGTGTGTTCGCCGGTCAAGGCCAGGAATTGCTTGGGGAACTGTTTGCGGGAAAGCGGCCAAAGACGTGAGCCGCTACCACCGGAAAGGATTACTGGGATCATGGGTGTTTCTCCTTGAATCGATTTGGGTCAGAGCTACGAAGGTTTGTCGTTTCACTCTTGTTTTTGTCTCGGTCCTGAGTCGAAACGCGCACAGTGTGGGAGCTGGCTTGCCTGCGATGGCGCCTTCAAGACTGCCATCGCAGGCAAGCCAGCTCCCACAAGGGGCGTGTCAACTCAGGGAAATCATCAGCGGGTCGACACGGGGCGCTTGACCCACACTGGCGAAATGCTCGAACCCGAGCCGGTCACGTACAGCACCGCCGCTTCACCCCGTTCCAAAGCCACCGGCTTCACATCGCCGACTTTCTTGTCACCGTCGTACAACGCCAGGCTGACTTTCACCGGGTTGATTTCGCGCTCGCCACGGCCCTTGGCAGCCACCGACTTGACCACGTCGGTCTTGCCGTCGGCGGTTTTCAGGGTCAGGGCCTTGTCGCTGAGGTTCTGCACACGCACCAGGGATTTTTGCTTGTTCTTGAACGGCGGCTCTTCGATCAGCTGGGGCTGGCCGCTGCCGCTGTTAACCAGGGTGTAGTAGTGGTCAGCGGCAAGTTTGACCGGCACGGTCTGGCTGCCGACCTTGGCGCTGTAGTCGCCGCCGGGCATGAAGCTGAAGTCACTGCTGGCCAGCGGCGCCACATCGCTCAAATTGGTCGCGCCGACGGTAGCGCTGACTTCCTGGTTCGATGCGTTGTAGATCCGCACAAAGCTTGAGCCTTTCGGTGCAGTCGGGCCGTAGAGCGCGGCGTCGCCCCCGGCGAAGGCGGACATCGATACGAAGCTCAAGCCGGCAGCGATGGCCAGGGTCTTGGCGAGACGACGCGGAGTAGTAGTGAAAGTCATGTGAGTTACCTCTCTTTCAGTTTTGCGCCCGGTCGGGCGTCTCGGATTTTTGAGTGTTCAAAGCCATGTTCTGTTGGCGCGAACCGGCTTGTTTAAGCTGCGCAACCCACTGCGGGTCGGCATCACCGATTTCGTTGTTGACGGGCAGATAACGTTCCGGAAACTCCCAGATCAGCACTTGGGGCGGGCTGTTCTTGAAGTCATCGCTTTTCAGGTAGCTGAGCATCGGCAGGATCGGGCCGTGGCCGTCTTCGGAGTAGTTGATGACGTCGCTGTGCAAGGCTTGCTTGAGGGCGCCGACGAAGTTCCAGTTGGGGTTGGCGCTGTAGCTGGTGCCCACCAGAGCCACTGGCGTTTCACTGTCGGCAAACAGGGCGTCGTCGCCTTTGTTTTCCGCCAGGTGCGTGACGCGTTTTTGCAGCGGCTCTTTAGGCGGCATCAGGTTTTCGAACAGCGGGTCCAGCGGCAGGAACAGGCGCAGGTCACCTTTGTGCGGTTCGGTTTTTTCGGCTTCAGTGACAAAACGCTGCGGCTCGCCGCTCAACGGCGTCTTGTCGGCAATGGTCTTGGCCAATTGTTTGGCAGCGATTTCCGCACCGTCCGGGGTCCAGTGGGTATCGGTGCGCAGGAACACTTGCGTGCCGCCCAGCTTGGCCTGTTGCAGCGGGCCAAGCAGGTCAGGGGCGATGATCTTGTCGGCCGCCACACGGGCGTGGAAGTCCTCGTACAGGTTGGCGTGGATGCTCGCCGGTTTCACTTTACCCAGGTGTTCCGGGTACAAGCGCACCTTGGCCGGCACGATCGCCATCACCAGTTGGATGCCCTGGGCCTTGAGTTTTTGGCGCACGCCTTCGACCAGCGCGTAGTTGCCTTGCAGGTTCTGGTCCTCGTTGACGATGGGGTTGAATTCCTCGTCGCTGTACAACCAGTGGTCGCGGCCCAGCACCACGCCGGGGCGGCCTTCATTGAACAGCTTGTAGTCCAGCGCCGCCCAGAGGTTGGTGCCCAGGCGCTTGATCGGGAACTCATCGTCGTAGTGGGTCTCGACGGCCTTGGTCCAGCGGCCGTTGAGCACGGTGGCGTCGGCGTTGGTGCTGAAGCCGAAGAAGCTGCGCAGCGACCAGGCGCCCAGGGCCAGCAGCACCAGCAGGAACAGCGTGATATAGAGGACGCGAAATGAACGGGTCATGGTCGGCTCCCTCAAAATTGGAAGTAAAGGAACGGCGAGAAACTCTGCGCCGACAGTTTCAGAATCGAGGCCACGAACAGCAGCAGTACGGTGGCGCGCATGGCGTAGCGTGGCCAGTCAGCGGTCCAGTAGGCCGGTTGCACGGCGGCGTCCTGGCCCACGCTGAAACCGGGCTGGTGGATGCTGCCTGGGTTGTCGCCCGGTACTGCCTTGATCAGGCTCGGGTCGGCGGGTTTGGCTTTTTCGGCAGGGCGATTGTTGTAGAAATCGCGCAGGCCAAAGAACGCCAGTGTTGCGTAGGCCACCACCAGGGTTGCCACTTGCAGGCCAGTGAGGCTGGCGCGGTTGAGTTCTGACAACGACCACTCACCAAAGCTGAACATCGCGCCGTACATACGCCCGGCGACGTGCAGGTTTTCGGCGCGGAAGATCACCCAGCCCATCACCACCAGCAGGAAGGTGAAGGCCCAGCGCAGCAGATTGAAACTGCGTGGCGCGGTATTCAGGCCGATGGCTTTTTCAATCGCCAACCACATACCGTGCCACGCGCCCCACACGATGTAGGTGATGTTTGCGCCATGCCACAGGCCACCGAGCAGCATGGTCAGGAACAGGTTGCGATAGGTGATCAGCGTGCCTTTACGGTTGCCGCCCAGGGTGATGTACAGGTAGTCACGCAGCCAAGTGGACAGGCTGATGTGCCAGCGCCGCCAGAACTCGGTGATCGACTGGCTGATGTACGGCTGCTTGAAGTTTTCCATGAAGCGGAAACCCATCATCAAGCCCAGGCCGATGGCCATGTCGCTGTAGCCGGAGAAGTCGAAGTACAGCTGCGCGGTGTAAGCCAGCGCGCCGAGCCAGGCATCGCCCGTGGTCGGGTTTTGCAGGGCGAAGCAATGGTCGGCCACCACCGCCAGGGTGTCGGCGATGAAGACTTTCTTGATGAAACCTTGCATGAACCGCGTGCAGCCCTCGGAGAACTTGTCGAGGGTGTGGGTGCGGTTGTTGAACTGGTCGGCCAGGTCACGGAAGCGCAACACGGGACCTGCAATCAGGTGCGGGAAGATCGCCACGAACGCCGCGAAGTCGATCAGGTTGCGGGTTGCCGGGGTATCGCCTCGGTACACGTCGATGATGTAGCTGATGGACTCGAAGATGTAGAACGAGATGCCAATCGGCAACAGTACGTGGGTGAGGATAAACGGCTCCAGGCCCGCCGACTTCATCATCACATTGATGCTGTCGACGCCGAAGTTGGCGTACTTGAAGTAGCCGAGGATGCACAGGTCGACAGCCACGCCGAGCAACAGCCAGCGCTGCGCTGGTTTGGTGCGCACGCCGGCGGCACCGACCTTGAGGCCGATCCAGTAATTCCACAGCGTCACGGCGGCGAACAGCGCCAGGAAGTCCACTCGCCACCAGGCGTAGAACACGTAGCTGGCAATCAGCAGCAGCAGATTGCGATAGCGTTGCCCGCTCAAGTAGTACAAGCCGAGAAAGATCGGCAAGAACAGAAACAGGAACACATTGGACGAGAAAACCATCCCGATCTCTCCATGTTTAACCAACAGTCAAGGGCCAACGGCCCCCCCAAACCCCCCACGAATCTGGGAGGGTGTACGCGTTCAGTGTGGGAGCAGGCAAGCCAGCTCCCACATTTGGACCGAGTCCAGGTGTGGGAGCTGTGTATCAGCTGCCTTTGTTGCCTTTTTCGTGCGTCGGGTCGTAGACCTTGGTCAGGTCACCGCCGAGGCGGAAGGTCTTGAACGGCTGCATGCCGTGCTTGCGCTCGATCACCTCCGGCGCGCAGGTGTAGAGGGTGCAGAAGGGTTCAAGCCAGGCAAATTTCATGTCCTCCTTGAGGTCCTTCATGTCCTGCTCTTTGCCGTTCTTCTTCTCGAAGATGTCCGGGTCTTTCACCCCGGCCAGCACCTTGTCGCCCAGGCGTTTGAGCGCGCCGTTATTTTCCTGGCGCAGGTCCACACCGTTGACCAGGGCAAAGCTGGCGATCATCGACAGCGGCGGCAGCGCGTAGTTGTGGTACGCCAGGGCGCGTTGCTGGCGCTTCAGTTCGTTGGGCAAGAAGCCCTGGGCGTCCACCTGGTTGGCGCCGACCTTGTATTCCTTCACCGCCCAATCAAACAGGTCGCGACGGTTGGTGGCGATGGACGTGGCCATCACCGACCAAGCGGCCCAGTAGGAGTGGTTGTTGGTTTTATCCAGGGGCAGGTTGTCCCAGTCGCTGACCACTTGATCGGCGAGTTTGTTGAACCAGGCCTCGATCAATTGCGATTCCTGCTGATGATTGGCCAGCGGGTGCGAGTCGGAGAACTTCAGGCGTACATAGGCCGAGGCCATGCTGCCCAGCGCCCATTTGCGCATGGACTTGCCGGTGTGGTTGAAGTCCTTGGACATCAAGGCATCGGCCTTGGCCCAGCTCGTAAGCCAGTTGAGGGTGCACTCCAACTGCTCCGGGCGGCCGTCGCGCATGAACTGCATCACGCGCTTGCTGGTGTCTTTTTCCAGCTTGGTGATGTCGGCGGTGCTGTCGCGAAAGGCTTTTTCCGATTGCACATTCAGGGTGGCACGGGCCTTGTCCGAGCCTTCGTACTTGCTGCGAAATTGCAGCGAGCCGGTGTACGGCGCCGGCATGGCGTCGCAGTCATTCTTGAAGTCGCCGGTCTTGAACGCTTCCACCGGGGCGAAATAGCCTTGAGGTGGACGCAGTGGCGCGGCGGCGTTGACTACACCTGCGAACATCGCCAGGCCCAGCAGCGTTGGAATCAATAATTTCTGCATAAGTAACCTCACTTCCCAAGCTGGGCGGTCTGTTGACCACCCGCCGAGAACACGTTGCGTGTGCAAATTTTCGCTTCGACTTTCTGCGCGGCAGTGCCCGCTTCGGGGCCTTGCACTTCCACGGCCAGCAAGTTCTGCGAGGCCCAGTCTTCATCGGTGCGCAGTTCAAAGGCGAAACGCCCGTCTGTATCGGATGTTTCGGGTTTCTCGATCTTGATGTCCTCGTGGCGCCCGTTCATGTACCAGAGGGTGGCTTGCAGGGTTTTCACCGACGGGTCGGCGAAGCGGATATCGACCTGATGGTTGGCGTTGCGCAGGTCTTTGTTCGAGCTGTTGACCATCAACTCGTTCTTGCCGGGTTTGAGCGTGGTGCTGGCGCTCATTTGCGCAGGCTTGCCTTCGCAGCCGTTGTCGAGCAGCGCCATCATCTGGCGGTAAATGGTTTCCTGGTCGAGGCGGTACAGCGGCGAGAATTCCCAGATAAGGATTTTCGGCGGCGTCTTCTGGAACTCGTCGCTGCCCAGGTACTGGATCATCGAGCCTTCCAGACCGCCGCCGGGGAAGGCGACGTTAAGGATGTCGGCACCGATTTCCTGCTCCAGGAAGCCGGCGAAGTTGTAGTTCTTGCCGCTGTGGCTGGTGCCCACCAGGGTGATCTGCGGGTTGCCCGAATCGCCGAACAGGTCGCCGTCACCGGCTTCGCCTTTAGGCTCGGTGGTGAACTGGTCCATGTACTGGATTGCGTAGCTGGTGCCGCACAGTTGCCCGGCCATGTTGTGCAGGGTGCCGGTCTTGCCCATGCGCCCTGAGCGTTTGGTTTCGAATTCGCGCTTGGGAATATCGGCAAACTCGGGCATGGCACGCACTTTGGCGCCGACGATTTTTGCCGTGCGTTGGGCGCCGTATGGCGTCCAGTGCTGGTCACCACGGAAGTAGAAGTCGTGGGCCGGCAGTTCATCCGGCAGTTGCTCGTTGGTCAACGGCGACAGGTCCGGCACCACATAACCCATCTTGGCGAAACGGCCGAGCATGCTTTTGTAGTTGCCCAGCGCCTTGTCAAAATTGAACGCGGCTTTTTCCTCAGGGTTGAGCTTGTTGCGATTCACCAGGCCTCGGGTCGGCTGGTACACCACCACCAGTTCCACGCCCTTGGCCTTGAACGCATCGTGCAGCTGCTGCATGCGTTTGTAGCCGGCGGGGCTGGTGTCGAATTCGGTGCGCAAATCTTCCTGGGTACGGAACAGCCAGTCGCCCTGGGCTTGCACTAGGGTGGTGAAGTTCTGCTGGTAGCGCGTGGTGTAGTTCTTCGCGTCATGGGCGGCCGGGCACAGGCTGCAGCACGGCTCGGCGGTGAAGGTCGGTGCCTTGATTTCATCGGCGCGCACGCCCTGGCTGGCCGCCAGCAGGCCGAGGGTCAGACCCGAGAGGCTCAGCAGTTTGATCATGTGTGGGTGCATAAGGGTCATCCTCAGTCCTGCATTTGGGTCTGGCGTTCGACAGGGTCGATCAGCACGGCTTTCTGCTGGCGCACCAGCAGGTCGAGAATCTCTTCCTGGCGATCGCCCAGCACGCCGGCAAAGCTGATGCCGCTGGATTTGGTCGGCGCCAGCATCGACACGCGGTACAGCTCGATGCTCAACGGCGAATCAATCGACAGCGGCCCGCTGCCGTTGCCGGCCAGCTCGCCGCCGACCACGATCAGCGAGACTTTCGCGTCAAACGGGTCGAGGGCGATGTCGCGGTCGGTGTCGGTCAAATCCTTGATGTGCCCGTACACGCCGGTCAGCCCGTTGGCCATGGCGGAGTTCTCGTACAGGCGAATGTTCACGCTGTTACGCACGCGGATGCCGTGGCGACGGTTGGCGATGACCTTGTTGCCCCACAACAGGTTGTCGCCGCTCTCATAGAGGGTGATGCCGTCGGTGTGGTTGCGGTAGATCTCGTTGTCGGCGATCAGGTTGTTGACGCTGTTACGGTCGATCACCAGGCCCGAGAGCTTGTTGTCGTAGCTGCGGTTGTTGAAGATGAAGCTGTCGTTGACCTCACGGGAAATGATGATCCCGTGCTTCTTCTTGGTGCCGTAGACGGTGTTGTCAGCAATGATCAGGCCGTGGGAACGGTCGTGCGGGTCGATGCCGTAGACGATGTTGTCTTTGTAGGTGTTGCCCTTGATCACAAAGCCGGTGGTCTCGTAGCAATAGAAGCCATACCACATGTCGGAGAACTCGGAATCGATGATCCAGCCGGTCGGTTCCGCGCGCTTGAGCACCTTGGCCATGTTCGGCGTGTACTGGGAAATACTCACGCCGTAAGACTTACTGTTGGCGTAGCCAAAGCTGGCCATCTTGGTCTTGGAGATGTAGGTTTCGGTGCCGCCCCAGGCCAGCAGGAACGGGCGGAACTCCTTGGGCGACTTGAACAGCGCCGGGCCGTTGGTCTTTTCGTCCCAGCCGGTGATTTTGGTGTCACGCACAAACAGCTGGCCGTCGTTGATCAGGAACGAACCGGCTTGCTGGGACAGGCGCAGCTCCTGGGTCTTCTTGTCGATGTCGAGGATGCCTTTGCGCCCGACCACAATCGGCAGCTTGGCCAGAAACACGCCCGGCGAGGTTTCACTGAGGTACTGCTTGGGCACTTTACCGAGCAGGTCCTTGAGGTTCAGGTAGCCGTCGTCGACAAAGATTGCCTGGGGAATGCCGTGCTGGCGTACCACCCATTCGGCCATCTTGTTATCGCCGCCGATAAAGTCCTTGAGCGCGTCTTCCTGCATCATGCGGCGGATGCTGACTTTGCCCGGTTTGCTGCGCACGATCTTCTTTTCCATCGCCGCTGCGGTGTAGCCAGTCAGGTCGGGCAGCGCAGGCTTGGGCAGTTCCAGCGGCGCGGTGGGCGGGCTGGAAATGGTGTAGGTCTTGGCCTGTTGCAGTTCCTTGGCGATGGTCGGCGCCTTGGCCGCCGTATCGGCAAACGCTGTGGCGCTGGCCATCAGCATTGCCGCGACGAGTAGGCTTTGAGCATTCATTGCGCAGGCTCCCATCAGAATTTCCAGATCACGTCGACAAACGCGCGGTGCATGTACGAGTCGACCTGGCTGCCATAGGCATCGCCCGGCTTGAACACGCCTGCACGAAAGCGCACCAGTGCCGACGGCTCGTCGATCGACTGGCTGAGGGCGGCCGGCAACAGGCCCTTTTTGAAGTACTTGGTGACCACCAGGTCCATCTCCTGACCCAGGTCTTTTTTGCCGTCTTCCAGCGGTAACGAGGTGCTGGACAGGATCGCGCCGGTCACGTCGTCGGTGTTGTTCTGCACCGCATCGATGCCGTTGCTGCCCACCGGCTTGTTGCCGTCGACGCGCCAGAACTTGTGATAGACCAGGCTGGCGTCGTAGTCCTCGCGCAGCTGCCAGGAACCGAACAGGCTCATGGACTGCATGTTGTTCATCTCGCCGCGAAACGCTTCGCCAAAGCGATGCACGCGGGACTGGGTGCCGGTCCAGTTCGAACGGTTGCTTTGCAGGCCGTTCTGCTCGTACTCGGCGCTGGCACGGGAATAAGCCGCACCGACTTGCCACTGCGGGTCGAGGCGCAGGCGCACGCCGATGTCAGTGGCCCAGCCATTCACGTCGTCGCTGCGTTTGGCCTGGGTTGGGCGGGTGCCGTCGGCGTTGAGGGCATTGACCGTGTCGCGGTTGCCTTTCATGCCGGTGACGCTGGCCCAGTAGTTGACGGTGTTGGTGTTGCGCCAGTTGTAGGCGTCGCTGTTGGCTTCGATGCCGAGCCAGGTCAGGTCGCCGTTTTCGCGCTTGTCCAACGAGTCGGTCGCCACGCCCGGTTCCGGGTAGTCGAGCTTACCGTTGTCATGGGTGTGGTGGGCGCGCAAGCCGATCCACTGGCCTGGGGTCCACTGGTAGGCGGCGTCGGCGTAGAGGTGCTGGCGGTCCTTGTCCTTGGGCGACAGCTCCTTGAGGTCGGTGCGGTATTCGCTGAAGCGTTCGGCAACGCCGACATTGGCCTTGAGCAGGGTGGTATCGAAGGTCCAGTTCAGCGCTTCGATATTGGTGTCGCGCCATTGGCCGTCGTCATTGCGCAGGCGTTGGCGACCCAGCTTGAGCAGCTCGCCCGGGTAAGGCGTGAAACCGCTGTAGCCGACCCAGAACTCGCGCATGGCCAGGTAGTTTTTCTTGGACTTGCGGTCGTTGTTGGTGGTTTGCTGATTTTCGTCATCGGCCGATTGTTGCAGGGGGTCGGTCTCGATGATGTCACTCGACACGACCGCCTGGCCCATGGCGTAGGCGCTCCACGCGCCGCTTTCGCCGTAGACCCACGGGCGCAGGTCGAGGCCGATGCCGTTGACGTCGCCGCCTTTTTGCGTACCGAGGTCGCGGTCATCTTCGGATTGTGCGGTGGCTTTGACTTCCAGGCCGAAGTTCTTGGCTTCGGTCAGCGCGGCCAGGGTCGGGCACGACCACAGCAGGGCGAAGGTCAGGCCGATACCGGCCTTGACGAATGGGTTGAGCTTCATAGGGATTCCTCGCCGTCTTCTTCTTGCAGGGCGTGCAGTTGCAGCGTGCTCTGGGCCAGGGTGCCGCGCGTGGCCAGTTCCTGTTGCACCAGGCGTTGGCCTTCGGCGCGTTGCTCAGGCGTGAGCGGGGCTTCGAGCTGCGTGGCCAGGTCATTGGCCTCTGGCGTGTCCTGGGCTTTGGCCAATTGGCTGAAGACATAGGCGTTCAATGGGTCGGGCTTGGTGCCCTTGCCCTGGGAGAACAATTGCGCGATGGCGAAGTCGGCGCTGTTCTGGCCGTTGCGTGCAGCGGTCAGCAGGTGGTCGAGGGCTTTTTGCGAGTAGACCTTGCCCAGGTAGCCACGGCGGTAGATCTGGCCGAGGTAGTAATCGGCGGCGACTTCACGGCCCACGGCTTTCTCGAAATGCGCTTCGGCAGCCTTGGCGTCTGCCGGTACCCATTTGCCTTCGTAGTAGAGCTTGCCCAGCAACAGCTCGGCGCGCGGCTGGTCGGCGGCGCGGCCGTTGTCCAGGTACTTCATCATCTGGTCGACGTCGCCCAGTTCGGGGAAGTCGTAGAGCAGTTGCGCCAGGCTGACCCAGGAGGCCGGATAGCCAGGGGCGATTTTTTCCAGCAGCGCCTGGGCGGTTTTTTCATCCGGCTGGCCGAGTGTCGCATCACCCAATACGCGGGCTACGCTGTCGACGCGCTGGGCGGTGACGGTGCCACGGGCGTAGCCGGCTTCGAGCTGCTTGAGCAGTTCGGCCTGTTTTTCCGGCTCGGCTTTCTTCTGATAAACCGTGGCCAGCTCGACGTAGCAGATATCGGTGGTGTTCAGCGCCGCCTTGCAGATGCGCTCCACATCATCCAGGTGCTGGTCGTAGGTGCCCTGGGTGCGATACAGCAGCACCTGGGCCAAACCTGCTTCCGGGTAACCCGCCGCCTGCCATTTGCTGATTTGCTGTTGGGCGTTCACGTTGGGGAAGCTGTGCGGGTATTGCAGGTACAGCATCGCCAGCGGGATCAGGGTGTTGCCTTCGCCATTGGCAAAGGCTTTTTTCAGCAGGCCTTCGGCTTCGTGCTGTTCGGCTTCGGTAGCGCCGGGTTTGGCCACCAGCAGGCGGCCCAGACGTGCCTGGGCACGCGGCGACGTATCGGCGGCCGCGCGGTAAGTGGCCTCGGCCTGGCGGATTTGCTCGGGATCGCGGGTGGTGACCTGGATGTCAGCGAGGCCGACTTGGGCTTCGCTGTAGCCCAGGTCTGCCAACTGCTGGTAGTTCTGTTGGGCGGTGACCGTGTCGCCACGTTTGAGGGCTTCGTTGGCCAGGCGCTGGTCGGGCAGGCCGGCGCAACCGGCGAGGCTGACCGCCAGTGCCAATGTGCAGAATGCAGAGGCGAAGTGCGACCCGCTCTGTGTGGGAGCTGGCTTGCCTGCGATGCGGGCAACTCGGTCTTTCAGGTGCACCGAGTCGATCCCATCGCGGGCAAGCCCGACTCCCACAGTGCTCTGTGTTGTGCTTGAAATAGGGTTCACAGGCATGTCCTCCGCTTACAGACCGTGAGCCATGGCTTTATCGATCAGCCAGTTCAGCGAAGGGCCGCGGTCGCTGGTGACTTCCACTGGGCGCCCGGCATAGGTGCTGTCCAGCGGCGCGTCCGGCTTGATCTGCACGCGAATGTCGGAAGACAAGTCGGCGCTGTTCAGGCTGGTGCTGCTGACGATGGTGCCGGTACGGATCTGTTCTTCGTCGGCGACCTGGAAGTTCACCTGTGTACCTGGGCGCACGTCAGCGAACTGGCGATAGGTAAAGCGCGCTTCCACATTGGCCTGGCTGCCGCGTGGCACCAACTGGAAGATCACATCGCCCTTGCTGGCGTACTGGCCGTCAGCGACCAATTGCTGGGCGACCACGCAATCGCACGGCGAGGTCAGGGTGCCGGTCATTTGCTTGCCGAACAGCTCTTCAACCTTGGCCGGTTGCAGCTGGTCTTCGTCCAGATGGCCCTTGAGCACATCGAGCATGCTGGTGCTGAACGTCGCCAGTGGCGCACCTTTGGCTGCAACCGCGTCGCCTTTGAGCAGGCTCTGCACGGTGCCGTCGCGCGGCATGGTCACGTTCATGCCGGGCACGCTGACGAGGCCGGCCTGGGCGTGGCTGACGAAGTACATGCCGTACACCGACTTGAACACAAAACCGAACGCGGCGAGGCCGACAATGAAGATCCCGGCGCTGAACACCACCGCGCGCAGGCGGCCGAACGCGGTCATGCCGCTGCCGCCGTCCTTGACCTTGCGCGCCTTGGTGAAGTTGTCGCGTTGCAGGGTGGCCAGCACGTCGCCCATGGTCACGATGTCGCCGGACAGGTGCGAAGTGATCAGGTGGCGCAAGGTGGAAATATCCTGGGCGTCGAGGTTCTGGAACTGGCAACCGGTGCGGCCGCTTTGGCGGTCGTAGGAGCGAATCTGCAGCTCTACATCCATCGCCAAACCGAGGTTATCGATCACGAACTGCAGGCGGCCCTTGTGCACTTCACCCACGGTCAGCGGCTGGGTGGCGGTGAACGCCAGGCCACCGGCGGACAGGTCGATCACCCGTGCTTCGGTCTGGGTACGGTCGGTGTTGAAGAAGCGCAGCTTGGCCGGGATTTTGACCCGGGCATGTTGGCGCTGGGCTTCGGATTCGTGGACAACGTTGGCGTTTACTGGGCTGTTCATATGTTCGATTTCCTAGTTAATTCAGGCTTGGCTGGGTCAGACCATCATCAGCAACACGGCGACGAAAATGCTGCCGGCGGAGAAGGTCATGGTCCGAGACGACCAGGTGTTGAACCAACGTTGAAAGCTGGCCAAATCGCGGGTCAGTTTGGTGTCCTGGCGGGTCCAGGACTGTTGATCAAGGCGGAAGAACACGTAGATCTTCACCAGCGCGCCCATGATCTGGTTGTAATAGAGAATCACCGGGTAGGCCGGGCCGATCTTGTGGCCGGAGCACGACAGCAGCAGGGTCAGGATCAGGCGGGTGATACCGATCCACAGCAGGTACGCGAGGATGAACGCGCCGCCGTATTTGAAGGTGGCGATGATCGCCACGGTCAGGCCGAGCAGGGAGGTCCACATCGATACGCGCTGGTCGAACAACACGATGCTGGTGAACAGGCCCAACCGACGCATACCCAGGCCCAGGGCGCGGGAGTTCTGGCGCAGGTTGTTGCCGTACCAGCGGAACATCAGCTTGCGGCTGGCCTTGATAAAGCTCTTTTCCGGCGGGTGTTCCACGGTGTGGATCGCGGCGTCCGGCACGTAGAAGGTGTCGTAGCCCAGGCGCATCAGGCTGAACCAGCTCGACTTGTCGTCACCGGTCAAAAACTTGAAGCGGCCCAGGCGCCAGTGTTGCAGCGAGTCGCTTTCCACGTCGGCGATAAAGCCGGGGTCGGTCACGACGTTGGCGCGGAACACCGACATGCGCCCGGTCATGGTCAGTACGCGCTTGGACAGGGCCATGGAGCACATGTTGATGTGGCGCTGGGCGAAGCGCAGCTTGTGCCATTCGCTCATGATGTAGCCGCCGCGTACTTCGCAGAATTCGTTGGTGGTCAGGCCACCGACATTGCCGAACAGCTGGAACCACGGCACGGTCTTGCGCACTACACCTTCGGCGAGCACGGTGTCGCCATCGATCACCGCCACCACGGCGCGGTCATCCGGCAGGTGGCGCGAGATAGCGCGGAAACCGAAGGCCAGGCCGTCGCGTTTGCCGGTGCCGGCGATGCGCACGAAGTCGAGCTTTACGCGCTCCGGCGGGTTCATGCGTTCCCACAGGCTTTTCACCAGCAGCTCATCGGACATCTCCACCAGCGAGCACACCACGGTGGTTGGGAAGCCGCACTCGATGGCTTCGCGAATCACCGAGCTGTAGACCTGCGCGGTGGTCAGCGCGTCGATACGGAAACTGGTGACCATCAGGAATACGTGGGACGGGTCGGCCGCCTTGCCCAGCTTGCGCACCTTGCGGCGCAAGTGCGGGTAGACCACGTACAGGAACAGCATGCCGCGAAAGAAATGCGTAGCACCCATCGAGTAGCGCCAGATGCCGACGGCGCCAATCAGGAAAATAAAATTCTTCGACTGCGAGTCGAACGTACTGGCTGGCAACAGCAGGGCGAGACCCATCAGCAGGCTGAGGAAGAACAACCAGCCGGCCGATTGCAGTAATACATGTTTTAACTTGGACATAAGCGTCATCCGGAAGGGAAGGAGGCTTCAGGCTGCACGCGCTGGGGATAAAGACACGTGCAACCCGAAACTTGCCGTCGCTGTTACCAGCAAATGCCTTCGGTACGGCTGCTGACACTGGTGGCCTGGGACATGAAGCCCACCAAGTCGATCACCTGTTTGCCGTGAGGTGCGTTGTGCGCCAGGGCACGGAATTTCTCGTCACGGTTGCCGAGGATGATCACGTCGGAGTTGTTGATCACGTCGTCGAAGTCGGAATTGAGCAGGGACGACACATGCGGGATCTTGCCTTCGATGTAGTCCTTGTTCGCGCCGTGGACACGGGCGTATTCGACGTTGCTGTCGTAGATGCTCAGGTCAAAACCCTTGCCGATCAGCATTTCCGCCAGTTCCACCAGCGGGCTTTCGCGCAGGTCGTCGGTGCCGGCCTTGAAGCTCAGGCCCAGCAGGGCGACTTTGCGTTTGTCATGGCCGGCGACGATGTCGAAGGCGTTCTGTACCTGGGACTCGTTGCTGCGCATCAGCGAGTTGAGCAGCGGCGCTTCCACATCCAGCGAGCTGGCGCGGTAGGTGAGGGCGCGCACGTCTTTGGGCAGGCACGAGCCGCCGAACGCGAAGCCTGGGCGCATGTAGTACTGGGACAGGTTGAGCGTCTTGTCCTGGCACACCACTTCCATCACTTCGCGACCATCGACGCCGACGGCCTTGGCAATGTTGCCGATCTCGTTGGCGAAGGTGACCTTGGTGGCGTGCCACACGTTGCAGGTGTACTTGATCATCTCGGCGACGGCGATGTCCTTGCGGATGATCGGTGCATCGAGTTCTTCGTACAGCGACTGCAGGACATCGCCGGAGGCTTTGTCGAATTCGCCGATGACGGTCATCGGTGGCAAGTCGTAGTCGGCGATGGCGGTGGATTCACGCAGGAACTCAGGGTTCACCGCCACGCCGAAGTCGACACCGGCTTTTTTGCCGGAGCAGTCTTCCAGAATCGGGATCACTACGTTGGCCACGGTGCCTGGCAGTACGGTACTGCGCACTACGATGGTGTGACGGGTGGTTTTGTCACGCAGGACAAAACCGATCTCGCGGCATACCGCTTCGATGTAGTTGAGTTCCAGGTCGCCGTTTTTCTTGCTCGGCGTGCCCACGCAAATCATCGACAGGTCGGTATCGCGGATGGCGTCGGCGAAGTTGGTAGTGCCGCGCAGTCGACCGTTTGCGATGCCTTGGCTCAACAGTTCGCCCAGACCCGGTTCAACGATCGGCGATTTACCCGCGTTGATCAGGTCGATCTTATCCTTGGAGATGTCTACGCCGACCACTTCATGGCCACGGGCAGACAGGCAACCGGCACAGACTGCGCCAACGTAACCCAAACCAAATATGCTGATGCGCATCGCAATTACCTCTTTGTTTAATACAGGCCATTAGATGGCTGGAGTTCATGTTTGCAAGCGTCACTGATGCCGCGAAAGTTGGGCGAATAGACGCCGACTTACCGCGTGCAGGCATGTTTAATGACGAGTGACTAATAAGTGCACCCAAGGTGTGCGCAACGTGGCCTTGTTATTGGAGCTTGCCCTGAAATGCAGCCGGCCTTCCTGGGAGAAGGGCCTGGCGTCAGTGCCGCAGAGCCTTGATAGAGGCTGATAGCCTTTAAATATCAATGCCTTGGGTTGTATCACTGACCCATTAGGGGAAGCTTGGCCTTGGTCTTATAGTGCGTGGCAATTCATCCTTGTCGCCGCTATCAACTAATCAATTGGCAATATGACTCCTGAGTCAAAGTTGAAATATGACAACTTTGCTACTTCCGTGGGTTGGTCATGTAAGTCATCTCTTACAGCAACAGAGAATTTCGTTACCGGTGGTATGAGCGGTGCTTGAGGGTGAAGTTCCTGGCCGCTCATCCTGTTTCCGGAAATTTCTTGAAATATTAGAAAAGATGGCACTGGTACTATATTGATAGCACTTGCTATTTGGGCGAGTGGATATGGGGAGTTGAAGAGAGGGGATAGTTTTGTGCCACTAGTGTTTGAAAAAAGTGGTGCCACTACGAAAAAAAATGACGAATGTCGAGTGAAAGATTCGTTAGGAATCTGCTTGAGGTTTTTTTGACGTCAAACAAATGACTTTTTCGACGTGGAATGCAGACAAAAATGTGGGAGCTGGCTTGCCTGCGATAGCGGAGTGTCAGGTAAAGAAATACTGACTGACCCACAGCTATCGCAGGCAAGCCAGCTCCCACAGTTGAACTACAGCGTGAGAGCGGGCGCTATTCCGGTGCGTGATCGCGCAGGAACACCAAATTATCCGGCTTGGACTGCTCCGCATTGAAGCGATAACCCTGCACATCAAACTGCTTCAGTTTGGCAGGATCATTGATGCGTTCTTCAATCACAAAACGGCTCATCATGCCCCGCGCCTTTTTGGCGTAGAAGCTGATGATCTTGTACTGGCCGTTCTTCAGGTCCTTGAACTCGGTGTTGATGATCCGTGCGTTCAGAGCCGTGCGCTTGACCGCCGAGAAGTACTCGTTGGAGGCCAGGTTGAGCAGCACGTCGTCGCCTTGTTCGGCCAGCGCTTCATTGAGCCATTCGCTGATGCGCGTGCCCCAGAATGCGTAGAGGTCTTTGCCGCGGGCGTTGGGCAGTTTGGTGCCCATCTCCAGGCGGTACGGCATCATCAGGTCCAGCGGGCGCAGCAGGCCGTAGAGGCCCGAGAGCATGCGCAGGTGGTCCTGGGCGTAGCTGAAGTCGGCATCGCTGAAGGTTTCGGCATTCAGGCCGGTGTAGACGTCGCCCTTGAACGCCAGCAGCGCCTGCTTGGCATTGGCCGGTGTGAAGGCCGGGGTCCAGCTGCCGAAACGGGCGGCATTGAGGCCGCCGATTTTGTCGGAGACGTGCATCAACTCGCTGATTTGCGCCGGGCTCAATTCGCGCAATTGTTCGATCAGTTCCTGGGAGTGGTCGAGGTATTGCGGTTGAGTGAAGCGTGGGGTTGCCGGCTTTGACTCGAAGTCGAGGGTTTTGGCGGGGGAAATCACCATCAGCATGAAGTTGGCTCCTGTAATCGTGGCAGGGATTCTAGGGGGTTGAGTGGTTTGACTCCACCTATGATGGCGATAGGCACGATCCGCTATGATGGGCGGTAACTCTGGAGAGGGAGACCCTGCGTGCGCCTAGCACTATTATTGTCAGCCTGCTTACTGTGCCTGAACGCCAGCGCCGCGCCGGTGGATGTCGCCAGCCTGGACCGTGGCATCTGGCCCGAAAAGCTCAGCAGCCCGGCGCTGTTCGATGTCGCTTCGCGCGCTGAAATCCTGATGTTCGCCCATAGCCTGCTGGCCAGCGAAAACCAGGATGAGGCCGCCCTCAAGCAGCGTCTTGGTCTGAAAAACATCAACCTCGCCGCCATCGACGACCTGCGTCGCCAGCTCTGGCAGCGCCTGCTGGAAAACTACACGGCGGCCCAGCAGAGCTGCGAAGAGGACGCCTCGTTCTGCTACCTGGTGGAAAACATGGACGATCTGCGCGAGCAGGCCGGCAAGTTCCAGGTCAGCGATAACTCCTTCTATATAGGCTGGGCCGGGCCTAGCCATAACTTCCATGAACGCTACCTGGAGGAGCTGTTGCGCAAAGCCGCGCTGTTCCCGCAGATCAGCAGCGAAGTGCTGCGCTTTGGTGACCACGAACGCAATGGCGACGAGTTCAACGACCGTCTGTTCCTGCTGACCTTCGACGGCGGCCCGGCGCCGGTCAGCGGCAATACCGACTGGCTCACCGACTACCTGCGCAAGCAGAAGATGAACGCCATGTTCTTTGCCCTTGGCAGCAGTTTGCAAACCCGTGTGGAGCGCAGTTCCAGCAGTGACGTGCAGGCCTTGTACCAAGGCCAGTGCGTGGGCACCCAGGGTTGGCAATACCGCTCCCACAGCCATTGGGTCGAGTGGCAAAGCTCGATTACGCGCAGCGCTGCGCTGGTGCAGAACCTGATGCCGGAAAACTACGTTCCGCTGTTTCGCCCGCCCTATGGCCAGCGCCGTGCCGACAGCCAGGGTTTCTTCCAATCCCAGGGTTTGCAGGTGGCGTTGTGGGACATCGACTCCCAGGACGAACCGGGCAAACTCAAGGCCGATGAGTCGGCGCAACGGGTGCTGACGTTGATGCTGCTGTGGCGCAAAGGCGTGATCGTGTTTCACGACACCCAGGACAAGGCGCGGGTGGCATTGCCGATGTTATTGCAGGCAACGGCGCAAAGTGGCTTGGGGTGGCAGGACTGCCGGGAGGCATTTCGCTGAAGTGCCCGGCCCTGTTAGGGATGGGGGAATTCAGGGGTGATTTTGTGCGACATTTCGATGCAGGCGGACTTCCGACTTTAACGGGGTCACTGGCACTCGGCTAGTGCTATTCGTCATCCTGAAAAATAAATTTCAAAAAAGCGTCAAAGTGCTTTTTCCTGTCATGGGTTTTGCGGTATTACGAAGTCAGATCGCCGAACCCTGCAACACAGGTGGCGTCTTCCAAGACTCCTCATGTGGGCACTGCACTTGACGTCACTCAGGTGCAGTCGGTGGTCGAATCGAGGCGCAGCACCGCCCAGGTATTGCGTCGAATGGCTCCCACAAAGGTGACCGAGTATGGATGATCATGGACGTAACCCTTCTTCCGACCAGCCAATCCTTTATGTGCTTGATACCAACGTATTGATCCACGATCCAAACGCACTGCTTAACTTCGAAGAACACCACGTCGCCATCCCGATGATCGTGCTTGAGGAGCTCGACAAACTCAAAAGCGGGCACCACAGCGTGGCTGCCGAATGCCGCCAGGCGATCCGCCTGATCGACAAGACCTTGGGCGAAGCCTCACCCGAGGACGTTGAAGTCGGCGTGCCGATCCAGCGCGGCAAAAGCGGGCCTAAGGGCTTGCTGTCGATTCTGATGAGCAAGCGCAGCGAGCCCAACAGCCTGCTGCCGGAAAACCTCAACGACAACAAAATCATCAACCAATTGATCGACCTGCACGCGCGCGACAAGGACCTGCGCCTGGTGCTGGTGACCAAAGACATCAATATGCGCCTCAAGGCACGAGCGTGTGGGATCGCTGCCGAGGACTACAGTACCGACCAACTCGTCGACGACGTGTCGATGCTGTCGCGGGGTTATCACACCGTGACCGGCTCTTTCTGGGATCTTGTCAGCAAGGTCGAAACCCGTCAGGACCATGGCCGCACCTGGCACCAGGTACAGCTGATCGACAACCTGCCGGCCGTGCACATCAATGAATTCATCATCGACGAACAGGGGTTTGTGGGCTGGATCAAAGAGATCCAGGTCGACAAACTGCTGATCCTCGACCTGCATCAGGAACCCCTGTTGCATCAGGAAGCCTGGGGCCTGAAACCGCGTGACATCTACCAGAGCCTGGCGCTGTATGCGCTGCTCGACCCGGACATTCACCTGGTCAACCTGACCGGCGCTGCAGGCTCGGGGAAAACCATCCTCGCCCTGGCGGCCGCCATTGAGCAAACCATGGTGACCAAGCGTTATCGCCGCATCATCGCCACCCGCAGCGTGCAGGGCCTGGACCAGGAGATCGGCTTTCTACCCGGCACCGAAGCGGAAAAAATGGAGCCGTGGCTGGGGGCGATCACCGACAACCTCGAAGCCTTGCACATGGATGACGAAAACACCCATGGCAGCGTCGACTACATCCTCAGCAAAGTGCCGTTGCAGTTCAAATCCCTCAATTACATCCGAGGTCGCAGCTTCCAGCAGAGCCTGATTTTGATCGATGAATGCCAGAACCTCACGCCGCACCAGATGAAAACCATCATCACCCGTGCTGGCGCCGGTTCCAAAGTGGTGTGCCTGGGCAACCTGGCACAGATCGACACCCCTTACCTGTCCGCGACCAGCTCCGGGCTGACCTACCTGACGGAACGCTTTAAAGACTTCCCGAACGGCGTGCATATCGCGCTGCAAGGGGTACCTCGTTCGATCCTGGCCGAGTACGCCGAATCCCATCTGTAATCGCCCATGCTGTAGTTAGTGGCTAAATGCCACAAAACACCCCGAATTTCTCGCGAAGTTCGGGGTTTTTGTTATGGGCGACATTTGTCTTCGTTAATGCGTCCTGGGTGCTTGTAGGCTTTGTAATTATTTTGTTACATTTTTTATCGCCGAAAACTATAAGAAAACAGCGTAACCCCGTCGAAACGCGATCGCTTTGATTCGACGATTTATTCAAGACCCGGCGTTGGTCTTGCGCGTGATCCTGCCTATTACAAAAAGCCCGATACATCGCTCATTGACGAAGCACATATCCAAAGGGAAAGGAAAATGGACGCAGCAGGTAATGGCTTCACTTTGTCGCAAAAACGCAAGCGCGCTACAGGCTCCAAATCGATACCCCTTACACCCATCGCACTCGGCTTGGCCTTATGGCTGGGACAAGGCTCTATAGCCTGGGCCGATGACGCCAACCCCTACACGTCGCCAGTGCTGGAGTCGGCCTTCAGGAAAGCCGTTGCCTCGTTTGGGCCCAACACCGACGTGTATAAAAACCTGCGGTTCGCCTACGCCGATATCGTCGACCTGGCCGCCAAGGACTTTGCCGCACAGTCCGGCAAGTTCGATTCGGCCCTCAAGCAAAACTACGAACTGCAACCGGAAAACCTCACCATCGGCGCCATGCTCGGCGATACCAAGCGGCCGCTGGACTACGCCTCGCGCCTGGATTACTACCGCAGCCGGCTGTTCAGCAACAGCGGGCGCTATACCACCAATATTCTCGACTTCTCCAAGGCCATTATCGCCAACCTGCCGGCGGCCAAGCCCTACACCTACGTAGAGCCTGGCGTGAGCAGCAACCTCAACGCGCAACTGAATGCCGGCCAATCCTGGGCGGGCGCCACCCGTGACTGGAGCGCCAACGCGCAAACCTGGAAAACCCCCGAAGCCCAGGTCAACTCCGGCCTGGACCGCACCAACGCGTATTACGCCTACGCCCTGGGCATGACCGGCAAGGGCGTGAACGTCGGCGTGCTCGACTCGGGCATCCTCACTGAACACTTTGAGTTCCAGGGCAAGAATGCCCAGGGCCAGGACCGAGTGCAGGCAGTGACCTCCACCGGCGAGTACTACGCCACCCACCCGCGTTACATTCATGACACGCCGGACGGCCAGTTCCAAAAAGGCGAGCACTTCAGTATTTCCGGCGAGTACGACCCGAAGATCAATGACGGTCACGGCACGGAGATGTCCGGCGTACTGGGCGCCAGCCGCAACGGCACCGGCATGCATGGCATTGCGTTTGATGCGAATATTTTTGTCGCCAATACCGGCGGCACCGATGACAACCGTTTCCAGGGCTCCAATGACCTGGACTACAACGCGTTCATGGCCAGCTACAACGCGCTGGCGGCGAAGAACGTCTCGATCGTCAATCAGAGCTGGGGTCAGAATTCGCGCAATGATGTGGAAAACCACTTCGGCAACGTAGGCGACAGCGCGGCCGATAATTTGCGCGACATGACCGCTGCCTATCGCCCGTTCTGGGACAAGGCCCATGCCGGGCAAAAAACCTGGATGGACGCGATGGCCGACGCCGCGCGGCAAAACACCTTCATCCAGATTATCTCGGCGGGCAACGACAGCCACGGTGCCAACCCGGACACCAACGCCAACCTGCCGTTTTTCAAGCCCGATATCGAGAGCAAATTCCTCTCGATCACCGGCTACGACGAGACCAGCGCCCAGGTCTACAACCGCTGTGGCACGTCGAAGTGGTGGTGCGTGATGGGCGTTTCAGGCATCCCGTCCACCGGACCCGAAGGGGAAATTATCCCCAACGCCAACGGCACCTCTGCGGCTGCGCCGAGCGTCTCCGGGGCGCTTGCGCTGGTGATTCAACGCTTCCCTTACATGACCGCCAGCCAGGCGCGGGATGTGTTGCTGACCACCTCCAGCCTGCAAGCGCCGGACGGTCCCGATACGCCGGTGGGCGACCTGACCGGTGGCCGCACCTACGACAACCTGCAACCGGTACACGACGCCGCGCCAGGCACGCCGCAAGTGCCGGGCGTGGTCAGCGGTTGGGGCTTGCCCAACCTGCAAAAAGCCATGCAAGGGCCGGGGCAGTTCCTCGGCTCGGTGGCGGTGGCCTTGCCGGGTGGTACGCGCGATATATGGGCCAACCCGATTTCCGATGAGGCCATCCGCGCCCGCCGTGTAGAAGACACCGCCGAACAAGCCACCTGGGCCGCCACCAAGCAACAGAAGGGCTGGGTCAACGGCTTGCCCGCCAATGCCTCTGACGATGACCAGTTTGAATATGAAATCGGCCACGCCCGGGAACAGGCGACGCTGGCACGCGGCAAGGATTTGCTCACCGGCACGACCTACGTCGGCAGCCTGGCCAAGTCCGGCGACGGCGAACTGGTGCTCGAGGGCCAGAACACCTATTCGGGCAGCACCTGGGTACGCGGCGGCAAGCTGTCGGTAGACGGCTCGTTGACCTCCGCGGTGACCGTGGATGGCAGCGCGGTGGGCACCCGCAATGCGGATAACGGCGTGATGACCACGTTGGGCGGCACACTGGCCGGTAACGGCACGGTGGGTGCCTTGACCGTGAACACAGGCGGGCGCGTGGCGCCGGGCCACTCGATCGGCACGCTGCACACCGGCGACGTGACCTTCAACCCTGGTTCGGTGTATGCCGTGGAGGTCGGCCCGAACGGGCAAAGTGATCAAATCCAAAGCAGCGGCGTCGCCACCCTTAACGGAGGTGTGGTGACCGTATCCCTGGAAAACAGCCCGAACCTGCTGTCTGCCACTGAGGCCCGTAGCCTGGTGGGCCAGCAGTTCAACATCCTGACGGCCAGCCAGGGCATCAACGGCCAGTTTGCAGCGATCACGCCCAACTACCTGTTTATCGGCACGCAGTTGAGCTATCAGCCGAACCAACTGAGCCTGGCCGTGGCGCGTAACCAGACGACGTTTGCCAGCATCGCGCAAACCCGCAATGAACGCGCCGTGGCGACGGCGGCCGAAGCCTTGGGCGCGGGCAGCCCGGTGTATGAAAGCCTGCTGGCCTCAGACTCGGCGGCGCAGGCGCAGGCTGCATTCAAGCAACTCTCGGGGCAACTGCACTCGGACGTGGCCGCAGCGCAAATGGCGGACAGCCGTTACATTCGTGAAGCGGTCAACGGCCGTCTGCAACAGGCTCAGGCGCTGGACTCCAGCGCGCAGATCGACACTCACGACAACGGCGGCTGGGTTCAGCTGCTGGGCGGGCGCAATAACGTCAGCGGTGACAACAACGCCAGCGGCTACTCCTCGTCTACCAGTGGCGTGCTGCTGGGCCTCGACACCGAGGTCGGCGACGGCTGGCGTGTGGGCGCCGCCACCGGCTACACCCAAAGCCATCTCAATGGCGAGTCGGCATCGGCGGACAGTGACAACTATCACCTGTCGGTCTACGGCGGTAAACGCTTCGACACCATCGCCCTGCGCATGGGCGGTGCCACCACCTGGCATCGTATCGACAGCTCGCGCCGCGTGGCGTACGCCAACCAGTCGGACTACGACAAAGCTGACTACAACGCGCGCACCGACCAAGTGTTTGCCGAGATCGGTTACACCCAATGGAACCAGTTCGAACCCTTCGCCAACCTGACCTACCTGAACTACCAGAGCGATTCGTTCAAGGAAAAAGGCGGCGCCGCAGCCTTGCATGCCAGCAAGCAAAGCCAGGACGCCACGCTTTCCACCCTGGGCCTGCGCGCACATACCCAACTGCCGGTCAGTTCCACCTCGGCGGTGACGTTGCGCGGTGAGTTGGGCTGGGAGCATCAGTTTGGCGATACCGATCGCGACGCCTCGCTGAAGTTTGCCGGCAGCGACAACGCGTTTGCGGTCAATAGTGTGCCGGTGGCCCGCGATGGCGCGGTGATCAAGGCCAGTGCGGAAATGGCCCTGACCAAGGACACGCTGGTGTCGTTGAACTACAGCGGTTTGCTGTCCAACCGGGGTAACAACAACGGGATCAACGCCGGGTTTACTTTCCGGTTCTAACGGCCGATACCCTGTGGCGAGGGAGCTTGCTCCCGTTGGACTGCGAAGCAGTCCCATGCTCTTGAAGCAAAGAGCAAGGGCCGCTTCGCAGCCCAGCGGGAGCAAGCTCCCTCGCCACGGTTGCGGTGTTCTTTTTAAAGGCCAAACAGCCCTGCGCAAAATTGACTCACAGGTTTACAATTGCCGCTCCTGATCAGGAGTATCCCTGTGCTGACTCATCTCGATTCCCAAGGTCGCGCCCACATGGTCGACGTCACTGACAAAGCCGTGACGTTCCGTGAAGCCGTGGCCGAAGCGCGGGTGCGCATGCTACCCGACACCTTGAAAATGATTGTCGACGGCGCCCACCCCAAGGGCGACGTGTTTGCCGTGGCCCGCATCGCCGGGATCCAGGCGGCGAAAAAAACCAGCGACCTGATCCCGTTGTGCCATCCGCTGATGCTGACCGGCGTCAAGGTCGAACTGCGCGCCGACGGTGTGGACGCCGTGCATATCCTCGCGCGCTGCAAACTCAGCGGCCAGACCGGCGTGGAGATGGAAGCGCTCACCGCCGCCAGTGTCGCCGCGCTGACGATCTACGACATGTGCAAGGCGGTGGATCGCGGCATGACCATCGAAAGTATTCGCCTGCTGGAAAAGCTTGGCGGCAAAAGCGGGCATTTCAAGGCGGACCAGGCATGAGCATCAACGTATTGTTTTTTGCGCGTTACGCCGAAGCGACAGGCTTCGATTCGCTGGAGATGGAAGGCGAGTTCGCTACCGTCGATGCGGTGCGACTGGCGTTGGCGGCAGACCCTGAGTTTGCGGTGCTCAACGAGAGCAGCCTGATGTGTGCGCGCAACGAGGAGCTGTGCAGCCTCGACGAACCGGTGCAGGCCGGTGATGAAGTGGCGTTTTTCCCGCCCGTAACTGGAGGCTGAGCATGGCCATTCGCGTACAGGCCGAGGCATTTGACCCCGGCGCAGAGGTCAACGCCATGCACGCCGCCAATGTTGGCGTGGGCGCGGTGGTGAGTTTTGTCGGCTATGTGCGCGACTTTAATGAGGGGCGCGACGTGTCGGGGATGTTCCTTGAACATTACCCCGGCATGACCGAAAAAGCCCTGGCCAAGATCACCGTGGAAGCCGGGCAGCGCTGGCCGTTGCTCAAGTTGGAAGTGCTGCACCGGATCGGCGCGTTGGAGCCGGGCGAGCCGATTGTGTTTGTTGCGGCGGCCAGCGCGCATCGCCAGGCAGCGTTTGATGCCTGTGCGTTTGTGATGGATTACTTGAAGACGCGGGCGCCGTTCTGGAAGAAGGAAAACACGCCTGAAGGCCCGCGCTGGGTGGAAGGGCGGGGCAGTGATCACGCGGCGGCGGATCGCTGGAAGTGAGCATCTGCTGAAGATCGATGGAGATCCAAATGTGGGAGCTGGGCTTGTGTGGGAGCTGGCTTGCCTGCGATAGCATCTCCTCGGTGCAACGGAAAAACCGAGGTGCCTGTATCGCAGGCAAGCCAGCTCCCACACAAGCCAGCCCCCACATCTCCTACTGCATTTCAGCTATTAAGGGCGTTTGCGTTCCACAGCCCGCAGCAAATGCGTCGGCGGCGTTTCGCAGCTGATCTTGCGACCCAGCAACGTCTCAATCGACGGCAGCTGGTACGAGTCATCTTCCCCCGCAAAGCTGATCGAAACACCCGCCGCCCCGGCACGGCCAGTACGGCCAATGCGGTGCACGTAGTCGTCCGGCACTTCCGGCAGGGTGAAGTTGATCACGTGGCTGATGCCGTCGATGTGAATACCGCGCCCGGCCACGTCGGTGGCCACCAGCACGCGGATCTTGCCTTCGCGGAAACCTTCCAGGGTCTTGATACGCTTGTGCTGCGGCACATCGCCGGACAGTTGCGCGGCATTGACGCCATCACGCACCAGGCGTTCTTCGATGCGGCGTACTTCGTCCTTGCGGTTGGCGAACACCATCACGCGCTCCCAACCGTTGTCGTTGACCAGGTTGTAGAGCAGCTTGTACTTGTCGGCCCCGGCCACGGCATAGATGTGTTGCTCAACGTTTTCGCTGGCAACGTTCAGCGCTTCGATCTCGACGATGGACGGGTCGGTGGTCCACTGCTTGGCGAGGTTCATCACGTCTTCGGTGAAGGTCGCAGAGAACAGCAGGGTCTGGCGCTCGTTTTTCGGCGGAGTCTGGCGAATGATCTGGCGCACTTGCGGGATAAAGCCCATGTCGAGCATGCGGTCGGCTTCGTCCAGCACCATCACTTCAACCATGTCCAAATGCACGTCGCCGCGCTGGTTGAAGTCGAGCAGGCGGCCTGGCGTGGCCACCAGGATGTCGCAGTGACGGGCTTCGAGGTGCTTGAGCTGCTTGTCGAAGTCCATGCCGCCCACGAACGTCATGACGTTGAGGCCGGTGTACTTGGTCAGGTCGGCGGCGTCCTTGGCGATCTGTACCACCAGCTCGCGGGTCGGGGCGATGATCAATGCACGCGGCTCACCCATGTAGCGTTCTTTGGGCGGTGGCGTTTGCAGCAGCTGGGTGATTATCGAGATCAGGAACGCGGCGGTCTTGCCGGTGCCGGTCTGCGCGCGGCCGATGGCGTCTTTGCCGGCGAGGGTGAAGCCCAACACCTGCGCCTGGATCGGCGTGCAGTACGGGAAGCCCAGGTCCTGGATGGCATGCATCAGTTCCGGGGCCAGTTTGAAGTCATGGAAGCGGGTCTTGCCTTCCTGGGGTTCAACCACGAAGTCTTCGAGTTTCCACGGGGTCACGGGCGGCTTCGGTGCACGTTCACGACGGGGCGCTTTCGGCGCCGGCGCGGGGGCTGCCTCGACAGGTTGGGCCTGTTCGGGCGCGGTCACCTTTGGCTTCTGCGGCTGTGCGGCAGGTGCGGTCCGGCCGGGCTGTTGGCCGTCATTGCGGCTGCCGGAGGAGGGCACAGGAGCACTGGGAACTGGCGCGAGCGGCTCAGCCTCGCTTTTGCCGAACATCTTCTTAAGTGCTTTGAGCACGGTGATCTCATTAATTGGTTAAGGAATGTACGCCGGCCAGTGTAATGCAAGAAACGGGCGCGGCGTAGTGCGTCTGTCATACGGCTACATAAACTGTGGTTTTCAGCCCAGCCGGGCGGTCAACCAGGCACCGATATCGGCGATCTCTTGAGGTAACACTTCGTGACCCATTGGGTATTCCTGCCATGTCACGGTGACACCACGGCTGTTTAAATGCTCGTAGGCGCTGCGGCCCATGGCGTTCTGCACCACGTCGTCGTATTGGCCGTGCAGGCACAGCGTTGGAATGCGCTGCTGGCTGGCGGACAACTCCAGCTCATCCCCGAAGGTCGGTGCATAAGTCGAGAGGGCGATTACGCCACCCAACGGTCCCTGCCATTTAAGGAATGCGGTGTGGAAAACCACGGCGCCGCCCTGGGAAAAACCGGCGAGGAAAATTCGCGAAGCGTCTATTCCGGTTCTCTTCTGTTCTTCGATCAAATCCGTGACCATTTTGGCCGAGGCTTCCAGCTCTTCCAGGCTGATCGAGCGAGCCGGGCTCATGGCCTTGATGTCGTACCAACTCGGCATCTCGTAACCGCCATTTATGGTTACCGGACGTGTCGGTGCCTGGGGCAAAACGAAGCGGGTGCTCAACAGGCTTTCCTGCAACGCTTCCGCCACCGGCAAAAAGTCGTAGCGATCAGCACCCAGGCCATGCAACCAGATAACGCAGGCGTCTGCGGGCTTGGCGGGCTGAAGAATCAAGGGTTCGGTCATGTCTGCTCCATATATGTGCGTGCGCTCCGATTGGGTGCGTCGGAACGGTGCGCGACGGGTTGATCTGTTAAGAGAATGTCGCAACGTTGAATGTTTTTCTATTGATCAAGGGCTGAAACGACTCAGCCACCACTCTGGTACGCGCCTTGCTATGTGTAGGTCGATGTCAGAACTATCTTGGGACGGTAACACTATCAGTGACTGCCGCTTGTGGGATAGCAACTGGAATTACCGCGAAAACCTCATGCCGCTTGACCCTAAAAAAAGCCAACACGGGTTGATATCGCCTCATAAGGGTGCGCTGGGGTTTTAGCTCCGACACAACAAGAGCAACTGGAGGTTTGAATGAAGGTATTGAAATCCACCCTGGCCATCGTTTCCGCGGCTGCTGTACTGGGTGTCAGTGGTTTTGCCCAAGCTGGCGCCACCCTGGACGCCGTGCAGAAGAAAGGCTTTGTGCAATGTGGCGTGAGTGATGGCTTGCCGGGTTTCTCGGTGCCGGATGCCAGCGGCAAGATCCTCGGGATCGACGCTGACGTTTGCCGCGCTGTGGCCGCTGCCGTGTTCGGTGACGCAACCAAGGTCAAATTCAGCCAGTTGAACGCCAAGGAGCGTTTCACCGCGCTGCAGTCCGGCGAAGTCGACGTACTGTCGCGCAACACCACCATGACCAGTTCGCGCGATGCGGGTATGGGCCTGAAATTCCCAGGCTTCATCACCTACTACGACGGTGTTGGCTTCCTGGTGAACAACAAGCTGGGTGTTAAAAGCGCCAAGGAACTGGACGGTGCAACCATCTGCATCCAGGCCGGTACCACCACTGAGCTGAACGTTTCCGACTACTTCCGCGCCAACAACCTCAAATACACGCCGATCACCTTCGACACCTCCGATGAAAGCGCCAAGTCGCTGGAATCCGGTCGTTGCGACGTGCTGACCTCGGACAAATCCCAGCTCTACGCACAGCGCAGCAAGCTGGCTTCGCCGAAGGACTACGTGGTTCTGCCGGAAACCATCTCCAAAGAACCACTGGGCCCGGTCGTGCGTAACGGCGACGACGAGTGGCTGGCCATTGTGCGCTGGGTTGGCTACGCCATGCTCAACGCTGAAGAAGCCGGCATCACCTCGAAAAACGTTGAAGCTGAAGCCAAGTCCACCAAGAACCCGGACGTTGCTCGTCTGCTCGGTTCTGACGGCGAATACGGCAAAGACCTGAAAGTGAAAAAAGATTGGGTTGTACAGATCGTCAAGCAGGTCGGTAACTACGGTGAAGTGTTCGAGCGCAACCTGGGCAAGAGCACCCCACTGGAAATCGACCGTGGCCTGAACGCACTGTGGACTAACGGTGGCATTCAATACGCACCCCCTGTGCGCTGATCGCTGATGGTTCTATCACCCGGTGGGCCAACCACCGGGTGATGTTCTGTTCCATTCTTTGCGGGGCACTTCATGCAAAATCAAATCGGCGCACCCAAGCAGAAGCTCAGCTTCAGCGACCCTAAAGTGCGTGCGTGGCTCTTCCAGATCATCACGATTGTGGCGGTGGTCGCGCTGGGCTGGTACCTCTTCAACAATACGCAGACCAACCTTCAACACCGGGGTATCACCTCGGGTTTCGACTTTCTTGAGCGCAGTGCCGGCTTCGGCATCGCTCAGCATCTGATCGACTACACCGAATCGGACAGCTATGCCCGGGTCTTCGTGATCGGGCTGCTTAATACCTTGCTGGTGACTGTGATCGGTGTGGTCCTGGCGACTATCCTTGGCTTCATCATTGGCGTGGCGCGCTTGTCGCCCAACTGGATGATCAACAAGCTGGCGACGGTGTATGTGGAAGTGTTCCGCAACATTCCGCCGCTGCTGCAAATCCTGTTCTGGTACTTCGCGGTATTCCTGACCATGCCGGGGCCGCGCAACAGCCATAATTTCGGTGACACTTTCTTCGTCAGCAGCCGTGGCTTGAACATGCCGGCGGCGATTGCTGCCGATGGGTTCTGGCCGTTTGTGGCCAGTGTGGTGGTTGCCATTGTGGTAATCGTGCTGATGGCGCGCTGGGCCAACAAACGCTTTGAGGCCACCGGCGTACCGTTCCATAAGTTCTGGGCGGGCCTGGCGTTGTTTATTGTGATCCCGACATTGTGTGCCTTGGTCTTCGGCGCGCCGCTGCACTGGGAAATGCCAAAGCTTTCAGGTTTCAACTTCGTCGGCGGCTGGGTATTGATCCCTGAACTGCTGGCGTTGACCCTGGCGCTGACCGTGTACACGGCGGCGTTTATTGCCGAGATCGTGCGCTCGGGCATCAAGTCCGTCAGCCACGGCCAGACCGAAGCCGCGCGCTCCCTGGGCCTGCGCCCTGGGCCGACGTTGCGCAAGGTCATCATCCCGCAAGCCTTGCGGGTGATCATTCCGCCGCTGACCAGCCAATACCTGAACCTGGCGAAAAACTCCTCGCTGGCCGCCGGTATCGGTTACCCGGAAATGGTTTCGCTGTTTGCCGGCACGGTGCTCAACCAGACCGGCCAGGCCATCGAAGTCATTGCCATCACCATGAGCGTGTACCTGGCGATCAGCATCAGCATTTCCCTGCTGATGAACTGGTACAACAAGCGCATTGCGCTGATCGAGCGGTGAGGAAACGCACATGAGTTCGCATACTTTCAAACCCGATATGCCGCCGCCGAACAAAGTCTTCGGACCGATGGCCTGGATGCGCGCCAACCTGTTTTCCAGCTGGCTCAACACCTTGCTGACGCTGTTGGCGTTCTATCTGATTTACCTGATCGTGCCGCCCATCCTGCACTGGGCCATCCTGGATGCCAACTGGGTCGGGACCACGCGCGCCGATTGCACCAAAGAGGGCGCCTGCTGGGTGTTTATCCAACAGCGCTTCGGGCAGTTCATGTATGGCTACTACCCCGGCGACCTGCGCTGGCGCGTGGACCTGACCGTGTGGCTGGCTATCGTGGGCGTGGCGCCGTTGTTCATCTCGCGGTTTCAACGCAAGGCTGTGTATGGCCTGGGTTTCCTGGTGCTGTACCCGATCATCGCCTACTGCCTGCTGCACGGTGGGGTTCTGGGCCTGACCAACGTGGCCACCAGCCAATGGGGCGGCTTGATGCTGACCCTGGTGATTGCCACTGTCGGTATCGCTGGCGCCTTGCCGTTGGGCATTGTGCTGGCGCTGGGGCGACGCTCGAACATGCCGGCGATTCGGGTGGTCTGCGTGACCTTCATCGAGTTCTGGCGCGGCGTGCCGTTGATCACCGTGCTGTTTATGTCCTCGGTGATGCTGCCGCTGTTCCTGCCTGAAGGCATGAATTTCGACAAGCTCCTGCGGGCCTTGATTGGCGTGATCCTGTTCCAGTCGGCCTACGTGGCTGAAGTGGTGCGCGGCGGCTTGCAGGCGATTCCCAAAGGTCAGTACGAAGCGGCTGCAGCGATGGGCCTGGGTTACTGGCGCAGCATGGGCCTGGTGATTCTGCCGCAAGCCCTGAAACTGGTGATCCCCGGCATCGTGAACACCTTTATTGCGCTGTTCAAAGACACGAGCCTCGTGATCATCATCGGCTTGTTCGACCTGCTCAACAGCGTCAAGCAAGCCGCCGCCGACCCTAAATGGCTGGGCATGGCCACCGAAGGCTACGTGTTCGCCGCCCTGGTGTTCTGGATTTTCTGTTTTGGTATGTCGCGCTATTCCATTCATTTGGAACACAAGCTCGACACTGGCCACAAGCGTTAGGAGTTGTTGTTATGAGCGAAGCAATCAAACAGCCTGTGAGCCCTGAAGGCATTATCCAGATGCAGGGCGTCAACAAGTGGTACGGCCAGTTCCACGTGTTGAAAGACATCAACCTCAACGTCAAGCAGGGCGAGCGTATCGTGCTGTGCGGCCCGTCGGGTTCGGGCAAGTCCACCACCATCCGCTGCCTCAACCGCCTGGAAGAGCACCAGCAGGGCCGCATTGTGGTCGATGGCGTGGAGCTGACCAACGACCTCAAGCAGATCGAAGCGATCCGTCGTGAAGTCGGCATGGTGTTTCAGCACTTCAACCTGTTCCCGCACCTGACCATCCTGCAGAACTGCACGCTGGCGCCGATGTGGGTGCGCAAGATGCCCAAGCGCAAGGCTGAAGAAATTGCCATGCACTACCTGGAACGCGTGCGCATTCCGGAGCAGGCGCACAAGTTTCCGGGGCAACTGTCTGGTGGTCAGCAACAGCGTGTGGCGATCGCCCGTGCCTTGTGCATGAAGCCAAAAATCATGCTGTTCGATGAGCCGACTTCGGCACTCGACCCGGAAATGGTCAAAGAGGTGTTGGACACCATGATCGGCTTGGCCGAAGACGGCATGACCATGTTGTGCGTCACCCACGAAATGGGCTTTGCGCGCACCGTGGCCAACCGCGTGATCTTCATGGACAAGGGCGAGATCGTGGAACAGGCGGCGCCCAATGACTTCTTCGACAACCCGCAGAATGACCGGACCAAGTTGTTCTTGAGCCAGATTCTGCATTGATCGAAGCTTGAACCCATAAACCCAGCCTGCAGGCTGCATAACCTTTGGCGAACACAAACCAATGTGGGAGCTGGCTTGCCTGCGATAGCGGTACAGCAGTGCGTACAACTGCTGCTGACCCACCGCCATCGCGGGCAAGCCCGGCTCCCACATTTGATCGCCATTGCTCTGCAGAACACCCATAAAAAGCCTGCTGGTGCCGGGTTTATTTTTGCCTGTTCAAGACGCTTTGAGGGCTTCTTGTGTTTGGTTATGGGGCGTGCAAGTAAAGGCGTTGCGCAGGTCTGCGCCTTCGGCCAGCTCTTTGGCGTCGGCGAGCAAATGCGGGTAACGGTCCAGCAGGCGCATCAACACCATCAACGGTTTGGGCGGCGTTATTTCTCCGCGTTCGTAACGTGAGAATGCGTTGTGCCCGCCACCGGACAACAACTGCACGGTTTCTTTTTGCGTGAGGTGCAGTTTGCGGCGGATACGCTTGAGTTCGGCGCCCATCATCCGTCGCGCGGCGTGCAGCAGGTCATCACTTGCCTTGGCATGGCGTTCGCTGCTGTCGGGGTCATACATGCCGTCTTCGCACAGTTGGCACTCCCAGCCGGACAGGTCCTCAATGTGCTGTTCCATGCCTTTGATGCGCAGGGTTTCACTGCGGCCCTCAAAACGCACCATGGCGTCGGGGGCGCCGCATATGAAGCAATGTTGGGTGTTCATAGGTTCATCCCTTTGAAGGAGATCACCGGTGGGTTACCGCCGGAGCAGTAAGTGACCTTGATGTAAATCTCCAGACCGTGTGAATGGATGTGGTAGACGTCCTGCCAGACGCGGTGATCGGCATAGGTGGTCATCGACTTGTACAGCATCCTGTTTTGTAGTTTGAAAACGACTGCCTGCATCTCGCTGATGTCGAGGTCGAGTTGCTTTCCCGCCTCCTTGGCTGCACGGGTGAATGCCCTGGCACCCAGTCGCCTGACATCCGCCTTGATCACCGCCAGATCGTAGTGAGGTGTGTACTTTTCCATAAGACACCTGAGTCCAATAATTACCCTTAAAGGGTAATTTTACCAATCGAAAATACTGCTCCTTTTGCTGCCTATGAACCCTAGTGCGTTGCCTTTGTGGGCAAGTCTGAATAGGCTGTAGGAAAATTCATCCTATGATTGGACGAAAGTGCAAAACTCATGACAGACATCGCCCCCCTGATCAAACGCTCCCTGGTCGATCAAGCGTTGGAGCAACTGCGCTGGCGTATAACCGAAGGCAAATGGGCCATCGGTGAGCGCCTGCCCACCGAGCCGGAGTTGTCCGCCGAGCTGGGCATCAGCCGCAATACCGTGCGTGAGGCCATGCGTGTGTTGGCGTTCTCGGGTCTGATCGAAATCCGCCAGGGCGACGGCAGTTACTTGCGCTCGATGACCGACCCGTTGGGGACGATGCGCGCACTGTCCCACTGCACGTTGGCGCAGGCGCAGGAGACGCGGCAGATTCTCGAAGTGGAGGCCATCGGCCTGGCGGCGTTGCGTCGTACCGATGACGATCTCAAAGGGTTGCGTGAAGCCCTTGAGCGCAGCGGCGAGTTGTACCACGGTGACCTGGAGGCCTATATCAGCGCCGACCTGGTGTTCCACAAGCGCCTGGTGGATGCAGCGCACAACCCGGCGCTGAGCGAGCTGTACCAGTATTTCTCCAGCATCGTCGGCGCCCAGTTGCGTCAGACCCTGAACATCTCACCACGTCGCCAGGCGGTATTCGACCTGCATATCGCCTTGCTCGACGCGGTGGAAAACCAAGACCCCGAACGTGCCAAATCCCTCTGCCGGCAGTTGATCAATGAACCTTGAAGCCAAACGTACGACTGAACTCGAAGAACTGTTGATTGACGCCGAAGCCGATGACGAAGCCGTCCAGCAGGCCCCTCCGTTGGTGGCTCGCCCGTGTCTCTTGCTGCTGGGCCTGGTGCTGGTGGCATTGAACCTGCGCCCGGCGCTGTCGAGCATGGCGCCATTGCTGGCAGAAGTGTCCAGCAGCCTGGGGTTGTCCGCTGCCAAGGCGGGCTTGCTGACTACCTTGCCGGTGTTGTGCCTGGGCCTGTTCGCGCCCACTGCGCCGATCCTGGCCAGGCGTTTTGGCGCTGAGCGCGTGGTGCTGGGGATTCTGCTCACCCTGGCTGGCGGCATCATCCTGCGCAGTTCGTTCGGTGAAGTGGGGTTGTTCGCGGGCAGCCTGATCGCTGGCGCGAGCATCGGCATCATCGGTGTATTGCTACCGGGTATCGTCAAGCGTGATTTTGCCAGGCAGGCGGGCGCCATGACTGGCGTCTACACCATGGCATTGTGTCTGGGCGCCGCGTTGGCAGCCGGGGCCACGGTGCCCCTGAGTCAGTACTTCGCAGACAGCTGGGCCGTCGGACTGGGGTTCTGGGTTATCCCGGCGTTGCTGGCGGCGTTGTTCTGGTTGCCGCAAGTCGGACCAAAGCACGGCGCCCATCAGGTGGCTTACCGGGTCAGGGGCTTGCTGCGTGACCCACTGGCTTGGCAGGTGACTTTGTACATGGGCCTGCAATCGTCCCTGGCTTACATTGTGTTTGGCTGGTTGCCGTCAATCCTCATTGGCCGGGGGCTCAGCGCCACCGAGGCAGGGTTGGCGTTGTCCGGTTCCATCATCGTGCAACTGCTCAGTTCCCTGGCCGCACCGTGGCTGGCCACCCGCGGCAAGGACCAGCGCCTGGCGATTGTGGTGGTGATGCTGCTGACCCTTGGCGGCCTGTTCGGTTGCCTGTATGCGCCGCTGGATGGCTTGTGGGGTTGGGCGATTCTGCTCGGCCTGGGGCAGGGCGGCACCTTCAGCCTGGCGCTGACCCTGATCGTGCTGCGCTCGCGTGATTCCCATGTCGCCGCCAACCTGTCGAGCATGGCCCAGGGCATTGGCTACACCCTGGCGTCGATGGGGCCGTTTGCGGTCGGCCTGGTGCATGACTGGACCGGCGGCTGGACGGCCATCGGCTGGATCTTCGCCGTGATCGGCCTCGGTGCGATTGTCGCGGGTCTCGGCGCCGGGCGGGCGCGTTATGTACAAGTGACCAGCGAGAAACTCTAGAGATACACCACCTCAAGCGTTGCCCAGCCATCCAGTGGAGTTTCCACGCTCAAGTCCAGATTCTGCCGGGCATTGATCACGGTCTGCACTGTGACTGTACCCGTCAGCGTGCCGATGGCCGTAGGCCCGCTGACGCTGCCCTCCACCTCGGTAAAACCCAGGTAGCTCCTGGAGCCGATGTCGATGGGGTTGAGGTTGGACGTGCGCCACGCCACGCCGCCGGTGGTGGACTCGGTGCCGTAGATCTGCGCGGTGGTGTTGGCCTGGGTCTGGCGCGGGTCGAAGGTCATGGAGTAAACCCCCAGGCGATTACCGCTGATATCGAACCCCAACCCATAGTAAATCTCGCTGTTGACCATGGCCGAGCCCTCGCGGTTATCGCGCATGCGCAGGGCATAGCGGGTGGGACCGCTGCAGGCGATGGCGAAAAGCAGGGGCTTGGCCGGCAGGCGTGTCGCAGTGCTCAGGTTCAAGTCTTGTTGGGCGATTTTGCCGTAGTCGATCAGTGCCCCGCCGGGGAACTGCGGCAAGCAAGCGGCGGGAACGATCAGGCCTTTGACGGTCAGGTCCACCGCCGATGCGGCCAGCACCGAGGGCGCGCAGGCCAGTAACAGCAGGCTGGAAAAAATGCGGGTTTTCATAGGGCGTTTCATGGGACGGACTCCTTGCAGTGACGGTTACGGGTACACGATCTCGAGGGTGCCGGAACCATTGATCAGCACCACCTCACGCAGGTCCAGGCTTTGCATGGGTGCCAGGTAAGTCTTTATACGTACCGTGCCGGTCAGGGCCTGGATGGCGACAGGGCCTGTGGTGACGCCGGTTTTGTCGGTAAAGCCCAGCAGGCTGTTGGCGGCCATGGGGATTTGCCGGGCTGTGGAGCTGCTCCACGCCACGCCGTTGCTGGTGGAGTCGGTGCGGTACAACGTGGGCCAGGTATCGGCGCTGAATTCCGCCGGGTCGACAGTCAGGTAAAAACGCCCGATTTTGTTGCGGCTGGCATCCAGGTCCAGGCCATAGGCGGTTTCATCGGTGCCACCGGTGGCCGACCCGTCGCGGTTATCAAACATGCGCAGGGCAAAGCGTGCCGGCGCGTCGCAGGTCACGCTCAGGCGCAGGGAGCGGGTCGGCAACGGTGTCTCGTTGGTGGCGCTCAAGTCCTTGGCGTACAAGGTGCCGTAGTCCACCACGCCGTGGTCGGACAGCGTCGGCAGGCAGGCGATGGGCGCAAAGTGCGCGCGCAGTGTCAGTTCCCGGTAACGCCCGTGCTTTGCGCCGTACAACGTCCCGGTGGTTTCCCAGGTGGTGGCATCGCGCACCTGCGTGGCGGCGAGGTCGGCCCAGGCGCGCAGGGTCAGTTGCAGCGACAGGGTTTTACCCGTGAGCACTGCGCCTTGTTCGACCGGTGCTATGCCGTGGCCGGGGCGCCACTCCAGCACGTTGCCATTGGTAATGGGCGCCTGGCCGGCGGCGGGCAGCAAACCCAGTTCTACGCTGCGGCCATCGAGCACGGCGTTGCCGACTTCGATGGCATAACTGCCGTGCTCGGTAAATTGCAGGCGTTGCGGGTTGGCGGCCAGGGCGCGGTAGAACAGGCTGAGGTCTTCAGCCTGCGGGCAGTTGACTGTCACGCTCAGGCGCCGTTCGCCGAGCAGGCGTTGCGCCGCGCTGTCGGCTTGCGCCAGGCGACTCATCAGGCCGAAATCCACCAGCGGTTCGCTCACATTGAGTTGGCATTCTTCCAAGGCCTGGGCAGTGCCGGCTACGCCGACCAGCAGCCACAGGCACAGTTGACGCATATAAGGTGTGATGGGCATGGCGGTCATCCTCAAGGCAGGTTGCAACGTGCGGGAGCGGTTTCGAAGTACACCGCCGGGTCGGCTTTTTCCGGCAGTTCGTAGCGCAACTCGCAACGCCCGCTTTGCGGCGTGGTGATCCACAACGTCGGCTGTTCCAGCACATTGGGCAGAAACACCTGGCTGCCGTCCTGCACCAAGGTGACGAATTCGCCACTGGCAGTGCTGACGGAGGCGCCCGCAGGCAGCGGCGCGCCCTGGTCGTTGCTGACGGTAAGCAGCACGCGACGGGTCAGGCCGACGCCAAATTCGACGCGGTCCACCGCGCCACGCCCGGCCGAGATCATCGCCAGGCCGTTATTGATATCGGCATTGCGCGGCAGTGAGCGTGTCTGCACTTCAACCGGGCTGCGCCCGTATGCGGCCACTTGCGGCACTACGGCCTGGCCCTGCCAGTCGGTCCACACCGGGCCGCTGGGGGTGCTGAGCTTAATGCCGCTCATGTCGCCGACCGACACCACGGCAAAGGTGTCGCGCACCGGGTAGGGCGAAAAGGTCACGCCGTCGCCGTGCAGCACCACACCGCCACGAGCGCCGCCCTGGTAGCTCGAACGCTCGGCGTCGGAGCGGCTGTAGCTGAAATCGAGCTGGCTGTAGCGCGGCAGTGCCGAGACGCCTACGGAGGTTTCCACCTGATGGTCACTGCTGTCGTGTTCGGCGCTGACGCGGTAGCTGAGTTGGTCGTCGATCTGTTCGGTCAGGCCCAGGCCGGTACGGTTTTCACCGCCGGAATTGCGCACCCAGCTGCGTAGCCTGCGGCTCTCGCCCAGCGGTACGCTGATGTTGAGATAGACGGCGTTGTCTCGCTGCTCGCGGCCGCCCATTTGCCACTCGGCACTGGCCGACAACGACACGGCGCCGATACTGGTACCCCAGGACGCCAGCGCGCGGCTGCTGCTGTCACCGGCAAAGTTGGACGAGCGCGAAACCCCGGCACTGAAGGCGCCCAGCAGCGGATGCGACCAACCCAGGTTGAGGCTTTGCTGGTCGCGATAGCGGGAGTCGCGACGGCTGTCATTACTCTCATGGCTGTGGTCGCGCTCATAGGTGCTTTCTTCGAGTTCGCGGTAGCCGATGCTGCGCCAGGAGTTGGCGGCGCTGACCGACCACTGTTCGCTCAAGCGCTGGGACCATGACAGGTCGGTCTGTACACCCGAGACTTTTTCCCAGCCCTGGGTGTTGGACAGTTGGGTTGACAGCTGGATCTGGCTATCAAGCCACGGCAACCAGCCCAGGCTGGCGCCTACCGAACGGTATTCGCTGGCGGCCAGCACGCCACTCCCCAGTGTCAGTTGCGGGTGCAAGGCGCCGGTCCAGCCGGCACTCACCACCCAAGGATCATCACCCCTGGCGTCACCCACATTGCGCACTCGGCCTGCGGCCACGGAGTAGCCCGGTGCCGGCAACCCGAGGCCAAGCATGGCGGCGGGCACGGTGAAACGTCGCTCACCGCCAACACTTTCCTTGACCGTGACTTCGACATCCGAGCGCGTGTTCAACCGACGTACATCGTTCAAGGTGAAAGGCCCGGCAGGCACCACGGTGGAGTGAATCAGTGCTCCGTTCTGACGTACTTCCACTTGCGCCGGGCTGTTGGCGATACCTTGGATCTGCGCGCCCTGACCCTGTTCTTGAAGTGCATGTTCGGTCAGCACCTGCACGCCGGTGATCTGCGCACCGGAGAGCACCGGGTTGTAGAGGTTGATCTGCCCGGCCTGCAGCACCGCCTGGTGGCTGGCGAAGGTGCGTTGCGCGTAGGCCTCCAGATGCGTACTGCGCGACAGGCCATCCTGCCAGGTCTGCACCTGGCGGCTGCGCACGATCCAGTCGCCGGCGTTGAACCCGACTTCGGTATTGGCCGAGCCAAAGCGGCTGGCGTCATCGCCGAAGCGGTTGTAAAAACCGCTGAGGTCATAGTTGAGCAGCCCGGCAAAACCGCCGGTTTCGTACCCCGAGATATCCTGCTGCACAGGGCGCAGGGCTTCGGTGGGCACCACCAGTGACACCGTCAGTGTCGCCGGGTCCGGCTCCACCAGGGTTTGTGGATACTGCGCGAGAAAATCCCGGCAGCCTGGCGTCTCGCTGGGCGTCACCAGGTCAGCGGCGTCCAGCAAGGCGCGGTCCAGGCACAGGTTGCCCTGTTGATCGAAGGTCAGATCCTGTCGGCCACGGCGTTGGCCGTTGACCCGCAGGTTAACGGTGTGCCGCCCGGCAGCGAAGCGCGGTGCTGCCAGCAACAGGCTGGCCAGCTGTGGGTCAATGCCACGCTGATGCAAGGTCTGGGCGTCGAAGCCAACCGGGCTGGAATCGTCGGCCCAAGCCTTGTCGGGCACGAGGGCACACAGTAACAACACCAGCGGCAAGGTCTGGCAGACGGGGGTATCGGACACGGCTTCGCCGTCACGGTAACTCAATACTGTTTTCACGCAAGGTACTCGAGTAGTGAGTGCACTGGCCCCCGTTGTGTCGGGGATTCCAGGCGCTCTGGTGACGGTCAATAAGCCGTCACTTCGTTATCCAGGTGCCGGTCTGTCACGACACCTGTGGTTGTCAGTCAGAGGGTGATAGGGGCGTCGTAGGCCTTGACCGCAAACCCATACACCGTGGCCGGCTGCAGACGCACCGTTCTGGCCTGGCCACCGCTGGCCGGTACGCTCAAAGCTTCGCCCGGCAGCACATAGGTACGCGGCAGCATTGCCCTGCCGTCACCGGGCAACAGCAACAGCTCCTGTGCAAGGCGCACCACATAAGGCGTGTCGTTGCGCACCTGTAATTGGCCGTCGCGCAGCGTCCAGGTCAGGTCGGTCCAAGGGGTGCGGTTCGGCGCAAGGCCCTTGGGGTGCACGATCACGGGCAGGTTCTGGCGCACGGTCACGCCCACACGGGCGTGACCGGCGGCGGTGGCGGCGCGACCTTGGGGCATACCTTCGAACACTGCCCGTTTAAGCCGCTGGGTCAGCAACGGCTTCTGGTTTTGCAGAATGAAGCGCACCAGCTGGGTTTTGGACGCTTCTACCCGTGACAGCGGCGGTGTCACCACCAACAGCGGCTCGGTGTCTTCAGGAATGTCCTGCAAGGTCACATGCAGCAGCGCGAGCTGGCTGTCGGTATTGGTCACCGACACCGCCGCTTCGCCTTCGGCTTCATGCACGATCACCACGGAGGTGTCCGGGACCATGCCGTCGGCTTTGACTTGATTGCCAAGGATCAGCAGCAGGGCGACAAGGCCCACCACGGTGTTTGAGAATGACGTCGTCATGATGGGGTTTCCATTAGGCCAAAAGGGGGGCGGTCAGAGGTAGCGCAGGTCCAGGACAATGGCGCCGTCGAGCGGGACCTCCTGGTCCAGGGTCAGGTACTGCGAAAAATTGATGGCGGTGCTCACCTGAACCTGGACGGTCAACTGGCCGATGAAATCCGGTTGGCGGTCCCCGACTGGCGCAAAGGCCATATGCGCGCGCGGGTAAGCGTTGGGCTCCTGTGACCAGGTTTCGCCGTTGTCGTTGGACGCCAATACCTGCATGGGCTGCGCATCGCCCACTGCGTTGCGATAGGACAATGCCACGGATCCCAGGCGCTCCTCTGGGACGTGGATGTTCCTGCCCAGCCCGTAGAAATAATCGGGTGCCGACGAGGAGTCGGCGCGATTATCAATACCTACCAGCGCAAACAACATGGGCCTGGCGCACTGCACGCGCAGATCGAGCATCTGGATAGGCAGCACGGTGAATTCGTCGGCGTTGAGGCTATGGGAAGGAATCTTGCCGTGATCGACGGTGCCTTCATTAGTCAGCTCGACATGGCAGGCGTCCGGCGTTATCCGGCCGGTTACCGTGAGGTCGACGGTCGAGGCCGCGTGGGCGTTGACTAAGGTGGCCAGGCAGAGGAGCAGCACAGCCACGCAACGGCCAACGGTGTTCAGTACCGGCACAGGTAGGCGCAGCCCATGCCCGGCGGTAGTCAAGGGATGGGCGGCCATGGGTTACAGGTACTTCACTTCAACGGTGGCCGAGCCATCGATGGTTACCTCATTGCTGAGGTCCAGGCTGGCGGCGGCATTGATGATAGTGAGCACTTCCAGATCGACGCTCAGGTTTTGGATCGGCAGCGGCTGGGTGTCGTCGCTCATCGACGCTGCCGCCATGTACATGCTCGGCTCCCAGAATTTTTCGGAGTACCAGGTTTTGCCCTGGTCCATCGATGCGATGGGTTGAACGGTCACGCCGTCGGCAACCATGCCGCGCCAAGTGAGGGAGAAGTGGCCCAGCTTCTGGGTTTCGTTGATAAAGCCCAGGCCGAAGTCCGTGGTTAGACCTGAGGCTGCGCGGTTATCGATGGGGTGCAGAGCAAACTGGATCGGCGCGTCACAGTCGACGGTCATCGACAGGGTATGCACGCCAATCGCGGTGCCCCGGTCCGGGTTCAAGTCCTTGGCAGACACTTTGCCGTGGTCGATCATGCCACCGCCGGACAGGCTGGGCGTACAGGCGCTGGGCACAATCAGGCCTTTGACGGTCAGGTCGACGCTGCTGGCGGCAAAGGCATTGGCCGAACTGAGCAGCAGTGCGCTGACGGCCAGGGTGGTCAATCGAGTGTTCATCGGGAGGTTCCTTAGAGGTAATTGACTTGCACGGTGGCGTGACCGTCGATAGGCACATCGTCGGTCAGCGTCAGGCTGCTGGCGGGCGCAATGTGGGTGATCAGGCGTATCTCGGCGTCCAGTTCCTGGATCGCAATCGGCACCACGCCGTCGTTGTCGGCGACCGCCGTCAACACGGTATGGCTGAGCATCACTGAAGGCATCCAGGTGACGCCGCCATCCCGTGAGGTGATGGTGCGCACCGGTACGCCGTCGGCCACCGGCTGGTAGAGACCAAGCCCGGCATCGCCGAGTTTTTCATCGCTGGGGGTCAGGCCCAGGCCGTGCCAACTGAAGTGGCTGGCGGTGGTGCCGGCGCGGTTGTCGATGGTGTTCAAGGTAAAAAACGTCGGCCCTTCGCAGCGCACGCTCAAGAGCATGGTTTCTCTGGGCAGGTCGGTGTAGGTATCAGCGTTGAGGTCCTTGACCGACACCTTGCCGAAGTCGACATTGCCGCCGCCGGAAACCACTGGCGCGCAGGCGCTGGGCGTGATGATGCCCTTGACGGTAAGGTCCAGGCTGCTGGCGGCCAGCGTGAGAGACGAGGTGCCCAACAACAGGGCGGCCAGGGGCGCCGCTCTTAAGTAAGTCATCGTTTAAACCTTCCTTAGTAAGAGGATGAGGGGTTACAGGTACATCACTTCCAACGTGGCGGAGCCATCGACAGGTTGTTCCTGGGTCAATGTCAGGCCACTGGAAGGGGCGATAGTGGGGTGAACCACCAGGTTGCTGGTCAGTGCCTTGATCGCGATGGGCGCCCAGGTGCCACTTGCGTTGTTGCCGAAGGCGGCGAGCCTGCCACGCATCCAGATGGCGTCCTCACTGTTTTCGCTCCAGGTGGCGCCGTTGTCACGGGAGGCCAGCTTGCTGACCGGCAGGTTGTCGGCGAGGTAGTTGGTGATAATGATCACGTAGTCGCCGACCCGCTCTGTTTCGTTGATGAACCCCAGGCCATACGAGTAATCGTTGGGGCTGCTGGCTGAGCCGGCGCGGTTATCCACACCATTGAGTGCAAACAGCGTGGCGGCCTCGCAGCTGAGGTTGAATGGCAAGGTAGTGGGCGGCAACGGAGTAGCCTGGTTTTCTTGCAGGTCCTTGGCGGCGATCTTTCCGTAGTCGGCAACACCGCCTTGGGCCAGTGCCGGGGTGCAGGCGCTGGGGGTAATCAGCCCCTTGACGGTCAGATCGATGCTGCTGGCGGCGAATGCTGGGCCGGCGCAGATCAGCAACAATGTCGCGGCGATGGGAGTGCGGAGGCTAGCCATGGGTCACATCCTGTGATGTTAGAGGGGGTTACAGGTATTTCACTTCAATTGTGGCGGAGCCGTAGATGGGGACCTCAGTGGTCAGGTCCATCCCGGCAGTTGGAGCGATAAGGGTTTGCACCTTGAGATCGGCCGTCACCAGCCGGACTGGGGTGGGCGCCCAACTGCCGGTCGAACGATCGCCAAACGAAGCGAGGTAGGCGGCTGGCCAAGTGTCACCTGGGATATTTTCCTGCCAGGTGAGGCCGTTATCGGAGGACTCAATCACGGAGATCGCTGCGTTGTCGGCTATAGGATTGCCGAAGGTCAGGGAGTACCCGCCCAATTTTTGGCCGCTGACCAGGCCCAGGCCATACCTGTTCATCGGGTCATGGGAGTCGCCTACATTATCGATGCCCTTGAGGGCCACCAGAGTTGGCGCCTCGCAGGTTATCGCCAGTTGCAGCGTGTGATTGCCGATGACCGTCCAATTGTCCGGCTTTAAATCCTTGGACGCGATTTTGCCGTGGTCGATGACCCCGCCGCTTGAAAGGCTGGGGGCACAAGCGCTGGGTGTGATCAGCCCCTTGACGGTCAGGTCCACACTGCTGGCGGCGAACACTGACGAGGCGCTTGTGAGCAACAGCGCAGCGCTGAGCAGGGACAGCGAGGTCTTCATTTCAAAGGTCTCCATTTACAGGTACATGACTTCAAACGTTGTGGAGCCGTCCAGCGCCACTTCGTTGGCCAGGCTCAAGCCGTTGGCAGGCGCAACGGCGGTGTGCACGGTGATGTCCATGAGCGCGTCCTGCACGGGGTGCGGGGCCCAGCCGGAATCGCCACGGCTGCCCAGGGCCACCAACATATCGTCTTCTACGGGGTCCTCTGGATAGAGCGGCGCCCAGTCGCGCTGTTCGTACTGGTAGAGCAAGGTCGAAGGCGTTTCGGCGACGGGGTTGCTGAACATCAGTTGATACCCGCCGAGCTTCTCTGTGCCGTTGGCTAGGCCCAGGCCGTAGGAGCCTCGGCCAATGGTTGAGGAACCGGCTCGATTGTCGACGGGGTTGATGGCAAACAGCGTCGCCGCCTCGCAGTTCACGCTCAACTGCAATGTCTGGTCCTCAAGCCAGGTGTGGCTGTCGGGGTTCAGGTCTTTTGCTGCGATTTTTCCGTAGTCCACAGCGCCCGGCAGGTTGGGAGTGCAGGCGCTGGGGGTGATCAAACCCTTGACGGTCAGGTCCACGGAACTGGCGGCGAAGGCGGATGAGGTAATGGCGAGCAACAGCGCGCTGCTCAACAGGGGCAGGCAGGTCTTCATTTGGGAAATATCCATTTACAGGTACTTCATTTCAAAGGTCGCAGAGCCGTCGATTACCACTTCGCTGGTCAAGGTCAGGTTTCTTGCAGGTGCAATTGAGGTGTACAGCGTCATGTCCATGATCGCGTCTTTTATCGGGTGGGGTGCCCAACCGCTGTCGCCCCGGCTGCCCAGCGCCACCAGATCGTTGGGGGCGATGGCGTCATCTGTAAGGATCTCCGTCCATCGGCCCTCGGAGTTGAACATCGCAATCAGAGTGGAGGGCGTTTCGGCGGTGGGGTTGGTGAACGTCAGCTGATATACGCCGAGCTTCTGGTTTCCGTTGATCAAACCCAGGCCAAAGGCGGCGCCGTGAGCGGCTGAACCGGCTCGATTGTCGAGGGGGTGGATTGCAAACAGTGTCGCCGCGTCGCAATTGACGCTCAGTTGCAGGGTCTTTCTCTCAAGCGGCGTATAACTGTCTAGGCTCAGGTCTTTTGCCGCGATTTTTCCAAAATCGACGTCACCTGGCAGGTTGGGTGTGCAGGCGCTGGGCGTGATGATGCCCTTGACGCTGAGGTCGACGCTGCTGGCGGCGAACACCGATGAGTTCATGGCGAGCAGCAGGGCACTGCTCAGCAGGGATACAGAGATCTTCATTTCATTTGTTCCATTACAGGCTGGCAGATTGAGGCGCGTGCGGGGCCACGCCCGACCCGGTATGAACGGGTGGTTGGCCAAGCGGCGGTCTCGGTGTTTATTGGCTGTTGCCTGGGAGTGGCAAGCCGACCCTCTTTGGGGTGGGCACAATTTAGCGAGGGGGGCGAGCAGGGGAAATACAACTAATACGACATTGGCAGGGCGGTGTGAAGGCGATGATTCAGAGGGGATTTTCGTAGTTGTTGTATGGGCTTTGGTTAACTCGAAAGGTTATTTGTTTTTGGCCGATAGCATTCAGAAGAATGCGTCGACCATTGCTGCATGATAGGCCTCAAGAGCTATTGCATCAGTGCTGCGGATTGCTGCTGGATCAATAGTTGCGATAGAGGTACTGATGGGTTCGCTGGTAGGTTCAACAGCAGGAGCGAGCCACAACCTGAAGCCGCCAACCCTTCCCCCGTTTCATTGGCGGCAGTTGAGTGTGCTGGTTGTGGATGATCATTCTGCCTACCGCCTGTTGTTGGGTGGTTTGTTGCAGAAACTGGGGCTGGGGCACGAGACAGCCGCCGACGGCTACCTCGGGCTGGTGGCCTTTACCACCCGACCGTTCGACCTGGTAATCAGCGATTGCCAGATGCCCTTCATGGACGGGTACAGCATGGCCCGCGCCATTCGCCAGCATGAGTGCGATACCGGGATGAGGCGAGTGCCGATCATTGCCTTGACCGCTAACCTGCAAAATGACAGTCCCAAGCGTTGCCGCGATGCCGGCATGGATGCCTGGTTGCTCAAACCCTTGACCCTTGAACAATTGCATGCGGTGTTGGTGCGCTGGTTGCCTGGCGTGGATGATCGGTATGTCGAACAGGCGGCCATTGTACCGCTCGCCGGCTGGCCAACGCGTGCCACGTTGGTCGCGACGTTTGGCAGCGAGCCTGTCGTCGATCAATTGTTGGAAACCCTGCTGTTCGAGGCGTGGGAGGACCATCGTTTGTTACGCCATGCCTGTGCGACGTTGAACGCATCATTGACAGCTGAACGCCTCCATCGCTTGGTGGGCAGCCTGGTGTTTTTGGGCGGCACCGGACTTGAACCCATGGCGGTGAGGCTGATTGAGCAGGTCCGGTCCCAGGGCGTTGCTGCGCACAAGGTGCAATTGGAGTTGTTCCTGGCTCGGTTGTACGTCTATCTCGAGTACCTGTCCGATGTCTGAGGAGTGGTGTTTTCACTGAGCGTTTGCAATCCGACGATCTAGTTTTGGCTGTAGGTTTTTTCCTGTTGTTATGTAGGCAAAAAAATGTGAACGAGTGAACATTGGGGTTGGCTGTAAGCGGCTGTTTGTTAGCGGTTGTTGATGAGCGCCGGCGGGGGTATTTTGCGCGGATTCAAGTTGCCATCATTCGTGGGAATTTATGCTTCGAGTAATTATTGCTGACGATCACCCCATTGTTCGTATCGGGCAGAAAGTCGTGATTGAGGCGCATGGCCGCTGCAAAGTGGTCGCGGAGGCCGATGGACCCGATCAATTGCTCGACGTGTTAAGTACGACGCCGTGCGACTTGCTCATCACCGACTTCGCCATGCCCGGCGGTCAGCAGGCCGATGGCTACGGGCTGTTGAGCCTGCTGCACCGCCAGTATCCGAAGTTGCCGGTGATTCTGGTGACCATGTTCGCCAGCGTCGCCACCCTGCGCGCTTCCTTCGCCCATGGTGCCAAGGCAGTGGTGGCTAAAAGTGCTTCGGCCAAGGAGCTGCCCCTGGCGATCAAGGCCGTGTGTGCCGGCCAGACGTTCGCCAGTGAATCCCTGCGGGTGCAAATGGTCGAGGCGGGTACGGGCGATCAGTCCCAGGAGCCGCAATTATCCGGCAAGGAGCGCGAGGTGGTGCGCATGCTGGCCAGCGGCATGACCGTCAGCGAGATCGCGGCACAGGTCAATCGCAGTATTTCCACGATCAGCAAGCAGAAAAGCACGGCCATGCAACGGCTGAGTATTTCCACCGATGTTGACCTGTTCGCCTATGCTCGCAGTGTTGGGATGGTGCCGTAGGCTCATCATTTGCGTGGCGAATGTCAGTAGCCAGCGCAGCGTGGGCAGCTTATCGTGCGGCTATTCTTTCGACGCCTGCGGAGCCTGCCCATGAGTGATGCCCATAACGCCCTGATCACCGAGTTCTACAGTGCTTTCCAGCGCCTGGACGCCGAAGCCATGGCCGCCTGCTACACCGACGACGTGGTGTTCAGCGACCCGGCCTTTGGTGAGTTGCGCGGGCGCGACGCCGGGGACATGTGGCGCATGCTCACCACGCGGGCCAAGGATTTCTCCCTGACCTTCGACCATGTGCGCAGTGATGACAGCACGGGCAGTGCGCATTGGGTGGCGACCTACCTGTTCAGCGCCACGGGCAATACGGTGGTCAACGATATCGGTGCGCGGTTTGTGTTTCGCGATGGCAAAATCTGCGAGCACCACGACCACTTCGACCTGTGGCGTTGGTCGCGCCAGGCGCTGGGCTTGAAGGGCTTGTTGCTGGGCTGGTCGCCGGTATTGAAGAACGCCGTGCGTGCCCAGGCGCTTAAAGGCTTGAAGGCATTTCAGGCCGGTCGTTGATAAGATTGGCGTTCTTTTGGTTTGCAGCAATCGTCCCGTGACTGAACTTCCTGAACCCAAACCCTGGTTCGTCTACCTGGTGCGTGCCGCCAATGGTTCGCTGTATTGCGGCATCAGCAATGACCCGGTGCGCCGCTTTGCCTCCCACCAGAGCGGCAAGGGCGCACGGTTTTTTCTGTCCAGCCCGGCCGTGGCGCTGGTGTACACCGAGCAGTGTGCTTCCAAGGGAGAGGCGCTGCGTCAGGAGCGGCTGATCAAAAAACTCAAGAAAAGCGCCAAGGAATGCCTGGCGGCGAGTGGCTCATTGATTTGATTGATAGGTTCTCATCGTCCCCACGCACGGTTTTGCAGGCTAAGCTGGCGGCTCACCTATCGAGCGGAGCCTGGCATGTCTGAGTTGATCCTGCACCATTACCCGCAATCGCCCTTTGCTGAAAAAGCCCGCCTGTTGCTGGGCTTCAAGGGCTTGTCCTGGCGCTCGGTGCGTATCGCGCCGGTGATGCCCAAACCTGACCTGATGCCGCTGACCGGTGGCTATCGCAAGACCCCGGTGCTGCAGGTCGGCGCCGATATATACTGTGACACGGCTTTGATCGCCCGCCGTTTGGAGCAGGAAAAGTCCGCGCCGGCACTGTTTCCCCAAGGCTTGGAACTGGTGACCCAAGGTTTCGCTGCCTGGGCGGATTCGGTGGTGTTCTCCCATGCCGTGGCGCTGGTGTTCCAGCCGGAATCCCTGGCGGTGAAATTTGCCAAGGTGCCGCCGGAAATGATCCAGGTGCTGGTGGCCGACCGCGCCAAATTGTTCAGTGGTGGCACGGCAGTTCGCGTGCAATTGGAGCAGGCAAAGCACCAATGGCCGGCGATTGTCAGCCGTATTGAGCAACAACTGCAGCACCAGGCCGGCGACTTCCTGTTCGGTGAAGCCTCGATCGCTGACTTTGCCCTGGCCCACCCGTTGTGGTTCCTCAAAGGTTCATCGGTGACGGCGCCGTTGGTCGATGCCTACCCGGCAGTGGCTGCCTGGCTGGACCGCGTATTGGGCTTTGGGCATGGCACTTTCAGCGAGATGAGTGCCGAGCAAGCCCTGGAAGTGGCGCGAAATACCGCGCCTGCGGCTTTGCCGAATGAGCTGTTCGAGGATTTGAACGGCTTCAAGCCCGGCCAGCAGGTGACCATTGCGGCCACTGACTACGGCACCGACCCGGTGGCGGGTGAGCTGCTGTTCGCTGGCCGTGAAGAGCTGATCCTGCGCCGTACCGACGAGCGTGCTGGCACTGTTCACGTGCACTTCCCACGCATGGGCTTTCGCATTCAGGCGCAATAAATAAAAATATTTGCAAACAAAGGTGAGGTAAATCTCCCGCCCATCCGTGTAGTGTTTGAAACTGCGAGCTATTCGCATTAACAGCGTTTTCTACACGGGTTCTCACAGCATGAAGTCGACGGCGGGCGGTTGGGTAAAACAGTGGCTGGGAGCCTCGGTATTGGCGGCATCAGGCCTGGCGTTGCTGCCTCTGGCGATTGCGCAGGCGCAGGAGCAACAAAGCGCCCAGTTCAATTTTGCCCTGGCAGCCAAGCCGCTGCCCCAGGCGCTGAGCGATTTCAGCCGGGTCACCGGCATCAGTGTGATCTACACCGACGAAGCGCCCTATGGTCTCAATGCCCCGGCGATCAGCGGGCAGATGAGTGCCACCCAGGCCCTGCAACGGCTGCTCGGCAACTCAGGCTTTACCTTCCGCCAGATCGACGCCCGCACTCTGGCGCTTGAGCCTGTGCCCACCGATGGCGCAGTCAACCTGGGCGCCACCACCATCAGCGGCGCGAGCCAAGCCCAGGACACCACCAGCTATCAGCCACCGCCCACCAGCTCGGTGATGCGCTCCCACGGCCTGCTGCTGGAAACCCCGCAAACCGTCAACGTCGTGCCGGCCCAAGTGCTGCGTGACCAACAGCCGCGCAACCTGGATGACGCCCTGGGCAATATCAGTGGCATCACCCAGGCCAACACCCTCGGCAGCACCCAGGACGCGGTGATGCTGCGCGGTTTTGGTGACAACCGTAACGGCTCGATCATGAAGGACGGCATGCCCGTGGTGCAGGGCCGGGCGCTGAACGCCACCGCCGAGCGCGTCGAAGTGCTCAAAGGCCCGTCGTCTTTGCTGTATGGCATCCAGGACCCGGGCGGCGTGGTCAATATCGTCAGCAAGAAGCCCGAGCTGGTGCAGTCCACCTCGTTGACCGCGCGCGGCTCGACCTTCGGTGACGGCAAGAACGGCAGCGGCGGCAACCTCGACACCACCGGCCCGATTGGTGACAGCGGCCTGGCCTATCGCCTGATCGTCGACCACGAAGACGAAGATTACTGGCGCAACTTCGGCACCCACCGCGAAACGTTGGTGGCGCCGTCGCTGGCCTGGTACGGCGACACCACCAAAGTGGTGTTCGCCTATGAGCACCGCGAATTCCTCTCGCCGTTCGACCGTGGCACCGCCATCGACCCCAAGACCAACCACCCGTTGAACATCCCCGCGACCCGTCGGCTGGATGAGCCGTTCAACAATATGCAAGGCCGCTCCGACCTGTATCGCCTGGAAGTCGACCACGACTTGAACGACGACTGGAAAGCGCACTTCGGCTACAGCTGGAACCGCGAGACCTACGACGCCAGCCAGGTGCGCGTAGTCAAGGTCAACACCAACGGCACCCTGACCCGCAGCATGGACGGCACCCAGGGTGCGCTGACCACCGACCGCTTCGCCACCACCAGCCTGGAAGGCAAGGTCAATGTCGGCGGCATGCAGCACGACCTGGTGTTCGGGCTCGACGACGAGTACCGCAAGATCTACCGCGCCGACCTGATTCGCCAGGCGCCGCGTGGTGTCTTCAACTATAACGATCCGGTGTACGGCAACGAAGTCGCGGGCACCAAAGTCAGCGCGCCGGACAGTAACCAGACCGACCTGCTGCGCAGCGATTCGCTATTCTTCCAGGACGCCATCCACCTCAATGACCAGTGGATTCTGGTCGGCGGTGCGCGCTACCAGATGTACGACCAATACGCCGGCAAAGGCGTGCCGTTCACCGCCAACACCGATGGCAACGGCCAGAAGTGGGTGCCGCGTGCCGGCCTGGTGTATCGCTACACCGATCAATTGTCGTTCTATGGCAGCTACACCGAGTCGTTCAAACCCAACTCCACCATCGCGCCGTTGGCGAACAAAAGCGTATTGGATGGCAGCCTGGAACCGGAGCAGTCCAAAGCCTGGGAGCTGGGCACCAAACTCGACATACCGGGGCGTATAACCGCCAGTGCGGCGCTGTTCAATATCGAAAAACGCAACGTGCTGGTGCAGGTCGGCGACGGTTTGGCAGCGGTCTACAGCGTGGCGGGCAAAGTGCGTTCCCGTGGCCTTGAGCTGGACGCCAGCGGCCAGTTGACCGACAACTGGAGCCTGATCGGCAGCTATGCCTACACCGATGCCGAGGTGACTGAAGACCCGACGCTTAAGGGCAATCGCCTGCAAAACGTGGCGAAAAACACCGCTTCGTTGTCGGCCGTGTACGACTTCGGCAGCATTCTCGGCGGCGATCAATTGCGTGTGGGCGCCGGTGCCCGTTACGTGGGCGAACGGGCCGGGGACGCGGCCAACAGCTTCGAGCTGCCGAGCTACACCGTGGCCGATGCGTTTGCCAGCTACGACACCAAAATCGATGGGCAGAAAGTCAAGTTCCAGCTCAACGTGAAGAACCTGTTTGATCGCACCTACTACACCTCGTCGGTGAACACGCAGTTCGTGTCCATCGGCGATGCGCGGCAGGTGTCGGTTTCCAGCACGCTGCAGTTTTAAGGCAAGCGACCTCTTGTGGCGAGGGAGCTTGCTCCCGCTGGGTTGCGAAGCAGCCCCGCTCTTTGCTTTAAGAGCATGGGACTGCTACGCAGTCCAACGGGAGCAAGCTCCCTCGCCACAGCAGCCCCGCTCGCCACAACGGCAATGAGCTGGTAGCGTTGCCGCCACTGAAGGCTTTGCGGGAAAACGGTACTGATGCAGTTGGGTCGATGGATACACACCAGCGCGATGCTGGTGGGCTTGAGTTTGTTACTGGGCGGTTGCGCCACGCCTTCCAAGACGGCCACCGGGCACAGCCTCGACCAGTTGCTGGCCGACCCGGCGCTGCACGGCGCCTCGGTCTCGCTGATGGTGCGGGACGCCAACAGTGGCGCCACGCTGTATCAGCACAACCCGCGCACGCGGCTGGTGCCGGCTTCCAACCTCAAACTGCTGACCACGGCCGCGGCCATGGATGTGCTTGGGCCGCAGTACCGTTTCGCCACGCAACTGCTGAGCAACGGCATTCGCCAGGGCGACCGCTTGACCGGCAACCTGTACCTGCGCGGCCTGGGTGACCCGACCATTCAGTTCGCCGATTACCAGGCGTTGGCGGCGCAATTGGCCAGCCAGGGCGTGCGTCAGGTGCAGGGCGACCTGGTGTTTGACGACACCTGGTTTGACGCCGAGCGGCTGGGTGTCGACTGGTCCCATGACGATGAAACCACCTACTACGGCGCACAGATTTCGGCGCTGACCGTGTCGCCCAATACCGATTTCGATGCTGGCAGCGTGCTGGTCACCGCCAAGGCGCCAGCGCGGGCCGGGCAGCCTGTGAGTGTCGACATCTTCCCGCCAACCAACTACCTGCAACTGAGCAACCGCGCGGTCAGCGGGCCGGGCAACACCTACGGGATCAACCGTCGCCATGGCACCAACCTGCTGCAGCTCAGTGGGGCCGTGGCGCCGGGGCGACAGAGCGAGCAACTGGTGAGTGTCTGGGAGCCAACGCAACTGGTGGCCAACCTGTTCGAGCAAGCGCTGGCGCAGCAAGGCATCACAGTGCTTGGCCGTCGAGTGATGGGCGGTGCCAGCCCGGTTGCGGTGACGGTACTGGCCGAGCACAAGTCGGCGCCGTTGCAGGAATTGATTACGCCGCTGCTCAAACTTTCGAACAACAACATGTCCGAAGCCTTGCTCAAGGCCATGGGCCGCCAGACGGCCAACAGCGGCACGGCGGCGGCGGGTGCGGTGGCGGTGGCCGGGTTTCTCAAGCGCCAGGGGCTGGATACGGCGACATTGAGCCAGGTCGATGGTTCGGGGCTGTCGCGGCGTAACCTGGTGTCGTCGCAAAACCTCACCGACCTGCTGCTGGCCGCGAGTAAACAGCCGTGGTTCAACGCCTGGTACAACGCGCTGCCGATTGCCGGCAACACCGACCGCATGACCGGCGGGAGCCTGCGGTATCGCCTGCGCGGTACACCGGCCGAGAACAACCTGCATGCCAAGACCGGCTCCATGGGCGGCGTGTCGTCCTTGAGCGGTTACATCACCGATAGCAAGGGGCGCAAGCTGGTGTTCTCGATGCTGAGCAACAACTACGTGGTGGGTGGCGCGCAGGTCAAAGCCGTGGAAAACCGCGTGGCGCTGGCTTTGTCAGGCTGGGACGAGTGATTCAGGGCTGATAGCCCATGCGCCAACTCACGGCCCGAGTCGCCGCCAGCAAGTGCTGCGCCGCCGGGCCGTCTTCATCGGCATGGAACAGTGAGGTGGGGCCGACCACGGTCATCACCGCCGCGACGTGCCCGACCGCATTGAACACCGGCGCCGACAACGCATCCACGCCGGGCATCAGCAAACCATGCACAAAGTGCAGGCCACGGCTGCGGATCTGTTCGCAGGCGCTGGCGTAAGCCTCGTCGTCCGCCAGGGCATGGGCAGTCCCGGCCTGAATCTCGCGTTCGCGCAATTCCACGGTTTCCCGCGACGGTAAATAGGCGCTGAACACCAGCCCGGTGGACGAGCTGAGCAGCGGCAGCACCGAACCCAGCTGCGTCACCACGGTGACGGCGCGCACCGCAGGCTCGATCTGCACCACGGTCGCGCCCTGGTTGCCCCACACCGCCAAAAAGCAGGTTTCATTCAATTCATCGCGCAGCTCTGCCAGCGGCATCGCGCCGACTTTCAACACATCCATGCTGCCCAGCGCTGCCAAACCTACGCGCAAGGCCTCGCGACCCAAGCCGTAATGGTTGGTGGCGGCGTTCTGCTCGGCGAAGCCCGAGGCGATCAGTGCCTGCAAATAGCGGTGGACCTTGCTCGCCGGCATCTGCACATGGTCGGCCAGGCGCGACAGCGAAGTGGCCGGGGACAGCTCGGCCAGCGCCTTGAGGATATCGGTGCCCACTTCGGCCGAGCGGACTTTCTGTTTACCGGTGTCGCGGGGCTTTTCCATGGAAGGGCGAGAATCCGAGAGATGAATGGGCGTCTTTATAGCTTGACGGTCGATAGTGATCAAATTACGTTATGCGTAACTGGATTACGATAAAAACAACTTCCGCACAGAGGATGATCCATGAACCTCGAATACCTGTCGGGCTTCGGCAATGAATTCGCCAGCGAAGCCCTGCCCGGCGCGCTGCCCGTCGGCCAGAACTCCCCGCAAAAAGCCCCCTACGGCCTGTACACCGAATTGTTCTCCGGCACCGCCTTTACCATGGCGCGCAGCGAAGCCCGCCGCACTTGGCTGTACCGCATTCAGCCATCAGCCAACCACCCGGCGTTTATCAAGCTGGAACGGCAATTGGCCGGTGGGCCGTTGGGCGCGGTGACGCCGAATCGCTTGCGCTGGAACCCGCTGGATAGTCCAAGTGAGCCGACCGACTTTGTCGACGGCCTTGTAGGCATGGTCGCTAACTCCGGGTCGGAAAAACCCTCAGGCATCAGCATCTACAACTACCGCGCCAACCGTTCCATGGAGCGGGTGTTCTTCAACGCCGATGGCGAACTGTTGATCGTCCCCGAGCAGGGCCGTCTGCGTATCGCCACCGAATTGGGGGTGCTGAACGTTGAGCCACTGGAAATCGTGGTGCTGCCTCGTGGTTTGAAATTTCGCATCGAACTGCTGGATGCGCAGGCTCGCGGCTATGTCGCGGAAAACCATGGTGCGCCACTGCGCCTGCCAGACCTTGGGCCGATCGGCAGTAACGGCCTGGCTAACCCGCGTGACTTCCTCACGCCGGTTGCGCACTACGAAGACAGCAAAAAGCCGACCACGCTGGTGCAGAAGTTCCTCGGCGAACTCTGGGCTTGCGAACTGGACCATTCGCCGTTGAACGTGGTCGCCTGGCACGGCAATAACGTGCCGTACAAGTACGACCTGCGCCGCTTCAACACCCTCGGCACGGTGAGTTTCGATCACCCGGACCCGTCGATTTTCACCGTATTAACCTCGCCCACCAGTGTTCACGGCTTGGCCAACCTCGACTTCGTGATCTTCCCGCCGCGCTGGATGGTGGCCGAGAACACCTTCCGTCCGCCGTGGTTCCATCGCAACCTGATGAACGAATACATGGGCCTGATCCAGGGCGCCTACGACGCCAAGGCCGAGGGTTTCCTGCCGGGTGGCGCGTCGCTGCACAGCTGCATGAGCGCCCATGGCCCGGACGGCGAGACCTGCACCAAAGCCATCAACGTGGACCTGGCGCCGCACAAGATCGATAACACCATGGCCTTCATGTTTGAGACCAGCCAGGTGCTGCGCCCGACACAGTTCGCCCTTGAGTGCCCACAACTGCAACCTTCCTACGATGCGTGCTGGGCCTCGCTGCCCGCCACCTTCAACCCGAACCGGAGATAACCGATGACTCAGCCAACCTTTACCCGCAGCTGGGTAGCCTCCGCCAACGGCCACCGCGATTTCCCCTTGCAGAACCTGCCGCTGGGCGTGTTCAGCATCAATGGCTCGGCGCCGCGCAGTGGCGTGGCGATTGGCGATTCGATTCTCGACCTGCACGCTGCGCTGGATGAGTTCGAAGGTGAAGCACGGCGTGCCGTTGAAGCCACTGCCGGTGGTCAACTGAACGCGTTTTTTGAACTCGGCCGTGGCCCGCGCGTAGCCTTGCGCGAGCGCCTGCTGGAGCTACTCGCCGAAGGCAGCAAGCTGCACACCCGTGAGGCGCAGGTGCTGCACCGCGCGGCTGATTGCCAGATGCATCTGCCGGCAAAAATCAGTGATTACACCGACTTTTATGTGGGCATCGAACACGCGCAAAACGTCGGCAAACTGTTCCGTCCCGACAACCCGTTGCTGCCCAACTACAAGTACGTGCCGATTGGCTATCACGGCCGCGCCTCGACCATTCGCCCCTCGGGTACGGACGTACGTCGGCCTAAAGGCCAGACGCTGCCGGCCGGCCACACCGAGCCAACCTTCGGCCCCTGCGCGCGCCTGGATTATGAGTTGGAGCTGGGCATCTGGATCGGCCAGGGCAATGCCATGGGCGACTCGATTGCCATTGGCGACGCCGCCGAGCATATCGCCGGTTTCTGCCTGCTCAACGACTGGTCGGCGCGGGATATCCAGGCCTGGGAATACCAGCCGCTCGGCCCGTTCCTGTCGAAAAGCTTCATCACCAGCATCTCGCCGTGGGTGGTCACCGCCGAAGCGCTGGAGCCGTTTCGCAAGGCCCAGCCGGCGCGCCCCGAAGGTGACCCGCAGCCGCTGCCTTACCTGCTGGACACGCATGACCAGGCCGCTGGCGGTTTCGACATCGAACTGGAAGTGCTGCTGACCACCGCCGCGATGCGCGAGCAAAACTTGCCGGAACACCGCCTGACCCTGAGCAACACCCAGCACATGTACTGGACCGTAGCGCAAATGGTTGCTCACCACAGCGTCAATGGCTGCCAGTTGCAGGCCGGTGACCTGTTTGGTTCGGGCACTTTGTCCGGGCCGCAGCCGGGGCAGTTCGGCAGCCTGCTGGAAATTACCGAAGGCGGTAAAAAGCCGATCGAACTGGCCTCCGGCGAGGTGCGCAAGTTCCTTGAAGATGGCGACGAAATCATCCTGCGCGCCCGTTGCAGCCGTGAGGGGTTTGCCTCCATCGGTTTCGGCGAATGCCGTGGCACTGTGATCGCAGCACGCTAAGAGGGCAGGGCGATGGAACTCTATACCTACTACCGCTCTACGGCGTCGTACCGGGTGCGTATCGCCCTGGCACTCAAGGGGCTGGACTTTACCGCCGTGCCGGTGAACCTGCTGGTCCCGCCGGGCGGTGCGAATCGCCAGCCGGCGTACCTGGCGATCAACCCGCAGGGCCGCGTGCCGGCGCTGCGTACCGATGAGGGTGAACTGTTGATTCAATCACCGGCAATCATTGAGTACCTGGAAGAGTGTTATCCACAGGCGCCGCTGCTTTCCAAGGACTTGGCGACCCGCGCCCATGAGCGTGCGGTGGCGTCGATCATTGGCTGCGATATCCATCCGCTGCACAACTCCAGCACGCAAAACCTGCTGCGTAAATGGGGGCATGACGAGGCGCAAGTGCTCGAGTGGATCGGGCATTGGATCAGCCAGGGCCTGGGCGCGGTGGAGCAGTTGATTGGGGATGAAGGCTTTTGTTTTGGTGACCAGCCGGGGATGGCGGATGCGTTTCTGATCCCGCAGTTGTACGCGGCTGAGCGTTTCAAGGTGCCGTTGGGCGCGTACCCACGCATTGGACGCGTGGCGGCGCTGGCGGCGCAGCATCCGGCATTTGTGCAAGCGCATCCGGCCAACCAACCCGACACCCCCTAAATCAATGTGGGAGCTGGCTTGCCTGCGATAGCGGCCTATCAGTTGATCATTCGCTGGCTGACACACCGTCATCGCAGGCAAGCCAGCTCCCACAGTTTGATCCGCGTCATCCTTATAAAAATAACAGGTACCTTGCGATGCACAATCAGATTGCCAGCTTTCGCGCGGCACTCGACGCCCGTCCGGTGTCGCGCTACCAGTGGTTGATTCTCCTGTTGCTGGCGTTGCTGCTGGTAACCGACGGCTATGACGCCCAGGTGCTGGGCTACGTAGTGCCGGCATTGGCCAAGGATTGGGGGCTGGAAAAAGCCGCGTTCGGCCCGGTATTCAGCGCCAACCTGTTGGGCCTGACCCTGGGTTCGTTATTGGTAACGCCGCTGGCCGACCGCTTTGGTGTGCGCCGTATCCTGCTCGCCTGCGTGCTGATCTACGCGAGCCTCACCGTGCTGATGGTGTTCGCCAACTCCCTGACCACACTGATGGCCGCGCGGTTTATCTGCGGCATTGGCATGGGCGGCGCGATGCCCAGCGCCATGGCGTTGATGTCGGAATATTCCCCGCCGCGCATGCGTACCTTGATGGTGACCCTGGCCGCCTGCGGCTTCTCGTTCGGTGGCGCGGCGGGTGGGTTTGTAGCCGCAGGTTTTATCGAAGGCTACGGCTGGCAGGCGGTGTTTCTGGCAGGCGGGGTGACGCCGTTGCTGCTGTTCCCCTTCCTGGTGTGGTTGCTGCCGGAATCCTTGCCGCGTTTGCTGCGGGATGCGCCGCCGTATGCGCGACTGCAAAAGGTTACGGCGCGCATGCTGCCCGACTGGCAGCCGCCGCTGGCGAGCGAGGCAGAGAATCTTCAGGAGCAGGGCAGCAAACTCACGGTGGTGGAGCTGTTTCGCAACGGCTATGCACGTCCGACCATGCTGATTTGGGCCACCTTTTTTGTCAGCCTGATCCTGCTGTATTTCATGATCAGCTGGCTGCCGACGCTGTTGCTGGAAAGCGGCCTGACGTTGAAGCAAGCAAACCTTGTGACCTCGATGTTCCTGTTTGCCGGCACTTTGGGCGCCATCGGCATGGCCTGGTTTGCCGACCGCCTGAAAAGCAAAGTGCGGCTGCTATCCGGCGTGCTGGCGGCGGCTGCGGTGTGCACGATTTTGCTCGGGCTGAACCATGACAACCCGCGTTATCTAGTGGCCTGCGTGTTCGCGGCCGGCTTCTGCATTATTGGTGGGCAACTGACCCTCAACGCCTTCGCCAGCAACTTCTATCCGGCGCATGTGCGTGCTACCGGCACCGGCTGGGCGTTGGGCGTGGGGCGCTTTGGTTCAATCCTGGGGCCGTTGTTTGGCAGCATGTTGCTGGCGATGCATATTCCGGTGGAGCAGATTTTCTTCTTCTGCGCGATTCCGGCGGTGATTGCGGCGCTGCTGATCATTCAAGTGCGCTCGCCTGGCTCCAACGCGCCGCAGGGTCCATTGCACAGCGATATTCTCAAGGCGCCGGCCAATCATTGATTCAACGCAGATCAAATGTGGGAGCTGGCTTGCCTGCGATAGCATCACTTCGATAGGCCAGGTGTACCGAGTCGTCTGCATCGCAGGCAAGCCAGCTCCCACCCATCAGTGCACCACGGTGTTGGGTGGCAAATGCCCCAGCCGCTCGGTCAGGCGCAGGCGCTGGATCGGGTCTTCGCTGAGCAGCAGTGCGTGTTCGAGGTCAAAGCGCTCGGCGCTCGGGCAGTCCAGGCGCTGGTAAAGGCTGGCCCGCGCCAGGTAATCCGCAGCGCTGGCGTTGCCCAACTCCAGCACGCGCTCGGCATCAATCAGGGCCGACAGCGGGTGGTCATTGGCCAGGTGCAGTTGGCGCAGGTTACGTGACAACCGTTGCAGTATCGCGCGCGGTTCGGCGGTGAGCAGGTGCTCGGCCTGCAACTTGAGGTTTGGCCCGTACTGGCGGTGCAACAGCTCGCGGCAGTCGTTGGGGTACAGGCGCCGGCCGCCGCAGGGGTCCAAGAGGTGGTCGGCACCGGGCACTCGCAGCAGGAAATGGCCCGGGAAATTAACCCCCACCATGGGGATATCCAGGCGCCGCGCCAGCTCCAGCGCGATCAGGCCCATGGCCAAGGGCTGGCCGCGTTTGCGCTGCAGTACCTTGTCGAGCAGCGCGGCGGCGGGGCGCAGCGGTGTGGAGTCATCCTGGGCAAACCCCAAGTCATTCATGCGCCGCAGCAACGGCTGGCCGAGCTCATCCGCTGGCAGCATGGGCATACCGACGCTGACCTGTTGTTGCAGCAGGGTCAGGTCTTGCAGGATCAGCACGGGTTGCACGCTCGGATCGTGTTCAGCCGCCATCCACAACGCGGCTTCAAACAGCGCAGGCGGTGAGCGGTCCAGGCAGGCGAAAAAGGCTTTGCGGGGATTCATTGCATTCTCCGGCGGATGCCCACGTTTTAGCCTTGCTGTGAATTTTCGTCCAGTAACTTAAGAAATGTCCTGCGTGCTTATGTCGTGATGCCTACGAAACCTGGCGGCTTATTCCAGCGTGATTCAGCAGTTTTCTACCGCAAGCCTATACTGGGGCCTCTACTAGAAGTGATTCGGGAGCCTGACGATGTTTGCGCTTATGCACAGCACCCGCCTTGAATCGCTGCACCTGAGCATCGACCCGGTCACCGGGTTGAAGGCCGTCATCGCCATCCACAACAGCCGCCTCGGCCCTGCCTTGGGCGGTTGCCGCTATCTTGCTTACCCCGACGATGAAAGTGCCGTAGCCGATGCCGCGCGCCTGGCCCAAGGCATGAGCTACAAAGCCGCCCTGGCCGGCTTGCCGGTGGGCGGTGGCACGGCGGTGATTATCCGCCCCGTGCACGTGGAAAGCCGCGCCGCGCTGTTTGAAGCGTTTGGCCGTTGCATTGAAAAACTCGACGGCCGTTTTGTGACCTCGATCGACAGCGGCACCAGCGTTGCCGACATGGACTGCATCGCCCAACACACCCGTTTTGTCACCAGCACCACGGCCGCCGGCGACCCGGCACCGCATGCCGCCATGGGCGTGTTCACCGGCATCCGCACCACTGCCATGGCGCGCCTGGGCAGCGATAACCTCGAAGGTTTGCGCGTCGCGATCCAGGGCCTGGGCAATGTCGGTTATGCCCTGGCCGAACAGCTGCACGCGGCGGGCGCCGAACTGTTGGTCAGCGACATCGATCACGGCAAGGTGCAATTGGCCATGGAGCAGTTGGGCGCACACCCTATCGCCAACGATGCGTTGCTCAGCACACCCTGTGACATCCTGGCGCCGTGCGGTGTGGGCGCGGTGTTCAACCGCCACACGGTCGGCCAATTGCGCTGCGCTGCCGTGGCGGGCTCCGCCAGCGCGCAACTGAGCAACCTGGACATCGCCGACCAGTTAGAGGGGCGCGGCATCCTCTACGCCCCGGACTACGTGATCAACTCCGGCGGCCTGATCTACGTCGCCCTCAAACACGCCGGCACCGAGCTGCCAGGTATCACCGCGCACCTGTCAAATATCGGCACACGCCTCACCGAGATCTTTGCCCACGCCCAGGCCGAAAAACGCTCCCCTGCACGGGTGGCCGATGAACTGGCCGAGCGCCTGCTCTACAAATAATCCAGGCATTAAAAAGGCCCTGAATCAATGATTCAGGGCCTGTTCAATTCGGGCTTTACTCTGCCACCGGGTTCAGCAACTCGGACAATGCATCCGGCTGGCTCTTGAACGCCTTGGCAAACACATCGCGATTCTTCGCCATGTAGATCCCGGCTTCCTCCACCTGCTGCTCGCTCAGGGACGGCACGGCTTTTTGCAACACTTCTGCCAGCAACTCAGCGAGTTCAAGCATCTTGTCATGACGATCAGCTTCGGCTTTATCCATGAACAAACGCTCCAGATCTCGGCTGCTGCGGTATACCACTTCGACGGCCATTCACCACCTCACATGCCTTCACGATAGTTGTCTTATGCGACTACTGTATTCATATACAGTAAAAAGGGTAAGCCAAACCACGGGGTTTGGGTAGCAGTTTTTTAATGTAGCCGGTAAATAGGGGTTTGCAGTGCCTCATGTCACCCCGCCATCATCTTATACCTGCCGCTGGCCTTTTTTCTGCATGCAGAACAACCGTCACGTCTAACCCGCAATATCCGGTCGAATCGACCTAAGGAAGCTTCATCGTGAAAATTAACTGGGCCGAAAAGCTGCGTCAGCAAGTCCATGGGCTGGCCGAGTCGCTGGGCAATCTGTTTGTCGAGACGTTCCACTACCTGGCGTTGTTCGCCATTGGTGCGGTGACGGCCTGGGCGGCGGTGATGGAGTTTCTGGGGATGCTGGAGACGGGGCACATCAAGATCGATGATATCTTGCTGCTGTTCATCTACCTGGAATTGGGCGCAATGGTCGGGATTTATTTCAAGACCAACCACATGCCCGTGCGCTTCCTGATCTACGTGGCAATCACCGCGCTGACGCGCCTGCTGATCTCCAACGTGTCGCACCACAACCCGCCGGACATCGGCATCATCTACCTGTGTGGCGGCATTCTGTTGCTGGCGTTCTCGATTCTGGTGGTGCGCTATGCCTCGTCGGCGTTCCCGTCGGTGAAGGTCGAAGGCCCGCGTCGCAAAGGCGAGGCGAGCCTGGAAACCGAGAAGGGCGAGCTTTAAAGCCCGACGCTGAAGGGCAAGGTGCGGGCGGGCGGCGGCTGCAATAATTTGTGGCTGTCGCCATCCGTCATCACCGCCAGAATCTCCATGGCGCTGTGACCCTGCTCGATGGCGATGCCGAACTGAATGCTTTGCACCAGGCGCTTGAGTCGTTGCGGGTCGTTGCGTTGTTCGGCGCTGATCATGCGTTTGGCCACCACGCCCGTCTCGTCCGAGAGGGTGAGCATGATGCTGCCGTCGAGCCGTTGGATGCTCAGGTTGACGCGGTAGGTGGGCGTGAAGGTGTCAGTGATGATCTGAAAAGGATTGTCCATGGTGCGTTACCGCCTGATAAGAACATGCAGTCATTGACGACCGGTGCCTGGTTTAGTTCGCGTTGCCTGACCACCGGCCACTCCGTCGCTGAGGTTTCACAAGGTCCGTTTGCCTCGGTAGCTGTAGAGCAAGGGGCGTGCCGTATAGCGACTTGCCTGACTGCGCCTGACCCCTGTTGGAGCGGGCTTGCCCGCGATTGCGGTGTATCAGCTAAATAATTTCTGACTGACAGACCGTTATCGCGGGCAAGCCCGCTCCCACAGGGGGTGTGGGTTGTGTTCGATTTCAGGGCAAAACCGAAAAAACGATCGCAGACAGCGCAATCAACCCGATCAGCACCACAAACACATTCGACACCTGACCCGAATACTGGCGCAGAGATGGCACGCGGCGGATCGCGTACATTGGCATCAGGAACAACAGGCACGCGATGATCGGCCCGCCCAGGGTTTCGATCATGCCCAGGATGCTCGGGTTGAAGGTCGCCACGGCCCAGCAGGTCAGGACCATGAACAGTGCGGTGCAGCGTTCCAGCCCTTTGGACGACATCGAGCGGTTGCGCCCACGCAGGGATTTGACGATCAAACCCTGGAAGCCTTCGCTGGCGCCGATGTAGTGGCCGAGAAAGGACTTGGTGATGGCCACCAGCGCGATCAACGGCGCGGCGTAAGCAATCACTGGCGTCTGGAAGTGGTTGGCGAGGTACGACAGGATCGAAATGTTCTGCGCCTTGGCGGCCGCCAGGTCAGCCGGCGACAGGGCCAGTACGCAGCTGAAGCAGAAGAACATCACCGTCAGCACCATCATGCCGTGGGCGGTGGCGAGGATGCCGCTGCTTTTGCGTTCGGCTTGTGGGCCGTAGACGCGCTTCTGGTCAACGGCAAAGGCGGAAATGATCGGCGAATGGTTGAAGGAGAACACCATCACCGGGATCGCCAGCCACAGGGTCTTGAAGAACAGCGGCAACGGCATGCCTTCGCTGGCGGAAGCGAAGAACGCGCCGTTCCAGTTGGGGATCAGGCTCACGGCCAGCAACAGCAGGGCGGCGACGAAGGGGTAAACCAGCACGCTCATGGCTTTGACGATCACGCCCTGGCCGCAGCGCACAATGGCCATCAGGCCGAGGATCAACACCAGCGACAGAATCGCCCGAGGCGGCGGGGCCATGTGCAGTTGGTGTTCCATGAAGCTGCTGAGGGTGTTGGTCAGCGCCACGCTGTACACCAGCAGGATCGGGAAAATCGCGAAAAAGTACAGCAGCGTGATCAACTTGCCCGCGCCCACGCCGAAGTGTTCTTCGACCACTTCGGTGATATCACCGGATTTGCCCGACAGCACAAAGCGCGTCAGCCCACGGTGAGCAAAGAAGGTCATGGGGAAGGCCAGCAACGCCAGCACGATCAGCGGCCAGAAACCGCCAACGCCGGCGTTGATCGGCAGGAACAAGGTGCCCGCGCCAATGGCCGTGCCGTAGAGGCCGAGCATCCAGGTGGTGTCGTGTTTGGTCCAGCCGGTGGTTACGGTGTTATCTAAAACGTTATCTACAGCAACAGCAGGGTTTTCAGCGGCAGGTGTACGTACATCAGTCATCGATATTGCCTCGTTATTATTTTTGCGCGGGCTCACGTAGGGGGCGGGTAGAAGTGCTCCGATCAGCACTCCACCCAGCTGACCGCCAGGCCGCCCCGTGAAGTTTCTTTGTATTTGTCATGCATATCGGCGCCGGTATCGCGCATGGTGCGGATTACCCGGTCCAGGGAAATAAAGTGTTTGCCGTCACCGCGCAGAGCCATTTGCGTGGCGTTGATCGCCTTGACCGCCGCGATGGCGTTGCGCTCGATGCACGGCACTTGCACCAGGCCGCCGACCGGGTCGCAGGTCAGGCCGAGGTTGTGTTCCAGGCCGATTTCGGCAGCGTTTTCCAATTGCTCCGGTGTGGCGCCGAGGATGTCGGCCAAGCCGGCAGCGGCCATGGCGCAGGCCGAGCCGACTTCGCCCTGGCAGCCGACTTCGGCACCGGAGATCGAAGCGTTCTTCTTGCAGAGAATGCCCACGGCAGCGGCTGCCAGGAAGAAATTGACCACATCGTCATCCGACGCATCGGCGTTGAACTTCATGTAGTAATGCAGCACGGCCGGGATGATCCCTGCTGCGCCATTGGTCGGCGCGGTCACCATGCGCCCACCGGCGGCGTTTTCTTCGTTGACGGCGAGGGCGAACAGGTTGACCCATTCCATGGCCGACAAAGTGGAGGTGATCACATTGGGTTTGCCGATTTCCAACAGGCTGCGGTGCAATTTCGCCGCCCGGCGTGGCACGTCCAGGCCGCCTGGCAAGATGCCTTCATCGCGCAGGCCTTGCTCCACGCACTCGCGCATCACCGACCAGATATGCAGCAGGCCACTGCGGATTTCGTCATCGCTGCGCCACGCGCGTTCATTGGCCATCATCAGCTCGGAAACCCGCAGGCCGTGCTTGTTGCACAAGGCCAGCAGTTCGACGGCGCTGGAAAAGTCGTAGGGCAATTCAACATCGCTGGTAGGCGCGATGCCCGAGGCTGCTTCAGCCGCTTCGATGATGAAACCGCCGCCTACCGAATAATAGGTTTGTTCACTCAGCAGGCCGTTTTCGCCATAGGCGTGCAGGGACATGGCGTTGGGATGGTAGGGCAGGCTCTCGTCGAGCAGCAGGAGGTCGGTGTGCCAGTTGAAGGCAATGTCCTGCGAGCCTGCGAGCAGCAATCGGCCGGATTCGCGCAATTGCTGAATACGCGCATTGATCGAGGTGGGGTCGACCTTGTCTGGCCATTCGCCCATCAGCCCCATCACGGTGGCGCGGTCGGTGGCATGGCCCACGCCAGTGGCGGACAGCGAACCGTACAGGCGCACTTCGATACGTCGCGTTTCACTGAGCAAATGCTGGTCGGTCAGGGCTTGGGCGAAGGTCGCCGCTGCGCGCATCGGGCCGACGGTATGGGAGCTGGACGGGCCGATGCCCACTTTGAATAGATCGAAAACACTGATAGCCATGCTAAAGCCTTACAAGCAATGGAGTAGAAATCGCTGCCATGTTTTGTAGAGCAGGCGGAATTGGCGCGATACTGAGCCTCTGGATCGGCACTGACCAACGAATTATTCTAAGACACCCTTTAGCAGGACTAAACGCTATGACTCGCCCTCTCCATGGCCAGACCTATGTCTGGCTGCACGTGTTTTCTTGCGCCGCGCGGCATTTGTCGTTCACCCGCTGCGCCGAAGAACTGCACATCACGCCGGGGGCGGTGAGCCAGCAAATTCGCCAGTTGGAAGAGCGCCTGGGCTTTCGGCTGTTTCATCGGCGCGCCCGTGGCGTGGAGTTGAGTGCCGAAGGGCAGCGGTTGGCGGCGACGGTGGGCGAGGCCTACGGCAGCATCGATGCGGAGTTGCAGCGGCTGGACGCGGGGATGATCAGCGGTACGTTGCGATTGCGTTCAATCCCGTCGTTTCTCGGCAAATGGCTGACCCCACGTTTGCCGCGTCTGCAGCAGCGCTTCCCGGACATCCAACTGCGCATGGTCGCCGAAGACAGCAGCATCGCCCTGCACGAGGGCGACTTCGACCTGGCCATCGACTTGAACGACGGCAGCTACCCCGGCCTGTTATCCACAGCCCTGCTCGATGAACAGATCTTTCCGGTGTGCGCGCCGAGCCTGCTGCGCGGGAGGCCGCCGCTGCATGGCCCGGCGGACCTGGTGCATTTCCCGCTGTTGCACGACATCACCGCGTGGCGTGGGAGTTATGAATACGCCGAGTGGGAGTTTTACCTGAATGCTATCGGCTACCACGACGCCGACGTGCGGCGCGGCCACACCTTCAACCGCAACCACCTGACCATCGAGGCGGCTATCGCGGGTATGGGCGTGGCGATTGCGCGGCGTACCTTGCTCAACGATGAGCTGGAGCGCGGCACCTTGATCGTGCCCTTTGGCCTGGCCGTGCCCAACCACAAACGTTATGTGCTGCTGTATGCACCGGGCGCGTTGAGCCACCCGGGCGTGCGTGCGGTGCATGACTGGCTGGTAGAGGAAGCAGGGGTTTTTCGCGGATTGCACCCGTTGGGAGAGGGGCAATTGTAAGGTTCGCTGAGCGTAAGAAGATGTAACCAACTCCCCACCCTAACAGCGTTTTTGCTCGTCGTCAGGGTTAATTTGTAATGTGGGATTTATCTTTGCAAAGGGCTTGAAATGTTCTTCTGACTGCTCAATTGTGTAATCAAGAGGTCATGGTTTCACCACCCCGGTGTCGCAGTTGTGACCTCTCGCGAGCTAGCTGAAATAAGGGAAGAACTATGCAAATCCAAGTCAATAGCGATAACCATATTGAAAGCAGCATCCGACTGGAGGAGTGGGTACGTACTACCATTGAGAGCACGCTCGAACGTTATGAGGAAGACCTGACCCGCGTTGAGGTCTATCTGAAAGATGAAAACGGCGATAAGCCCGGCCCCCACGATCTGAGTTGCCGTCTGGAAGCACGGCCAAAGGGCCATCAACCACTGTCGGTCCTGCATAAGGCCGATACGCTGGAACAGGCGATCGATGGCGCCGCCACCAAGCTTGAGCATGCGCTGGAACATCTGTACGGCAAACTGCGCGGCAAACCACGCGCCGCAGGGCAGAGCCTGCCTGATACCAAGGCTGACGAGGCCGAGCTGGAAGAGGAATTTCTGGAAAACGAACAGGCTGCGCTTAACAGCTGATAGCTGAATGTTTTTTCAACCCCAATAAACGGGCCTGCATCTGCAGGCCCGTTTTCGTTTAGCGGCGCTGCTGGAAGAAGTACCGGCTCAAGCCTGCCAATCCGCAAGCACCGAGGCCGGCAAAGAGCATGGCCCAGCCGGCGCCATGGCGCAGCGCGGCCTGGGCTTGCGCAGGTTCCAGTCCTGCTATATCCAGCTTGCCTGCTGCAATGTTCTGGCTGATGGTGGGCCAATCCAACGCCGTGGTGGCAGGCAGCAGGCTGGAAAGGTGATGGCCGATGCCCAGCAACAGCACCAGCCCCATCAAGGCGATGTTCAGCGCCAGCGTGATCAGCCGCGCGCTGAGGTCGATACCCGAGGCCATGCCTGCGCGGTCGGCCGAGACGGCTCCGGTGGTGGTGTTGGTGGTAGGTGAGTTGGTCAGCGCCAGTCCCACGCCTGCTAACACACAGCTCAACAGCACTAAGACGATACTCGGTTGCTGCGCCGCATTGACTGCCGCCATGGTGATAAACCCTGCGCCCATCAAACCCAGGCCCAGCGGGATAATACGTTCGGCGCCGAAGCGCAGGGCCAGGCGTTCAGCCAGCGGCGGCACCAGCAAGGTCGGCAGCGTGTAGGCCAGCAAGGCCGCGCCGGTGGTCAGCGTGTCGTAGCCCAGGCCGGCCTGGAAGTAGAGCGGCAGGTAGATCATGAAGGGCCAGAAACTGAAATTCATGCCGATCGACCCCATCAGCGCGCCGTTGAAGCGCTGGATGCGGAACACCGAAAAATCGAACATCGGGTGCGCGCTGCGTCGCTCAACCATGATGAACAGCAGCAGCCCGACCAGCGACAAACCGGCCCAGCCAAGCATCGCCGGGCTGCCGAAGCCGTTTTCGCTGCCCTGAGTAATGAAATACACCAGGGCGAACACCGACAGCGTCAAGGTCAGCATGCCGGCGATATCCAGCCGATGGCCGGCCGGGTCGCGGGATTCCTGCACACTGATGCGCAGCAGCAGCAAGGTCAGCAGCGTGAGCGGCACATGCACCAGGAACACCCAGCGCCAATCCGCGACTGCCAGAATCAACGCGCCGACCATCGGCCCGAAGCCCAGGCCCACGCCCGCGATCACGCCCCATACCGCGAAGGCCCGCGCGCGTGCCGCCGGTTCGCGGAACTGGTGCGACAGAATGGCGAACTGGCAGATCATCATCGCCCCGGCGCCTATGCCTTGCACGAAACGCGCGGCGATCAGTGTGGAAGCCTCATTGGCCAGCCCGCAGGCCAGCGAAGCCAATCCAAACAGCCACAGGCACAACACCAGCATGCGCCGCCGTCCAAAGCGGTCGGACAGGGTGCCGGCGGCCATCAAGACGCTGGTGCAGGCCAGGGTGTAGGCGTTCATGATCCATTGCGCATCCTGAAAACCGGTGCCCAACTGCTGTTCCAGGGTTGGCAGGATGACCGGCACGCTGGAGATCTCCAGGCCGAACATCAATGCCACAAGGCACACGGCGGTGAGTGCCAGGCCATCTCTGGCGGTGCGCGGGGCACTGACGGCGGATACGGTGGCGGCGGGCGGCATGGGATATTCCTTTTGCTTGGGGGAGAGCGCTATTCTCGCGGGAGCAGAATTCTTTATTCGTGATAAGTTTTCCTTTGATAAGGGAATTAAGGGCGACAATTAAGCATGGCCACTCCGCGTTTTGATGGTGTTGAGCTCTTTCTGCAAGTCGTCGAGAGCGGCAACCTGACCGAGGCTGCCGAACGACTGAACCTTACGCGTTCGGCCGTGGGTAAAGGCCTGGCGCGCCTCGAAGCGCGCTTGGGCACTCGCCTGTTGCAGCGCTCCACCCGCCGCCAGCGTCTGACTGAGGATGGGCAGGCGTACTACGAACATTGTTTGCGTGCGCTGGCAGAGCTGGAAGCTGCCGAATCGGTGTTGGAGAGCGGCCGGCAACAGCCACGCGGGCGTTTAAGGGCGAGCTTGCCTTTGGCTTTCGGTCATCATTACGCGGCGCCAGCGTTGTGGGGGTTGATGGATCGTTACCCGGCGTTGGAGATCGAGATTTCGTTTTCTGACCGGCTGATCGATCTCGCACAGGAAGGCTTCGACGTGGCCGTGCGCATTGGTCCGCTGCCGGACACTGACCGCCTGAGTGCGCGTCGCCTGGGCGAACAGTCTGTTGGGCTGGCAGCTTCACCGGCCTATTTGCAGCGGGTCGGGCCAATCAACGCTATCGACGACCTCGCCGCCCACCGAGGCATTGCCTACCGTTGCAATACCTCGCAGCGCCCCGGTGTGCCTTCGCTGTTGATGCTCGACGACCTCCAGGCCGTGGCCGATGCCGCGATTGCGGGCGTGGGCCTGGCCTGGTTGCCGAGCTGGTTGATTGCGCATTACGTGCTGCGCGGGCAACTGGAAGCGGTACTGCCAAGCCACCGCGACCAGCCTGCGCCAATCCACGTGATCTGGCCGACGGCCGCACACATGCCAGCCAAGACGCGCTGCGCCATCGACGCCTTGGTGGCCGGCACCCCGAGTTGCCTGGCAGGCAGTTAGAGTCGGCCAATGCAGATCTAAACGACAATGCCGATCCCCTGTGGGAGCTGTCGAGCTTTAGCGAGGCTGCGAAAGCGGTGGGGCAGGCAACTTATGTGTCGCCCGTGCCGCCGCCTTCGCAGCCTCGCCGGGGCTCGACAGCTCCCACATTTGAGCCTTGTCGCTGGCGGGATTTGTGTATGACGCGATGGCCCTACGAACTGAGATCTAACCATCACAGCCGATCCCCTGTGGGAGCTGTCGAGCTTTAGCGAGGCTGCGAAAGCGGTAGGTCAGGCAGCTTATGTTTTGCCAGTGCCGCCGCCTTCGCAGCCTCGCTGAGGCTCAACAGCTCCCACATTGGATCTTTGTCGCTGGCGGGATTTGTGTATGACGCGATGGCCCTACGAACTGAGATCTAACCAACACAGCCGATCCCCTGTGGGAGCTGTCGAGCTTTAGCGAGGCTGCGAAAGCGGTGGGTCAGGCAACTTATGTGTCGCCCGTGCCGCCGCCTTCGCAGCCTCGCCGGTACCTAAAACGCGATGGAGGTCTGCACGTACACCGTGCGCGGCTCGCCTACATATTTGCCTTTGTTGTTGTCGTCGAACGAGCGCGTGAAGTACTGCTTGTTGAAGATGTTTTTCACTCCGACCGCCACGTTCAAGTCCGACAGTTGCGGGCCGAAGTCATACGCTGCGCGGCTGCTGAACAGCATGTAGCCGGGGATACGCCCGTTGGCGCCGTCGGCAGTTTCGGCCTGGGTGTTGGCGTTGTCGGCGAACTGGCTGCTCTGGTAGCTGCTGTCGACATTGAGCTTCCAGCGGCCTTCGGTGTAACCCACGCCCAGCGTGCCTTTGTGCTTGGACGAGAAGGGCACGCGGTTGCCTTTGTTCGGGCCGTCTTCGCGGATGGTCGCGTCCACATAGGCGTAGGTGGCGTACACGTCAAAGCCCGCGAGCGCCGGGCTCAAGCCGTCGAGGGCGTAGTTGATGCTCGACTCGATGCCCTGGTGGCGCGTTTCGCCACGGGCGATCACCGTATCGTTGGTCTGGTTGCTGTCGTACTGGTTGTCGAAGTTGATCAGGAACGCGCCGATTTCCGCACGCAGGCTGCCGTTGTCGTAGCGCGTGCCGAGTTCCCAGGTGCGGGCTTTTTCCGGTTTCACTTCGCCGCTGCTCACGCGGTTGGGCATCTGGCTGTATTGCACGCTGCCGAACGAACCTTCGGTGTTGGCGTAGAGATTCCAGTCTTCGGTGAGGTGATAGAGCACGTTCAACGCCGGCAGCGCGGTGTTGTAGTCGCCCTTGTATTTGACGTTGCTCAGGTTGTTGGTCTGCTGGGACTCGATCATCTCGTAGCGCACGCCCGGCGTGATGGTCCACTTGCCGATATCAATGCGGTCGTCGATGAAGAACGCGTTGGCTTCGGTGGCGCCACGGGTGTCGCGGTCGTTGCGGCTGTTGGTGTTGGGCAGTTGCTGGTTGGCGCTGATCGGCGTGCGGTAGCGCATCTCATGGCCGGCCTCGCTGATGTAGCGGTAGCCAACGCCCACTTCATGGCTGGTAGGGCCGAGGTCGAAGCCTTGGGCGAAGCGCGTTTCCAGGCCGCGTACCCAGTACTCGCGCGGGGACAACGACAGGAAGTTGCCCTGGTCCAGGTAGCCATTACGCAACGTGGTGGTGAAGAAAGTGTTGGCAGTGAATTCGCGGCGGTCTTCCTGGTAACGGTAGCCGGCGTTGAACATTGTGCGGCGGCCCCAGAACTTGTCGTAAGGGCGGGTGGATTGGTAAGGGTCAGCCTTGTAGTCCTTGACGTTCAAGCCGCCGGGCATATCGGCCTGGCCCTCGTAGTACTGCGCCATGGCGTTGAAGCTGTTGGCGTCATCCAGCTGGTATTTGCCCTTGAGGATCAGGTCGTCGATGCGCGTGTTGCTGTTTTCGCGCCAGTCGCCGCCACGGGTGCCGGAGTACAGGATCGCACCACCCAAACCGTTATCGGCAGTGCCGCCAGCCAGCAGGTTACCGGTGGTCTTGAAGCCGTCATGGCTGGAGGACGGGCTGGTCTCGGTCTGCAAACCGCCTTTGACGGTCGGCGTATCCGGGATTGCACGGGTCACGAAGTTGACGATGCCGCCGACGTTCTGCGGGCCGTAGCGCACGGCACCGCCACCGCGAACCACGTCTACGGCGTCCATGTTGCCCATGCTGATCGGCGCGAAGGACAACTGCGGCTGGCCATAGGGCGCGAACGGCACCGGAATGCCGTCCATCAACACGGTGGAGCGCGAGGCCAGGCGCGGGTTGAGGCCACGAATACCAAAGTTAAGCGCCATGTCATGGCTGCCGGTGCCGTTGTTTTCCGGGGCGTTGACGCCGGGGATGCGGTTGAGCACATCGCGGGCCTGGGTGGCGCCTTGGCGTTCGAACTCTTCGCGGCGGATCACATCACGGGCGCCAGGGTGCTCGAACACATTGGTTTGCGCCGCATCGCCAAGCCAGTTACCGACCACGCTGGAGGTTTGCAGCTCCACGGTCGCAGCCGCACTGGCCGGTTGCAGGCTGTAGGCCTTGTCGCCCTCGGCGCGGGCTTGCAGGCCGGTGCCTTCCAGCAGTTTTTGCAGGCCTTCGTCGGCGCTGTAATTGCCCGACAAACCACGGCTCTGCAGGCCGGCCGTGACTTGCGAACCGAACGAAATCAGCACGCCAGCTTCGCGACCAAATTGATTCAGCGCCGCTTCCAGCGAGGCTGGTGCGATGTGATACGGCTTGGCCTCGGCCGCCACCACCTGAGGCAGTACGGTAAAACTGAGGCTGGCGCCCAGTAACAGTTGGCGCAAGGTGCGGGCGAGAGGGGGCGGCTGCTGGGGCATTACGTGCGGTCCTGAGAAGGAAGGATCAAGGGGGCTTTCCTTCTCTGTCACGCGAGGTGTGGAAAACGGCTCACTGTTATTGAAAATAATTTTTCAGGCGCGGGCCTGAACGGTCACCCAGTAGCGCGTAAAGCGCCGCACCTTGACCGGCAGGCTGACTTCCAGCAGGTCGAGAATGCGTTCGCTGTCGGCCAATGGATAACTGCCGGACAACAGCAGGTTGGCCACTTGCGGGTCGCAGTTGAGCTGGCCCCGGCGATAACGGCCAAGCTCTGCGAGGAAATCGTCCAGGCGCATATGCGCCGCCACCAGCATGCCGTCGGCCCAGGCGCCGCTGTTGGCGTCGTTCGGGCGCGGCGTGTCCCAGCCTTTGCGGGTGAAATTGACCTGGCGCGCGGCCTCGACGGTCAACGGCAAACCGCTGTAGCTGTTGGGCATCACGTCGACATGGCCGTCAAACACCGCCAGTTGAGTATGGTCGTTGAACTGGCGCACATTCAGCCGGGCGGCCTGGCTGCTGAGCAAACCCTGGCCGGTGAGTACGCGCAGCGGCGTATCACCTGCGCGCGCCGTCAGCAATATCTCGCCTTCGAGCACGCGGATCAGGCGCTGCTGCCGATCAAAATGCACATCCACCGCACTGCCGGTATTGAGCTGCAACTGGCTGCCATCGGCCAATTGCACCTTGCGACGTTCCCCAATGGGGCTGCGGTAGTCGGCGCTCAGCGGCGGCAAAATATGCTGTTGGCGCAAGCCCCATGCGGCGGCTGAACCCGCGCCGAGAATCAGCAACAGCTTCAGGGCCTGGCGTCGGCTACTCGATTGCGGCGCGTTCAGCGCTGCGTGAGCGAGAGGCGAGGGCATGCCACGCAGGCGCTGGTTGACGCGTTGGATATGGTCCCATGCGCGCTGATGTTCACTGTGGGCATTCAGCCAGTGCTGCCACGCCGCTTGCTGGCGCGGGTTAAGCGTACCTTGCTGCATTTTCATCAGCCAGTGCACAGCCTGTTCCGCAACCTGGGTAGAAAAGTTCATAGGGCGAAGTAGCAGCGCATCGCTGCTTTATTCAGATGGCGTTTGACCGTGGCAATGGAGATGCCCAGTTCGGCGCCGATTTGCGCGTAGGTCAGGCCGTCGAGCTGGGCCAGCAGAAAGGCGCGCTTGACCTGCACGGGCAGGCCGTCGAGCAGTTGGTCCAGCTCCACTAGCGTTTGCAGGATGATGGCGCGGTCTTCTTCCGAGGGCGCCACGTGTTCGGGCATCTGCGCGAGGGCATCGAGGTAGGCGCGCTCCAGGTCCTGGCGGCGGTAGAAGTTGAACAGCACACGTTTGGCCACGGTGGTGAGGAAGGCGCGTGGCTCGATCAGCGTGGGGGCTTCGCGGGCCGTGAGCACGCGGATGAAGGTGTCTTGCGCCAGGTCCGCCGCGCTTTGCGGGCAGCCGAGTTTGCGTCGCAACCAGCCGGTAAGCCAGAGGTGATGGTCGTGGTACAGGACTTCGACGGTGTTGGACGGCTGCAACGCGTTCACTCCGAAAGTATCTATGCACTTTAGAGAACAAGAATTGTTCGCATTGTAAGGGGCGTGATACGCGTTCGGCAATCCATGCGGGCAGGTGATTCATCCGTTCTCTTTTGCTTATGAGAATATTTATCATTAATATTGCGCGCTGATGAATCTGGCGTCTCCCCGATGAAAAGCAAACCCTCACTGGCCGTCTCTTACCGCCTCGCCGTCACCTCGCGTGCATTGGCCGCTGTGGTCGGCGGCTATCTGATGGCGTCGCTGGCGGCCGTGTGTATGGCGCTGTGGATGCCCACCTCGCGCGCCGACGCGGTGATCACCGGGATGATGAGTTCGTTTGTGTTCTATCTGCTGGCCGTCATCTGGTGCTTCGCCTGCCGCACAGCCTCGCGCGCCTGGTTTGGCGTGATGCTGCCGAGCGCGTTATTTGCCACCCTGGCGGGCGTGGGTTTTTGGATGGCACGCACATGAAAGAGGGCTTTCGCCAGGCGATGGCCTGGTTGCACACCTGGGCCGGCCTGATCTTCGGCTGGCTGCTGTTTGCGATTTTTCTGACCGGCACCCTGGCCTATTTCAAAGACGAAATTACCCACTGGATGCAGCCCGAAGTGCAGGCCCATCCGCTGGACGCGGCGCGCAGCCTCGCCGCCGCGCAAACCTATCTGCAGCAGCAGGCGCCCAACGCCGCGCGCTGGTTTATCACCCTGCCCAACAGCCGTGACCCTGGCCTGTCGGTGATGTGGCAAGACAAGATCGACCCCGGCAAACGCGGCAACTTCATCCAGAAAGTCCTCGACCCTGTCAGCGCTCAACCGGTCCAGGCTCGCGAAAGCATGGGCGGCGATTTCTTCTACCGCTTCCACTTCCAGCTGCAAATGCCTTACCCATGGGGCCGCTGGCTGTCGACGATCGCCGCGATGGTGATGTTCGTCGCGCTGATCACCGGGATCATCACCCACAAGAAAATCTTCAAGGACTTCTTCACCTTCCGCCCGCGCAAGGGCCAGCGTTCGTGGCTCGACGGGCATAACGCAGTGGGCGTGCTGGTGCTGCCGTTTCACTTGATGATCACCTACAGCAGCCTGGTGATCTTCATGAACATGGTGATGCCGGCGCCGATCCTGGCCTCGTATGGCAACGACAGCCGCGCGTTCTTTAACGAAGTGTTCCCCAATACCAACAATGCGCCGGCGCTCGGCCAACCGGGCAAGTTGCTGCCGTTATGGCCGATGTACGAGCAGGCGCGCACGCAATGGGCCGGTGGGCATGTGGGCCGTTTGGTGGTCAACAACCCTGGCGATGTGAACGCGTCGGTCAATGTGGTGCGGGCCGGCTCCGACCGTGTGGTGCATGATTTTGGCAGTAGCGTGTCATTCAACGGCAGCACCGGCGAGTTGCTGCGGGTCAGTGGCGAGCAATCGCTGCCGGCGGCGATTGGCGGCAGTTTCTATGGCCTGCACATGGGCCATTTCGCTGGCCCGGTGCTGCGCTGGCTGTACTTTATCTGTGGCCTGGCGGGCACGGCGATGATCGGCACCGGCCTGGTGATCTGGCTGGGCAAGCGCCAGCTCAAGCACGCTAAAACCGGGGTTATGCCGTTTGAACTGCGGCTGGTGGAAGTGCTCAACATCGCCAGCATGTCTGGCTTGATGATCGCCATCGCGGCGTTTTTCTGGGCCAACCGCCTGTTGCCGGTCAGCTTCGCCGAGCGTTCCGACTGGGAAATACAAACCTTCTTTATCGCCTGGGGCCTGAGCCTGCTGCACGCCGTATTGCGCCGTGGTCGCCAGGCTTGGGTCGAGCAACTGAGCTTCGCTGCGCTGCTGTTTGTGGCGATCCCTCTGCTCAACGCACTGACCACCTCGCAGCACTTGGGTACGTCATTGGCCAAGGGTGACTGGGCCATGGCCGGCTTCGACCTGACCTGCCTGGCCAGTGGCCTGTTCCTCACCTGGGCGGCGTGGAAGATGCAGCACCGCACGCAACCCAAGGCCGAACGCGTGCGGGCAATGGCGCTCAAGCAGGAGGCGCACTGAATGCTGCTCGCCCTGTTGATGTGCTACGCCGGGTTTACCGCGTTGTGCCTGGCCACCGACCGCCATCACGGCGAGTTGCTGCACAGCAAGCCATCGCCCGCGCGGCGCTCAAGCCTGCGCATGGCCGGTTGGTTGTTGCTGGCCGTGTCGATCTGGCCCGCTGTCGCCGCTTCAGGTTGGGCCCAAGGGTTGGTGGAGTGGTGCGCGGTGTTGATGCTCAGCGCGCTGCTGCTGGTATTGCTGTTGCCGTATCGGCCAAGGCTGGCCTTGACCCTGGCGGGCGTGGGCCTGCTGGCCAGCCCTGTTGCAGCCTTCGCCTTATTCTGAGCCTGTGATGATGATCAGCACGCCACCCGAATCCCAAGACCGCCCGCACACCGATGCGGCAGGCGGGCGTGCGCATTTTTTGCAGGTGTTTTTGTCCCAGCGTTCGCAAATGGAAGCCCTGGTCAGCCGCCGTGTGGGCTGCCGTGCCACGGCGGCTGATTTGGTACAGGATTTATTCCTGCGCTTCTGGCGCCGCCCGTTGGTCCAGGTCGAAGAGCTCAGCACTTACCTGCTGCGCTGTGCCGGCAACATTGCCATCGACCATTTGCGCAGCGAAGGCGCCCGCGTGCGCAGCAACGAAGGCTGGTTGCCGGAACAACAGGGCAACCAGGGCTGCGAACCACAGGCAGCGCTCGAAGCGGGCAATGACCTGCGCCATGTCGAAGCTGCCTTGCGCAGTCTGCCGGAGCGCACCCGGCAGATTTTCCTGCTTAACCGCATCCATGGCCGCAAGTACGCAGAAATCGCCAAGGCCATGGGGTTGTCCCAAAGCGCCGTGGAAAAACATATGATGCGTGCCCTCGAAGCCTGCAAGGCCAGCCTTCGCGAACCATTGCCCCCACGCACGCCAGGGAAAGCACCGTGAACGTAACCCCCACGCCCGCCCAGGAGCAGGCCGCACTCGACTGGCTGAGCCTGTTACACGACCAGCCCAGCAGTGGCGACCAGGCCACCTTCAGCCGTTGGTTGCGGGCCGATCCTGCCCACGTCGAGGCCTATTCCCAGGCTCAGGTGCTGTGGGAGCTGAGCGAAGTGCCGGCGCGCACACTGGCGGACGAAGACGCCCTGGCCTTGCAGGGCTACCTCAATGCGATGAACACCTCGAAACGTTCGCGCACCCTGCGCTGGTCCGGCGCCTTGGCCATGGCCGCTTGCCTGCTGGTGATGGTGTCGATGGGCGCCGGGTGGCAGCCGTCGCGCTGGGTGGATGATTTCGGCGCCGATTACGTGACCGCGCCGGGTGAGGTCAAGACCGTGACCCTGGCCGACCAGTCCCAAGTGACCCTGGATGCCGACAGCGCCATTGCCGTGGATTTCAGCCACGGTGAGCGGCATATCCAGCTGCGTCGCGGTGCCGGATTTTTCAGCGTGACCCACACCGGCCAGTCCTTTGTGGTCGAGGCCGACAGTGGCGAAGCGCGGGTGTTGGGCACACAGTTCGAAGTGCGCCTGCAACCGGCTGGCGCGCAGGTGACGGTGTTGTCCGGCCGGGTTGGCGTGACACCGTCCAGGCAAGGCCAGCAGCAGGTGCTGACGGCAGGCCAACAGGTGGCTTACGCCGACGGTGTGGCCGAATCGATGCACGCGGTCGACAGTGAATCCCGCCTGGCCTGGCGTGACGGTTGGCTCAATTACTACAAAGCGCCGTTGGCTGACGTGGTCAAGGACCTGAGTCGTTACTATCCGGGGCGCATTCTGTTGCTGAACGACGAGATGGGCGCCAAGCGTGTCAGTGGCAGTTTTCCGAGCAAGGACCCAGTGGCGGTTTTGAATGCCCTGCAGGCGGTGCTGGGGTTTGAACAGCACACACTATTAGGCCGAATGATTGTGTTGCGTTAGACACGAACGGTTTGCTGGCCACCTTTTTTCCAACTGTTTTCCTCGCGATCATTTCCTGCCGGCAGTTACAGGCCAGGTATCACGCTGCCTGTAGATCCTTCACTTAACCTTCATCGCAATTGCCAAAACCTGTCACCAAACCGTTACACGCGCCAAGGATGATCCTCGGATTCCTGAGCAGATGGTCAGGAAGGCTGGCGTCGCCGTTCACCCGGTTCTGACAGCCAGTACCGCCCTCCATAACAACAGATAGATGCACGTAAGGGATCTACTTGTGAAGATCAACACACTCTCTGCCCTGCTGTTTGCATCGGGCCTAGGTAGCTTTGCGCCATTGGTTTTGGCAGACACCACGCAGGACGTTGGCTCGGTGGACATCGCCGGTAAACAGACCCTGGGCAACGGCCATATGATCCGCGAAGAAAGTGCCAAGGCGCGGTCGACGGTGACCAAGGAAGCCATGGACCAGATGTCGTCGACTGCCAACGCCATCGATAAGCTCAAATACACGCCGGGCATCAACGTTTCCAGTGATGACGCCAGTGGCACCAGCGGCACCAACTTCACCATGCGCGGCATGAACTCCGACCAGATCGGGGTTTCCGTCGACGGTGTGCCGATCAACGATTCGGGCAACTACAGCGTCTACTCCAACCAATTGGGCGACCCGGAAAACCTTGCGGAAGTATTCGCGACACAGGGTTCTTCGGAAGCTGACGGCCCGCACATCGGTTCCAGTGGCGGCAACATCGGCATGATCACCATCCGGCCGACCAAAGAGGCCGGATTGTTCGCCAAGCAGATCGTCGGCGCCAACGACTTGCGCAAGACGTTCGTGCGGGTCAATACCGGCGATTTCGGCGGCCTCAAGACCTGGGTCTCGGCGTCGCACCTGGAAGGCGACAAGTGGCGTGGCAAAGGCACCCTGCGCAGCGACAAGGTCGAGTGGAGCAGCCTGTTTGAAGATGGCAGCGGCAACTCCACACTGGCCACGATCAAGTACAACAACCAGGAAAACTACAACTACAACTCCTTGAGCAAGTCGCAGTTCGACACGGATGGGCGGCGCAAGGACTACTCGGAAACCCCGGTGTACAAATCCGGTTTACTGTCGTCTTCCTACAAGCTCAATCGCAACCCTTTCGAAAGCGTGAATGCCACGCTCACCCAGCGCTGGCAGTTGCAGGACAACCTGGCGCTGACGGTCACGCCCTATTACTACTGGGCCAACGGTGGCAGTTTCAGCGGCCAGACCGCATCGAACCTGGGGCCGAAGTCCGACAAGGCTGGCAACTACGACCTGAGCAACCTCAAATCGCTCAACTACTACCGCCCTTCGTGGACCGAAACCTGGCGCCCAGGCGTTACCGCCAAAATGAAATGGGACATCAACGAAGAGCACAGCCTGGACTACGGCTACTGGTATGAGCGCGCACGCCAGCGCCAGAGCCAGCCGTTTATCGGCATCAACGGCGAAGGCGCACCCGATGACGTGTGGGGCGACTACAACGGCGGCGGCCAAGTAGTCGACAAGAACGGCGCGACGGTACAAGGCCGTCATTACTACACCGTCACGCCGGCGCAGAAGCTCTGGGTGCAGGACAGCTGGCAAGCCACGCCAGACCTGAGTTTTGTCGGCGGCGTGGCCTATCAGTACGTCGAGCGGGACGGCAACAACCTGGGTAGCCTCTACGACAAGCCGGAAAAACGTAACACCCGTTACCACCAGTTCCTGCCGAATTTCAGCGCCAAGTACCAGATCGACGAGAGCAACCAGGCGTTCTACAACGTCACCCGCAACATGCGCACACCGCCGAACTACGTGCTGTACAACAAAGGCGATTCGGTAAGCCTCAAGCCTGAGTTGAGCTGGAACCAGGAACTGGGCTGGCGCTTCACCGAAGACGATGTGGCGCTGAGCGCGACGCTGTTCTACATCAGCTTCAAGGACCGCCAGTTGTCGACCACCGACCTCAACGGCGACTACGCGGTAATCAACGTCGGCAAAGTCGACAACAAAGGCCTGGAGCTGGAGTGGAGCGGGCTGTTGCCGCATCACTTCAACTACTACGCGTCCTACACCTACACCCAGTCTGAACAGAAAGACAATCTGCTCAGCAAGAACGTGTTGTTGCCCACCGCCGGCAAGCAGCTGGCCAACGTGCCGGAAAACATGTTCAACCTGGTGTTTGGCTACGACGACTCGCGCTTCTACGGCAACGTTGCCGGCAAATACGTAGGCAGTTTCTACGGCGATTTGACCAACGACGAAAAAATCTCCGGGCGTACCGTGGTCGACCTCAACGCGGGTATCTATTTGCCGGTGGACAAGAAAGTCATCAAATCCGCGACCCTGCGGCTGTCGATGCTTAACGTCTTCGACAAGGAATACCTGAGCTCGGCGCGTACCGTGTCGTTTAACTCGGCGCCGGTAAGCGGCCTGGCGCCGAGTACGGCGTATTACAACGTCGGTGAAGAGCGTACGGCGATGGTGTCGCTGGAAGCCAACTTCTAAAGACGCTGCAGAACTGAATGTGGGAGCTCGCTTATGTGGGAGCTGGCTTTTTGTGGGAGCTGGCTTGCCTGCGATGCAGGTAACTCGGTCTGTCAGTTACTGCGCGCTGATGCTATCGCAGGCAAGCCAGCTCCCACAAAAGCCAGCTCCCACAAAAGCCAGCTCTCCTACAAACCAGCTCCCACACAAGCGAGATGCTGCAACGGTGGGGTTACTTCAGGGCAGCCATGATCGCATCCGGGTTGTAGTCGCGAATGAGCGTGCCATTGACCTCCACAAACGGAATCCCGCCGCCGCCCAGCGCCTCATACGCCTTGCGCGCCTGGGCGTCCTTCTCGATATCGAACGCCTGGTACGGCACACCTTTCTGATCCAGAAAGCGCCGGATCTGCTTGCAGTAGCCGCACCACTCGGTGGAGTAGAGCACCACGCGCGCTGAGGCGCGTACCTGCTCCGAAACCACCTGCGAGGGGTTGAACAGCCGCTCGATCTTGCCCCAGTGCTGAATCACCACCACCACCAGCAACACCAACAGGACTTTCTTGAGTACCCCGCCCAGCATCAGTTACGGCGCTTGAGCTGGTCGGTCAGTTGGGTCGGCAGGCCCTTGATGATCAAGGTGCCGGCGGCTTCGTCGTATTCGATCTTGTCACCCAGCAGGTGCGCCTCAAAGCTGATGGACAAGCCTTCGGCGCGGCCGGTGAAGCGGCGGAACTGGTTGAGCGTGCGCTTGTCGGCCGGAATTTCCGGCGACAGGCCGTAGTCCTTGTTGCGGATATGGTCGTAGAACGCTTTTGGCCGATCTTCATCGATCAAGCCCGACAGCTCTTCCAGGCCCATCGGCTCGCCGAGCTTGGCCTGGCTGCTGGCGTAGTCCACCAGGGTTTTGGTCTTTTCGCGGGCGGATTCGTCCGGCAGGTCTTCGCTTTCAACAAAGTCGCTGAAGGCCTTGAGCAGGGTGCGGGTCTCGCCCGGGCCGTCGACGCCCTCCTGGCAGCCGATAAAGTCGCGGAAGTACTCCGAAACCTTCTTGCCGTTCTTGCCTTTGATAAACGAAATGTACTGTTTGGACTGCTTGTTGTTCTGCCACTCGGAGACGTTGATGCGCGCCGCCAGGTGCAGTTGGCCAAGGTCCAGGTGCCGCGACGGGGTCACGTCCAGCTCATCGGTCACTGCCACGCCTTCGCTGTGGTGCAGCAGGGCGATGGCCAGGTAATCGGTCATGCCTTGTTGATAGTGGGCAAACAGCACGTGGCCGCCGGTGGAGAGGTTGGATTCCTCCATCAGCTTTTGCAGGTGCTCAACCGCCGTGCGGCTGAAGGTGGTGAAATCCTGGCCACCGTCGAAATACTCCTTCAACCAGCCGCTGAACGGGTGCGCGCCGGATTCGGCATGGAAGAAACCCCAGGCCTTGCCTTGTTTGGCGTTGTAGCTCTCGTTGAGGTCGGCCAGCATGTTCTCGATGGCGGCCGATTCGGACAACTCAGAATCGCGGGCATGCAGAACTGCAGGTGTGCCGTCGGGTTTTTTGTCGATCAAGTGAACAATGCAATGACGGATCGGCATAGGCTTCTCGGCTGGTTGAAGGGGAGCGGTGGGCCTCCCCCAAAAGTCGCCCAGTGTACCGCACCCATTGGCCAAGACGCGCCTGGAAGGCGGTTTTGGACGACCTCCGACGGCCCATATGCCTTTTTTTCACGGTTTAGAGCGATAAAGCTGACCAAATGGGTATGTTGAGGCGGATATTTCCCCGTCTCTGTGCTAGTTTTGCCCCGTCTTACGCCAAGTCTCGGCGTTAAGCGTGCATTCAGCATCTGTCAGGTCGAACCAATCCCCGTTTCAAGCATCTATAACCCCGATCTCCGTGGTTATGGCCGGGGGTGCCAGGCCATGACGGTCGGGCTCGACGGCTGACACTGCACTCTGCAATCCATATGAATTTGATAGGGAAGGAACACCACAATGGCTATTACTAAAGACCAACTGATCGCTGACCTGGCTGAAGCAGTAGACGCACCGAAAACTACCGTGCGCGCTCTGCTGGACCAACTGAGCCAAGTTGTTGCTGATCAGCTGGAAAACGGCGGCGAAATCACTCTGCCAGGCGTTGGCAAACTGAAAGTGACCGAGCGTCCAGCCCGTACTGGCCGTAACCCTTCGACTGGCGCTGCCATCGAAATCGCTGCCAAGAAAGTTATCAAGCTGGTTGTGGCCAAAGGCCTGACCGACGCTGTTAACAAGTAAGACGCAGCAAAAAAAACCGTGCCTCGGAGCGATCCGGGCACGGTTTTTTGTTGCCTGCGATTTGTGCTGGGCTTTCTTGGGTTAGTCGCGCACCCAGCGCTGGCGCCAGATCTGCTGCTCATTCTTGGTCTGGAAGGTCCAGGCCACAAAACGGCTTTGCTTCTGGCCCTGGGACATCTCCACCACCTGGCTTTCCAGCACGCCGGCTTTTTTCAGGGCTGTCTCGATCGCGGGCAAGTTCGACGCTTTTGACACCAGTGTGCTGAACCACAGCACCTTGTGGGCAAAGTGCGCGCTCTCGGCGATCAGCTGCGTCACAAAGCGCGCTTCACCACCTTCACACCACAACTCCGCCGATTGGCCACCGAAGTTCAGCACCGGCAACTTGCGCTTGGGGTCGGCCTTGCCCAGGGCGCGCCATTTACGCTCGCTGCCCTTGGTGGCTTCGTCCATGGACGCGTGGAATGGCGGGTTGCACATGGTCAGGTCAAAACGCTCGCCCGGCTCCAGCAGGCCCAGCAGGATCTGCTTGGGGTTGGGTTGCTGGCGCAACTGGATGACCTTGCTCAGGTCATTGGACTGCACGATGGCCTTGGCGGCGGCCAAAGCGATTGGGTCGACCTCGGAGCCGAGGAAATTCCAGCGGTACTCCATATAGCCGATCAGCGGGTAGACGCAGTTGGCGCCCATGCCGATGTCCAGCACCTTGACGATAGAGCCGCGCGGAATCTTGCCGTCGTTGACGCTGGCCAGCAGGTCGGCGAGGAAGTGCACGTAGTCGGCACGCCCCGGCACTGGCGGGCAGAGGTAATCCTGCGGGATATCCCAATGCTGGATGCCATAGAACGATTTAAGCAGTGCCCGGTTAAACACCCGCACCGCGTCCGGGCTGGCGAAGTCGATGCTCTCTTTGCCATACGGGTTAATGATCACGAATTTCGCCAGTTCCGGCGTGGTCTTGATCAGCGCCGGGAAGTCGTAACGGCCTGTGTGGCGGTTGCGCGGGTGCAAGGTAGCCTCTTTGCGCGGCGCGACGGGCTTGGCCGGGGCTGCGGTTTTAGGCTTCTTGCGCGGTGGTTTGGGTGTGCTGGGGGCGGTCATGTTGATTCTGGTGTTGGCTCAAAGTGGTGGGCATTGTCACACATCCTGAGGCCAACTCGTTCAAATGTGGGAGCTGGCTTGCCTGCGATGGCATCAACTCGGTCTGGCGGTTACACCGAGTCGGCTGCACCGCAGGCAAATCAGCTCCCACAAAGAGCAAAAAAAAGAGACCCGAAGGTCTCTTTTTTCACACAGTTTCCAGCTTACAGGCTGGAAATTCGCGCATGTTGCTCGGCCAGCTTGCCCAAAGCCTGTTCCGCTTCGGCCAATTTGGCGCGTTCTTTGTCGATGACCTCAGCCGGCGCCTTGTCGACGAACGCCGCGTTGGACAGCTTGCCACCCACTCGCTGCACTTCGCCTTGCAGGCGCGCAATTTCCTTATCAAGACGCGCAAGTTCCGCGCCTTTGTCGATCAAACCTGCCATCGGCACCAGCACTTCCATCTCGCCAACCAATGCGGTCGCAGACAGCGGCGCATCTTCGCCAGCAGCCAATACAGTGATCGACTCCAGCTTCGCCAGCTTCTTGAGCAGTGCGTCGTTCTCAGTGAGGCGACGCTGGTCTTCGCTGCTGGCGTTCTTCACAAACACCGCCAACGGCTTGCCCGGCCCGATGTTCATTTCGGCACGGATGTTACGCGTGCCCATCATCAGGGTCTTGAGCCATTCGATATCACTTTCGGCCGCTTCATCGATGCGCGCTTCATTGGCCACCGGCCAAGGTTGCAGCATGATGGTCTTGCCTTCGATACCGGCCAGCGGCGCGATGCGCTGCCAGATCTCTTCGGTGATGAACGGCATGAACGGGTGCGCCAGGCGCAGCGCCACTTCGAGTACGCGCACCAGGGTGCGGCGGGTGCCGCGCTGGCGTTCGATCGGTGAATTCTCGTCCCACAGTACCGGCTTGGACAGTTCCAGGTACCAGTCGCAATACTGGTTCCAGATGAATTCGTACAAAGCCTGGGCGGCGAGGTCGAAACGGAACTGGTCGAGCTGGCGGGTCACTTCGGCTTCGGTGCGCTGCAGCTGCGAGATGATCCAGCGATCAGCCAGGCTCAGTTCGACGGCTTCGCCGTTCTGGCCGCAGTCTTCGCCTTTATCCAGCACGTAACGTGCAGCGTTCCAGATCTTGTTGCAGAAGTTGCGATAGCCTTCGACGCGGCCCATGTCGAACTTGATGTCGCGACCGGTGGACGCCAGCGAGCAGAACGTGAAACGCAGGGCGTCGGTGCCGTAGCTGGCAATGCCATCGGCAAACTCGTCGCGGGTCTGCTTCTCGATCTTCTTCGCCAGTTTTGGCTGCATCAGGCCCGAGGTGCGTTTCTGCACCAGGGTTTCCAGGTCGATGCCGTCGATGATGTCCAGCGGGTCCAGGACGTTGCCCTTGGACTTGGACATCTTCTGGCCCTGGCCATCCCGCACCAGGCCGTGTACGTACACGGTCTTGAACGGCACCTGCGGCGTGCCGTCTTCGTTCTTCACCAAGTGCATGGTGAGCATGATCATCCGGGCAACCCAGAAGAAAATGATATCGAAGCCGGTAACCAGCACGTCGGTGGAGTGGAATTTCTTCAGGAACTCAGTCTGTTGCGGCCAGCCCAGGGTCGAGAAGGTCCACAGGCCCGAGCTGAACCAGGTGTCGAGTACGTCGTTGTCCTGTTGCAGGGCGATGTCCGCGCCGAGGTTGTGCTTGGCACGCACTTCGGCTTCATCGCGGCCTACGTACACCTTGCCCGACTCGTCGTACCAGGCCGGAATACGATGGCCCCACCACAGTTGACGGCTGATGCACCAATCCTGGATGTCACGCATCCACGAGAAGTACATGTTTTCGTACTGTTTAGGCACGAACTGGATACGGCCGTCTTCCACGGCAGCAATCGCAGGCTCGGCCAATGGTTTGGTGGACACGTACCACTGGTCGGTCAGCCACGGCTCGATGATGGTGCCGGAACGGTCGCCCTTCGGCACTTTAAGGCCGTGGTCGTCAACGCTTACCAGCAAACCGGCGGCGTCGAAGGCGGCCACGATCTGCTTGCGCGCTTCGAAACGGTCGAGGCCGGCGTATTCGGCCGGGATCTTGCCGTCGATGCTCTCGTTCAGCGTGCCGTCCAGGTTGAACACCTGGCAGGCCGGCAGTACGGCGGCGTTCTTGTCGAAGATGTTCAGCAACGGCAGGTTGTGGCGCTTGCCGACTTCATAGTCGTTGAAATCGTGGGCCGGGGTGATTTTCACGCAGCCGGTGCCGAATTCAGGGTCGCAGTAGTCGTCCGCGATGATCGGGATACGACGGCCAACCAATGGCAGCTCGACAAACTTGCCAATCAGCGCCTGGTAGCGTTCATCGTTCGGGTTAACCGCCACGGCGGCGTCGCCGAGCATGGTTTCCGGACGGGTAGTGGCGACGATCAGGTAGTCGTTGCCTTCAGCGGTCTTGGCGCCATCGGCCAGCGGGTACTTGAGGTTCCACAGGAAACCTTTCTCGTCGTGGTTTTCCACTTCGAGGTCGGAAATTGCCGTGTGCAACTTGGTGTCCCAGTTGACCAGGCGCTTGCCGCGGTAGATCAGGCCGTCTTCATGCAGGCGCACGAAGGCTTCTTTCACCGATTCCGACAGACCATCGTCCATGGTGAAGCGCTCGCGGCTCCAGTCCACAGACGAACCGAGGCGACGGATCTGACGGCTGATGTTGCCGCCGGACTGGTCTTTCCACTCCCAGATCTTCTCCAGGAATTTTTCGCGACCCAGGTCGTGACGGTTTTGGCCGGTGGCTTCGAGCTGGCGTTCCACCAGCATCTGTGTGGCGATACCGGCGTGGTCAGTACCCGGTTGCCACAGGGTATTACGGCCCTGCATGCGGCGGAAACGGATCAACGCATCCATGATCGCATTGTTGAAGCCATGGCCCATGTGCAGGCTGCCAGTGACGTTCGGTGGCGGAATCATGATGGTGTAGGACTCGCCGGCACCTTGTGGGGCGAAGTAATTCTCGGACTCCCAGGTGTTGTACCAGGAAGTTTCAATGGCGTGCGGCTGGTAGGTCTTATCCATGCGCGGCGGGACCCTAGTTGGCATTAATTCAGGAAAGCCGACAAGTATAACGGGGGATAAGGCGCAGGGCGAGGCGAAGACGGGCTAGAGATGTATGTTGAGCAAATGTGGGAGCTGGCTTGCCTGCGATGGCGGTGTGGCAGTCGCCGAAGGGTTTGACTGAGAAACCGCCATCGCAGGCAAGCCAGCTCCCACAGGGATCTAAGTAAGGCTCAGGACTGGTATTGGCTGAGCAACCGCTCCATGCGCGCATCCATTCGCCGTTTGATCTCGGCTTCAATATGCGGGGCAAAGTCGTCGATCACATCCTGCATGATCAGTTGCGCGGCGGCACGCAGTTCATTGTCCAGGTGCAGCAGCAACGCGTCGGGGGCTTTTTCTGCGGCGGGTGCCGGTTCTGCAGTGGGGGCTGGTGTGACAGGTTCAGGTGCGGCAGGTTTGCCACCGACCATGTCGAACAACAGCGGAATCTGTACCTCGCCCTCGACCGATTCGGTCAGCAGCGGCGGTTGCAACTCATCATCACCGAGCAATTGACGGATCGACTCCAGGTCGTCCAGCAAGTGGTCGTCTTTTTTCAGCGGGTTTGGAGTGTCCATCGTGTGCTCAAAGTCGTTGTAGCCGGTGATCTTGCAGAGGATAGCCCTGTTCGCGGTAGAAACGGAAACTCTCCCGCGCGGCCTGACGAATAGCCGGGTCTTCGACCACCACTTCCGCCACGCGGGCAAAAGCCTTGGCAAAGGCCGGTACTTTCAGGTCGAGGTTCACCAGCAGGTCTTGGTGATCGCCGCAGTTGTCGCCCAAACCCAGCACAATCAGGCCTTCGGGTTCGGACTCGGCGGGGCCGTGGGGCACGAAGCTTTCGCCCTTGAAGCGCCACAGGCGGGCGTCAAGGTCTTCACGCTGAGCGGCATCGCTGCAATGCAGGTAGATGCGGTGGCCCATGCGCCAGGCTTTTTCGGTAAGTTTGCAGGCAAAGTCCAGGCGCGCAGAGGGATCGGCGCTGGGCAATATATAGAAGTCGACTTGGGTCATTGCGGTTCCTGAGACCGGGGCGCCGTGAAGGCCGCCCCGGAATCTTCAGTTTCAGGCTTTGGCGCGATCCAGCAGGTACTGGGTCAACAGAGGAACCGGACGGCCACTGGCGCCCTTGTCCTTGCCGCCGCTGGTCCAGGCCGTGCCGGCGATGTCCAGGTGCGCCCAGTTGAAGTTCTTGGCGAAGCGCGACAGGAAGCAGGCGGCGGTGATGGTGCCGGCTTTTGGGCCGCCGATGTTGGCGATATCGGCGAACGGGCTGTCCAGTTGTTCCTGGTACTCGTCGAACAGCGGCAGTTGCCAGGCGCGGTCGTCGGCAGCCTTGCCGGCGCTGAGCAGTTGCTCGATCAACTCGTCGTTGTTACCCAGCAGGCCCGAGGTGTGAGCGCCCAGGGCGACCACGCAGGCACCGGTCAGGGTGGCAATGTCGATCACGGCCTGTGGCTTGAAGCGTTCGGCGTAGGTGAGGGCGTCGCACAGCACCAGACGGCCTTCGGCGTCGGTGTTGAGGATCTCGACAGTCTGGCCGCTCATGGTGGTGACGATGTCACCCGGGCGTGCAGCACCACCGCTCGGCATGTTCTCGGCGCAGGCCAGGATGCACACCAGGTTGATCGGCAGCTTGAGTTCCAGCACGGCACGCAGGGTGCCGAACACGCTGGCGGCGCCGCCCATGTCGTATTTCATTTCGTCCATGCCGGCGCCCGGCTTGAGGCTGATGCCGCCGGTGTCGAAGGTGATGCCTTTGCCGACCAGCGCGTAAGGCTTCTCGGACTTCTTGCCGCCGTTGTATTGCATCACGATCAGGCGTGGCGGCTGGTCGCTGCCCTGGCCCACGGCATAGAACGAGCCCATGCCCAGTTCCTTGATCTTCTTCTCGTCCAGCACTTCAACCTTCAGGCCCTTGAACTCCTTGCCCAGCGCCTTGGCTTGTTCGCCCAGGTAGGTTGGGTGGCAGATGTTCGGCGGCAGGTTACCCAGGTCACGGGTAAACGACATGCCGTTGGCGATGGCGGTGGCGTGGGTGACGGCGCGCTCGACTTCAGCCTGGGCGGCCTTGATGGTCAGCAGGGTGATTTTCTTGATGGCGCGCGGTTCGGCCTTCTGGCTCTTGAACTGGTCGAAGACGTAACCGCCGTCCACCAGGCTTTCGGCCAGCAGGCGGGTCTTGCCGTAGCTGTCGCGGCCTTTTACTACGATTTCATCGAGGGCCAGCGCCGCATCGGTGCCGCCCAGGCCTTTAAGAGTGGTGAGGATACCGCTGATGATCTTGCGGAACGGGCGGTCGCCCAGTTCGGCGTCCTTGCCCACGCCCACCAGCAATACACGGTCGGCTTTGAGGTTGGGCAGGCTTTGCAGCAGCAGGCTTTGGCCAACTTTGCCGGCCAGGTCGCCGCGCTTGAGGACCGCGCTGATGGCGCCGCCGCTCAGTTCGTCCAGTTGCTTGGCGGCGGCGCCGAGCTTGCGCCCTTCGCCGACGGCGACCACGAGGGTGGCGGTTTTCAACGTTTCGGGGCTAACGCTTTTTACAACCAATTCCATTTTCGGGTCCCTTATTTAAGGTCTGTGAGCCTGGCGTCTGTACGCAGGCTTTGATGCTTGGCAGCTTTGTAAACCGCCCGCGACAAAGGCCGCAGTTTGAACCTCGCCAGAGCAGCCTGACAACCCTTGCAGCACGCTTTGTGCGCGCGTATGAGCAAGCACCGTGACAGGCGCGGTCAATCACAGGATAATGCGCAATCTTTTTAGCCGGCCCGTGCATGTGGGTCGACTCGGTATGCTTGCTTGTTTGGCCGCCTTAGCCTGACAACCCTGGAGTGTCTGGTTTGATCGTCTTCCGTTATCTGTCCCGCGAAGTCCTGTTGACCCTGAGTGCCGTGAGTGCGGTATTGCTGGTCATCACCATGAGTGGTCGTTTCGTCAAATTCCTCGCCCAGGCGGCCTCGGGCGCCCTGGATCCGGGCTCGTTGTTCCTGATCATGGGCTTTCGCCTGCCGGGTTTTTTGCAACTGATCCTGCCGCTTGGCCTGTTTCTCGGCATCCTGCTGGCCTATGGCCGGCTTTACCTTGAAAGTGAAATGACCGTGCTTTCGGCCACCGGCATGAGCCAGCAGCGTCTGCTGGCCATGACCATGGTGCCGGCCACCGGCGTTGCGCTGGTGGTGGCCTGGTTGAGCATGAGCCTGGCGCCCCAGGGCGCCATGCAGTTCCAGCTGCTGCTGAACAAGCAGGACGCGATGACCGAGTTCGATACCCTGGAGCCCGGGCGCTTCCAGGCGCTCAACGACGGCACGCGGGTCACCTATACCGAAACCATGACCGACGACCGCTCTAACCTTGGCGGTGTGTTCATCTCGCAGAAAAACCTCGGCCTGAACCAGAAGGACCGCGGTATTTCGATTCTGGTAGCCAACAGCGGGCGCCAGGAAATACGCCCTGACGGTAACCGCTACCTGATCCTGGAAAATGGCTACCGCTACGACGGCAGCCCTGGGCTGGCGGAATACCGGGCGGTCAAATACGACACTTATGGTGTAATGCTGGCCAAGCCTGACATCAGTGAAGAGGTCACCGACCGCGATGCACTGCCGACGCTATCGCTGATCGGTAATCCCGAGCTGCGCTCCGTTGCCGAGCTGCAATGGCGACTCTCCCTGCCGCTGCTGGTGTTCATCGTGACGTTGATGGCGGTGCCGCTGTCGCGCGTCAACCCGCGCCAGGGCCGCTTCCTCAAGCTGTTGCCGGCGATCCTTTTGTACATGGCTTACCTGACCATCCTGATTTCTGCCCGTGGCTCCCTGGAGAAGGGCAAGCTGTCGCCAACCCTGGGCCTGTGGTGGGTGCACGGGATCTTCCTGGTGATCGGCCTGGGGCTGCTCTACTGGGAACCTATCCGTTTGAAAATGAAGAGCCGTCGTGGCCTGAAGGAGTTGGCTCGTGGCTAAGCTCGACCGCTACATTGGTAGCAGCGTACTGATCGCCATCCTGGCGGTATTGGGCATCATCCTTGGCCTGGCTTGCCTGTTTGCCTTTATTGATGAAGTGGGCAACGTCACCGACACCTATACCGTCACCCACGTATTGAGCTACGTGGCGCTGACCGCACCGCGTCGCCTCTACGACATGATGCCGATGGCGGCGCTGATCGGCTGCCTGATCGGCCTGGGCAGCCTGGCCAGCAGCAGCGAATTGACCATTATGCGAGCGGCGGGCGTTTCCATCGGCCGCATCGTCTGGGCCGTCATGAAACCCATGCTGTTGCTGATGGCGTGCAGTGTGCTGATCGGCGAGTACGTAGCACCACCGACCGAAGCCACGGCCCAGGCCAATCGTGCCCTGGCCCAGGGTTCGGGGGATGCGCAGAGCGCCAAGCACGGCCTGTGGCACCGCCAGGGTGATGAGTTTATTCACATCAACGCCGTGCAACCGGGCGGTTTGCTGGTGGGTGTGACGCGTTATACGTTCGACAAAGAGCGGCATATGCTGACCTCCAGTTTCTCCAAGCGTGCGCAGTACGACGAGGGGAAATGGGAGCTGTACGATGTCACCACGACGTATTTCCGTAATGTGGGGCAGGGCATCAAGGCCTACACCGAAGTGATCAATGTGCCGTCTGAACAGTGGGACATTGCCCTGAAGCCGGAACTGCTCAATACCGTGGTCATGATCCCGGAAAGCCTGCCGATCTCCGGTTTGTGGAGTTACATCCACTATCTCAAGGATCAGGGCCTGAACAATGGCCGTTACTGGTTGGCATTTTGGGTCAAGGTGTTGCAGCCGCTGGTCACCGCCGCGTTGGTGCTGATGGCTATTTCGTTCATCTTCGGCCCGCTGCGTTCGGTAACGCTCGGCCAGCGTGTGTTTACCGGCGTGCTGGTGGGCTTTACCTTCCGCATCGCCCAGGACCTGCTTGGCCCGTCGAGCCTGGTATTCGGTTTCTCGCCGCTGTTTGCGGTGCTGGTACCGACGGCGGTCTGCGCCGTGGCCGGGTTCTGGCTGTTGCGCCGGGCCGGTTGATACCGCGCTTATGCACAAAAAATGCCCCGCTCATATGACCGGGGCATTTTTGTTCTGGTCAGCAAAGATGACGCCCGGCCCGAGCATCAGGTACAATTCCCGGCTATTTTTCAGCGGGCAATCTGCCTGCAGCCTTTTTGAGTGTTGATCCGTGAGTGATTTGAGTCATATCCGCAATTTCTCCATCATCGCCCACATTGACCATGGTAAGTCGACGCTGGCCGATCGATTCATCCAGATGTGCGGCGGCCTTGCCGAGCGTGAAATGGAAGCCCAGGTCCTGGACTCCATGGACCTCGAGCGCGAGCGCGGCATCACCATCAAGGCCCACAGCGTTACCCTGTACTACACCGCAAAAGACGGTATCAAGTACCAGCTGAACTTCATTGACACCCCTGGCCACGTTGACTTCACCTACGAAGTCAGCCGTTCGCTGGCCGCCTGTGAAGGTGCCTTGCTGGTGGTCGATGCCGGCCAGGGTGTTGAAGCCCAGTCCGTGGCCAACTGCTACACCGCGATCGAGCAGGGCCTTGAGGTCATGCCGGTACTGAACAAGATCGACCTGCCCCAGGCCGATCCTGACCGCGTTAAAGAAGAAATCGAAAAAATCATCGGCATTGACGCCACCGACGCCGTCGAGTGCAGCGCCAAGACCGGCCTGGGCGTTGACGAAGTGCTCGAGCGCCTGGTCAAGACCATTCCTGCGCCTACCGGCAACTACGAAGATCCGCTGCAAGCGTTGATCATCGACTCCTGGTTCGACAACTACCTGGGCGTTGTTTCCCTGGTACGCGTGCGCCACGGCCGTGTGAAGAAGGGCGACAAGATCCTGGTCAAATCCACCGGCAAGATCCACCTGGTGGACAGCGTCGGTGTATTCAACCCGAAACACACCGCCACCACCGACCTCAAAGCCGGTGAAGTGGGCTTCATCATCGCCGGTATCAAGGACATTCACGGTGCGCCAGTGGGTGACACCCTGACCTTGAGCTCCACCCCTGACGTCGACGTGCTGCCGGGCTTCAAACGCATCCAGCCGCAGGTTTACGCCGGCCTGTTCCCGGTCAGCTCCGACGACTTCGAAGACTTCCGCGAAGCGCTGCAGAAGCTGACTCTCAACGACTCGTCGTTGCAGTACACCCCGGAAAGCTCCGACGCCCTGGGCTTCGGCTTCCGCTGCGGGTTCCTGGGCATGCTGCACATGGAGATCATCCAGGAGCGCCTCGAGCGCGAATACGACCTGGACCTGATCACCACGGCGCCGACGGTTATTTTTGAGCTGGCGCTGAAAACCGGTGAAACGATTTACGTCGACAACCCGTCCAAGCTTCCGGATCTGTCCTCCATCGAAGACATGCGCGAGCCGATCGTGCGGGCCAATATCCTGGTTCCGCAAGAGCACTTGGGCAACGTTATTACCCTGTGTATCGAAAAACGTGGCGTGCAGCACGACATGTTGTTCCTCGGTACCCAGGTGCAAGTGACCTACGATTTGCCGATGAACGAAGTGGTTCTGGACTTCTTCGACCGTCTCAAATCCACCAGTCGCGGCTATGCTTCGCTGGATTACCATTTCGACCGTTACCAATCGGCTAATCTGGTGAAACTGGATGTGCTGATCAACGGCGACAAGGTGGATGCACTGGCGCTGATCGTGCACAAGGACAACGCGCACTACAAAGGTCGCCAGTTGACCGAAAAGATGAAAGAACTGATTCCGCGCCAGATGTTCGATGTCGCGATCCAGGCCGCCATTGGCGGGCAGATCATTGCACGGACCTCCGTCAAGGCACTCAGAAAGAACGTACTGGCCAAATGCTACGGCGGTGACGTAAGCCGTAAGCGCAAGCTGCTTGAGAAGCAAAAGGCCGGTAAGAAACGCATGAAGCAAGTGGGCAACGTGGAAATTCCACAAGAAGCCTTCCTTGCAGTGCTCAGGTTGGATAGTTAGGTCCTATGTCACTAAATTTCCCGCTGTTGCTGGTCATCGCCGTTGCCGTTTGCGGTCTCCTGGCGTTGCTCGATCTGGTGTTCTTCGCCCCGCGTCGGCGGGCGGCGATCGCCTCGTATCAGGGCAGCGTCAGCCAGCCCGATGCGGTGGCAATCGAGAAACTGAACAAAGAGCCTTTGCTGGTTGAATACGGCAAGTCGTTCTTCCCGGTGTTGTTCATCGTGCTGGTGCTGCGTTCGTTCCTGGTGGAGCCGTTTCAGATCCCTTCGGGGTCGATGAAACCTACCCTGGACGTGGGCGACTTCATCCTGGTGAACAAGTTCTCCTACGGGATCCGCCTGCCGGTGCTCGACAAGAAAGTCATCCCGGTCGGTGACCCGCAGCGCGGCGATGTGATGGTGTTTCGCTACCCAAGCGACCCGAACGTCAACTACATCAAGCGTGTCGTGGGCCTGCCGGGCGACGTGATTCGCTACACCAGCGACAAGCGCCTGTTCGTCAATGGTGAGTCGGTAGCCGAGAAGTTGATCGGCACCGAGCCGAACACCCTGGGCAGCGCTGAGCTGTATCAGGAAAAACTCGGCGCAGTAGAGCACCAGATCCGCAAGGAAATGAGCCGCTACCGCTCGCCGCCCGACACCGAATGGAAAGTGCCGGCCGGGCACTACTTCATGATGGGCGACAACCGTGACAACTCCAACGACAGCCGGTATTGGGATGACCCTAATATCCCCAAGGACCTGCTGGGCATGGTTCCCGACGAGAACATTGTCGGCAAGGCCTTTGCGGTCTGGATGAGCTGGCCGGAACCCAAGCTCAGCCACCTGCCGAACTTCTCGCGGGTCGGGCTGATCAAGTAATACAGGCGGCGCTGTGAACACAGCGCCGAATGCTTTTCTGGGGTTGGGACAATTATTGGCCCAACTCCTTGCTGCACCAATCAGGATTTGAATTTGAACACTGCGTCAATCGTCGATGGCCGCCGGTGCCACCAAACAGAAATGGGTAAACCGTGAGCGTTTCTCTAAGCCGTCTCGAGCGCCAGCTCGGCTACACCTTCAAGGACCAGGAATTGATGGTCCTTGCCCTCACACACCGCAGCTTTGCAGGGCGCAATAACGAGCGCCTGGAATTCCTCGGTGATGCCATCCTCAACTTTGCCGCCGGTGAGGCGCTGTTCGAGCGTTTCCCGCAAGCGCGCGAGGGCCAGCTGTCACGCCTGCGTGCACGCCTGGTAAAAGGCGAGACCCTGGCCGTGCTGGCCCGTGGTTTCGGCCTGGGTGAGTACCTGCGCCTGGGGTCCGGCGAGCTGAAAAGCGGTGGCTTTCGCCGCGAGTCGATCCTGGCCGATGCCCTCGAAGCGTTGATCGGTGCGATCTACCTGGATGCAGGTATGGAGACCGCCAAGGAGCGCGTAGTCGCCTGGCTGGCGTCGGAGATCGAGAGCCTGACGCTGGTCGACACCAACAAAGATCCCAAGACCCGCCTGCAGGAATACCTGCAGTCGCGTGGTTGCGAACTGCCACGTTACGAAGTGGTGGATATCCAGGGTGAACCCCATTGCCGCGTGTTCTTCGTGGAATGTGAAATCACCTTATTGAATGAAAAAAGCCGAGGTCAGGGTGTGAGCCGTCGTATTGCCGAACAGGTAGCGGCCGCTGCAGCACTGATTGCCCTGGGCGTGGAGAATGGCCATGACTGATTCAACCGCAACACGCTGTGGCTATGTTGCCATCGTCGGCCGCCCGAACGTGGGCAAGTCCACGCTGCTGAACCACATCCTCGGCCAGAAGCTGGCGATCACCTCGCGCAAGCCGCAGACCACCCGCCACAACATGCTGGGTATCAAGACCGAAGGCACTGTGCAAGCGGTGTATGTCGACACCCCGGGCATGCACAAAGGCGGCGAAAAGGCCCTCAACCGTTACATGAACAAGACCGCTTCGGCGGCGTTGAAAGACGTTGACGTGGTGATCTTCGTGGTCGACCGCACCAAGTGGACCGACGAAGACCAAATGGTTCTGGAGCGCGTGCAGTACGTCACTGGCCCGTTGATCGTCGCGCTGAACAAGACCGACCGTATCGAAGACAAGGCTGAGCTGATGCCGCACCTCAGCTGGCTGCAGGAGCAACTGCCGAACGCCCAGATCATCCCGATCTCGGCCCAGCACGGCCACAACCTCGACGCTCTGGAACGTGTGATCGCCGAGCACCTGCCGGAGAACGAGCACTTCTTCCCGGAAGACCAGATCACCGACCGCAGCAGCCGTTTCCTGGCCGCCGAACTGGTACGCGAGAAAATCATGCGCCAGATGGGCGCCGAGCTGCCGTACCAGATCACCGTCGAAATCGAAGAGTTCAAGCAGCAGGGCAAAACCCTGCATATCCACGCGTTGATCCTTGTAGAGCGTGACGGCCAGAAGAAAATCATCATTGGCGACAAGGGCGAGCGCATCAAGCGCATCGGCACCGAAGCGCGCAAGGACATGGAATTGCTGTTTGATTCCAAGATCATGCTTAACCTGTGGGTGAAGGTTAAAGGTGGTTGGTCCGATGATGAGCGCGCGCTGCGTTCCCTGGGCTACGGCGACCTGTAACCCTCCGCCTGATGGCGGGTGGGCTTGTTGTGGCGAGGGAGCTTGCTCCCGCTGGGCCGCGAAGCGGCCCCAACAAGGTCGGCGCGTTTTACCTGACGTAACTCTATGGCTGGTATAGGGGCTGCTTCGCAGCCCCGCGGGGGCAAGCCCCCCCGCCACAAAAGCGCCCTCCTTCTTTAGAGAC